>CAMLPZ010000120.1 GCA_946482045.1 uncultured Asticcacaulis sp.
TTTCACGCTGTTCTGGCGCTGCGTGACCAGCCGCAATCGCATAAGGCGATCTGGAAGGCTCTGTTCGACCATCATATCTTCGGCGAGGCGCCGCTTGCTCACGTGACGCCCCAAGAGCGCGGCACCTTAGGCGAACTGACGCCTGAGCGCATTGCCCTGATCAAGAAAGCTTTGCTGCGGAGCCTGAACGACTAAAGCCGGTCAATGGCGTCCTGCGGTTCCGTAAACCACTTCGCTCCATTTTCTGTGACATACATGTGGTCTTCCAGCCGGATGCCGAATCGTTCTGGCACCACAATCATCGGCTCATTGGAAAAGCACATGCCGGGCGCAAACGGGGTTCTGTCACCACGCACCAGGTAGGCGGGCTCGTGGATGCTGAGGCCGATGCCATGACCCGTACGGTGCGGCGTCCCAGGAAGGTCGTAGTCAGGGCCGAGATTGTATTTTTGCAGGACTTTCCGCGCAGCATAATCGGCGGTTTCGCAAGGGAGCCCAACCTCGACCGCCGCAAACGCAGCCGCTTGGGCTTCCTTTTCGATCTCCCAGATGCGGCGGTGTTCGCCATCCACCTTGCCGAAGGCATAGGTGCGGGTGATATCCGACGAATAGCCCTGGACGTAGCAGCCGGTATCGATCAGGACGAGATCGTTTTCCCGCAGGGTTTGCACACCTGGCAGGCCGTGCGGAAAGGCTGTGCCATGCCCAAACTGCACGATGCAGAACGAATTGCCGGCCGCGCCCAGCTTGCGGTGCGCGGCCTCTATGAACTGCGTAACCTCAGCGGTCGTAATGCCTTCATGCAGGATCCGCGATGTCGCGTGATGGACCTGAAGCGTCATCGACTTGGCCTGCTGCATGGCCGCCAGTTCGGCCGGCGACTTGTACATGCGGCAGCCATTAATGACCGAGGAGCCCTCATGGATTTCGACGCCAGTCTCCTTGCCCAGGCGGCTGACCATTTCAAACGCCATGGCCGGATCGATCGCCAGCTTGGTCACGCCCCAATCGCCGAGCGCCTGTTTGATCAGCGCATAGGGGCTTTCGTGCTCGTGCCACAGCCGGTAATCCATTGCGATCTGCATGTCGGCCTCGACGGAACCGCGCTCGAAATAGGGGCAGATCAGGATGGGATCGCCATCGACCGGCAGCAGCAGGCCGATCAGCCGTTCCGATGCACCCCAGGGTAGACCGCCGAAATAGCGCAATGAGGCCCCCGCCCCCACCAGCAGTGCACCGGCGCCCATATCGCGCGTCAGGCGCCGTGCCTTGTCGAGCCGCATCAGACGTTCCTCACGGGTGATCTGAGGTGCGGATGGCGGAGGCGTCAGGGCCGCGAGTTCGCGTTCGATTGTAGAGGAGCCGATCATGTATTTTCCTACCGAAATCTTTCGAGAGAGAAGGCCTTGGGCACTGTGCCGCCAACGAGCATGTCAGCCGCGATCTCACCCGTCACGGCCGCAAGCGTAAGGCCAAGGTGCTGGTGTCCAAAGGCATACCAGATATTGCTGCTGGGCGTCAGCCGGCCGATGGCCGGCAAATAGTCGGGCAAGGTCGGCCGGGCGCCGTACCATTCTTCGGTACTCGTCAGATCGGTGAAAGGCAGGCCCAGGTCTGAGGCGTGGCGGCGCAGGCGGTTCCACTTGCTGCGGTCGGGCGGCGCCGATACATGATCCAACTCGACGAAGCTGGCGGCGCGCAAACCGCTTTCGAAACCGGTGACGATCATCGAGCGGTCCTCGAACACGATAGGCGGCAGGCCGCGCGGCCATGTGTGTGCGGTCGACTGGATATGGTAGCCGCGCTCGGCGATGATCGGCACGCGAATGCCCAGCGGTTCCAGCAAGGTCTTGGACCAGACGCCGGCCGCGACAACGACCTGCCTGGCCGGCATCACCGCGCCATGGCTTACTTGGACCTGTGGTGCATCACCATCGGTTATATTGGTTGCGTCGGCAGTGACTATTACGCCGCCGCGCGCGACAAAGACGGCTTCAAGCTTCGTGAGCAAACGTCGATTGTCTGTGATCTGGCCAGTGTTCTCGAAGCGGATGGCGCCGTGGATCGGCACGGTCGTTACCGCCGCCAGGTCGCGCAGTTCGTCTTCCGTCGCGTCGTGAAAAGTCACGGTGCCGGTATCAGCCGTGGCCCAGACCGCCCTTCCCTTGCGCGCGCTCTCAGGCGTCTCCCACACTATATAATGTCCGTCCGTGCGCAGCAGGTCAGTGGCGCCGATATCAGCTACCCGCCTGTGCCAGGCCGGCATGGCGTCTGCGATCAGGGCTGATAGCGCCGCCTTACCGGCATCGAACCGTGCAGGTTGCGCCGCCCTTAGCAGGCGCAGTGAAAAAGGCAGCCAGTGCGCGACGGCGGAAACCGGCAGGGCCAGCGCCCCTTTCGGATAGAGTCTTCCGGGTGCGGAGCGAATCATCGCCATCGACGCCAAAGGCTCGACCTGCTCGATGGCGATATGACCGGCGTTGCCGTAGCTGGCCGAGGTATGGTTGCGCTCGCGCTCGATCAGGGTGATCGTCTGTCCCAGCGATTGTAGAGACAGGGCGATATTGAGGCCCACTACCCCTCCGCCGACCACAATTACGTCCATACCTTAATCATCCTTGTTGCACAGCATTATCGCATATAGTATACCGTATAACCTGTATACGGGTTCATGGAGCATTTTTATGAGAATCGACTGGCGCGGCGTTTTTCCGGCGGTAACCACGCAGTTCAAGGAAGATCTTTCGATTGACTACGCGGATACGCAGCGTGTCGTTGACGACCTCATCCGTGACGGTGTGACGGGCATTATTGCCATGGGAACCTGCGGAGAAAACAACTCTCTGACCGCTGACGAAAAGCGCACCCTGCTGAAAGCCATTGTCGAAGTCGTCGCTGGTCGTGTCCCGGTCGTCACCGGTGTGTCGGAGCTTACCACGCCGCTGGCCTGTGCCTGGGTGAGAGATGCCGAAGCGCTGGGCGCCGACGGCCTGATGCTGCTGCCTGCCATGGTCTATGTACCTCGCACTGAAGAGCTGATCGCGCACTTCACCCATGTCGCTGAGGCGACGAAGCTGCCAATCATGCTCTACAATAACCCGACGGCTTATCGCGTCGCTATCACCAATGAGGTGCTGGAAGCACTGAAGCCCGTCAAGAATATCGTCGCCGTCAAGGAATCAACGCCGGACACCCGCCGCTTCACCGACATGTATAACGCCTTCGGTGACCGCTATGTCCTGTTTGCCGGTCTCGACGACGTCGCCTTCGAAGGCCTGCTGCTGGGCGCCCAAGGTTGGGTGTCAGGCCTGACCTCCGCCTTCCCGCACGAATCGGTCATGCTGGTCAAGGCGCTGGAGGCCGGCGATATCGACACGGCCCGCGAAATCTACCGCTGGTTCCTGCCGCTGCTGCACCTCGATGCCGAGCACGATCTCGTCCAGTCGATCAAGCTGGCTGAGCAGATCATGGGCCGCGGTTCGGAACGCGTCCGCATGCCGCGCATGCCTCTGACAGGTGCGCGCCGCGCCGAAGTCACCGCCATGGTCGAAAAGGCAGCGGCTTCCCGCCCGAGCCTGAAGATCGTAAAAGCGGCCTAACTATCCTACCTTCTATATGAGCCCGCTATGCGCCATACCTTCTTTGCCATCGATGGCCATACCGCAGGCAATCCGGTCCGTCTTGTCGCCGGGGGCGCTCCGCTCCTTAAGGGCAACTCCATGTCCGAGCGCCGCCAGGATTTTCTGACACGCTTCGACTGGATCCGAACCGGCCTTTGCTTTGAGCCGCGCGGACACGATATGATGTCCGGCGGTTTCCTCTATCCGCCGACGCGTGACGATACCGATGCCGGCATCCTGTTTATCGAAACCTCAGGCTGCCTGCCCATGTGCGGGCACGGTACGATCGGCATCGTGACCTTTGCGCTGGAAAATGGCCTGATTACGCCACGCACGCCCGGAAGTCTCAAGCTGGAGGTGCCGGCCGGTGTCATCGACATTACCTACATGACCAGCGGTCCCAAGGTCACCTCGATCAAAATCACCAATGTCCCGGCCTATTTGGCCCGGACCGGTATCGAGATCGACGTGCCGGACTTCGGCCCGCTAAAGGTCGACGTCTCTTATGGCGGTAACTACTACGCCATTATCGAGCCTCAAGGCCGGTATACCGGTCTTGACGATCTGGGCGCGGCGCGAATCATCGAATTGAGCCGGACGATTCGCGAGTTGGTGCGCGCGGCTTACGAGCCTGTTCACCCGATGGATGCGACCATTCGCGGCGTCAGCCATGTCCTGTGGGCTGACAAGCCGAAACACGACGGCGCCGACGGCCGCAACGCTGTTTTCTATGGCGAACGTGCCATCGATCGTTCGCCGTGCGGTACGGGCACCTCGGCCCGCATCGCCCACCTGCACGCCAAAGGACGTCTGAAGGTCGGCGACAGCTTTGTGCACGAAAGCTATATCTGCAGCCGTTTCATCGGCAAGGTGGAGACCGAAACCAGGCTGGGCGATCAGACGGCAATCATTCCGTCGATCGAAGGCAGCGCGATTTCGACCGGCTTCAACACGATCTGGATCGACCGCGAAGACACCTTCTGGCAGGGCTTCCAGGTTCTTTAAATGACTTTCCGCGTCAGAAATGTCGCATTCAACGAAAATTCACACACCTGTATACAATATAATCACTTGAATAATATTGTAACGCGTACCAATCGGTGCAGACTGCACAGATGAATCGAGGCCGATAAAGCATGGCTATTGTTGTACAAACCCTCTCTGAGCAAATTTATGCGTTGATCCGTGACCGGATCATTTCGGGCGATCTGCCGGCGGATACCGCTATCCGCCAGGATGCCCTCGCTGCCGAACTCGGTGTCAGCAAGATCCCTTTGCGTGAGGCCTTCGCCCGCCTGGAGCAGGACGGTCTGCTGTTCTACATCACCAATCGCGGCTTCTTCGTCCGCTCCCTATCCTTTGATGAGGTCGAGGAGGTCTACGCCCTGCGTCTGAAAATCGAACCGGAGGCGGTAGGCGTGGCGTCAAAAAAGGCAACCGATGCCGACAAGAAGGTGGCGCACAACGCCTTGCTGGCGCTCGATGAGGCCGCCGGCTCAGAACGTTCAAAAGTCGGCAAGATGAACCGCAATTTCCATATGGCCCTGGTCCGCCCGATCCAGCGCCAGGTCACTATCCAGGTCGTCGAGCGCCTGAACCTGATTTCCGAACGCTATGTCGGCAAACACCTTGAGCCGGCCGGCCGCGACAGCCGCGCCCATGCGGAACACACCGCCATGTACGAAGCTTGGGCGGCGGGCCAGGCCAAGGTCGTCGAGGGTATGATGTACGATCACATCAACTCGACCTTGGAAGACCTGCGCAAACAGTTCGAAATCGAACGAAACCCGGCAGCGTGACGTCGTCAGGAATTTTAAAAGAGGCTGCGGAGCGATCCGCAGCCTCTTTTACTTGTAGCAGGCCTCTATTGGGCCTTGCGCAATACGCTGTTCCAACGACCGTAGGCGAAGTAGACCAAAAGCCCCACGACCATCCAGATCAGGGTGAAGCCCTGGCTCTGCACCGGCAGGCTCGAGAAGATGAAGGCGCAGCCGCCGATGGTGACCAGGCCGACGATCCAGTGCAGCGGCACTTTGAAGCTGCGCGGTTCATTCGGCAGTTTGTTGCGCAATATGATCATCGACAGCGCAACGGCGATAAAGGCGATCAGGGTGCCGGCATTCGATAGCTCGGCAATCTTTTTCAACGGCACGAAACCCGCGCCCAGCGCAACGACGATGCCGGTGATCAGGGTGATGAGCGCCGGCGAGCCCTTGCTGTTGACCGCAGCCACGGCCTTGGGCAGCAGGCCATCGCGCGCCATGACGAAGAAGATGCGGCTCTGGCCGTACATCATGACCAGGATGACCGATGGCAGAGCGACGATAGCCGCGCCGCCGACAAGTGTCGCGACCAGTGGCTGACCCAGTGTACGCAGGACGTGCGGCAGGGGCTCACCCGAAGACGAGATATCCTGATATCCAACAGCGCCGATCGCAACGGCCGCGACCAGCATGTAGATCAGGGTCGAGACGGCCATGGAGCCCAGGATGCCGACCGTCAGGTCGCGGCCAGGATTTTTGGCCTCCTCCGCCGAGGTCGAGACGGCATCAAAGCCGAAGAAGGCGAAGAAGACGATGGCGGCCGCAGCCATGACGCCGAACTTCTCGCCACCAATCTCATGCGCCATGAAGCCGAACGGCATGAAGGGATCGTAATTGCCGGCCTGGATGGCCGGGAAGCCGAGGATGATGAAGGCGCCCAAGGCCACGATCTTGATGATAACCAGGATGATGTTGAGCGTGGCGCTTTCGCGCGCGCCAATCAGCAGCAGGCCCATAACGGCCAGTGAAACAAATACCGCCGGCAGATTGACCAGGCCGCCCGCATACGGGCCGGCCAGCAGGAGCGCAGGCAGTTTCAATCCAATGGCCTCTTCGAGGAAGCCGATCAAGTGGGCCGACCAGCCAACGGCAACCGTCGAGCAGGCCAGGGAGTATTCGAGGATAAGCGCCCAGCCGACGACCCAGGCAACGATCTCGCCCATGCTCGAATAACTGTAGGTATAGGCCGAACCCGCCGTCGGGATCAGGGTCGACATCTCTGTGTAGCACAGGGCCGCGCAGGCGCAGACCAGTCCGCACAGGGCAAACGAGATGATGACGCCCGGTCCGGCCAGGCCGGCGCCGACGCCAGTCAGGGTGTAGATGCCAGTCCCGATAATGCCGCCAATGCCGAGCGCCATAAGGTGTGGCCAGCTCAGGGTTTTCGCCAGGGCCTTGCCGTCTTCTTCGGCGCGCTGCAAGGGCTTTAAGGGTCCGAACAATCCCATGGGGTTCCTTTATTTCTTGTCGTTTAACCGACGAGGGTGGACGAAAAAAGGACCGCAGCCAAGCCGCGATCCTCTCAGAAGTAACTTTATTTTTGCGGCACCAGCTCCACCGGGGTGGTGCCTGCGCCGAGCGGAATGGCATAGCCGCCGCGCGGGCCCGCCTGAATCGATGCTGGCGCGTAGGCACGGCCGTCCCTGGTTGTCACTTCGATGTCCAGGAAGGCCTGCGGCGTGGTGGCCGTCGCTGGCGCGAGGTTCATTGTAACCTTGCCGGTAGACGGGCTGTAGCTGACGGTCTCAATCTTTCCCGCCTTGAGGGTCAGCCACAGCCCGGCCGGCGCAACGAAGACGCGACTGCGGGCGCTGTCTTTCGGCGCTAAGGTAATGGTGTCGGGGGCTTCCGTGACGATGCCGCCCATGCCGACCCAGCCAAAAGTCGGATGGTCGACCAGGTAAGAGGCCGCAGCAACCGCATGACCGAAGAAGCTCATGCCGTAATCGCCGTTCATGCCGTCGAACTTCATCATGTCCGGGAAAGAATGGAAGGCGGCGGAACCAAAGCCCTCGTCGTCGATATTGGTCAGCGAACCCATCAGGCCGCCATAGGCGACGCGCAGCAGGTGGAAGTCCTGCGGATTGGCGCGGTAGGCATCGAACAGGGGCACCGCATTGAGCGACGAGCCGTAGTGATGCAGCTGGCGCTCGATACGCGACGTCTTGCCGGCATAGAGGAAGTCCCAGAAGCGGCGCGCTGAACCGTTATAGCCCCAGTGCGGCACCGTCGGGTCGTAAGCGAGAATGACTTCGCGCGTCGAATCCGCCGCCTTCTGGTCGCCGAAATATCGTGCCCACATATAGACTTCGGCCTGGCCGGTCGAATCCCACGGCATTTCCGAACCAAACGGATATTTCAGGGTTTGCCAGTGATCGGCGCGCTTTTTCATCAGCGCCTCGACCTCGGTTGCAAGCTCGCCATATTTTGCGTTTTCTTGGCCTTCGCGCTTTAGATCCTCGAGAATGTAAACGAAGACATCGCCTTCCATCTGTCCGAACTGGGTATAGTAAGGCGCCTTGGCCATCATGGCCTTGGTCGTCTCGGCGGCGCGCGTCAGATAGGTCTGCCAGCTCTCCTTCGTCGTCAGGCCGGTATGATAGCGGCCGAGGCGATAGAGGGTCCACCAGGCGGCGGCCGGGTGCGGATAGTTGTAGGAACGGCCAAGATCACCGGCGCCCTTGCGGTCCCACGCCGACCACACCTTCCAGTTCAAAGCCGGGTCATAGGTGCCTTCGGGCATGGCAGGGTCATAGAACATGACCGACTTGCGCACGCCATACTTGTCGTCGCCTTCGGAGACCTGGATGTCACCCCACAGGGTTTCAGATGCGAAACGCTCGAACTTGGCGACCTCTTCCGGGGTCGGATTATCGAGCTGCTTCATGATGGTGGCCAGCCACGAACCCGCGCCGCCCTCGTCGCTCAGACCCGAGATCCAGACGCGGTTGTCCTGGGTGATAATCTGGTTCTTGTCGCGGTCGTAACCCATGATCGACGGGCTGCGGCCAAACGCATCCTTGGGGTTTTCGTACCACTGCTCGGTCGTCAGGAAGCGGCCCATATCGGCGACTTTTTCGGCCTCCGGCTTGGTAACGAGATAGTGGATGGTCTGGCGCGAACCGTCGCCATAGGTCAGGGTAACACGCACGCGGCCCGCCGTCTTGCCGGTGACCGTGTACTTCATCCAGCCGTCCTTGGCCTTGACGGGCACTGAGATATCGAGCGCGCCTTCAGGCGATTGGGCGATCGCCTTGACGGCCTGCTTAGCTTTCAGGAAGAGCGAAGCTGGCATGTCAGTCGGCACGATATAGCCGGGAAGACCGACTGCGACCGGACGGTCACTCCTGGTCAGGGTGGTCTCGATGTCGCGGATCGACGGCGACAGGACAAAGCGGAAGGCATAGGTTTGCGTTGCGCCCGGCTTGATCGTGATCGTGGAGGTCTCGTTCCACTGCTCCACGCCCTGCCACTCGGTGTCGGCAAAGCCCTTCGACGCGACCATCCAGCTATAGAAGCCTTCGAAGGTCATGTTGCGCGGTTCGGGATCGTTGTAGATTTTCAGCGCCTTGTCGGCCGTGCGTTCATTCAGGATCGGCTTATAGAGCTCGAACTTCGCTGATTGCGTGTCCGGAAGGACCAGCAGCGACGGGCCTTGGCCATTCAGGCGATTGACCTGAAGGTAGCCGGCATCGAGGCCAACATAAGGGTCATAGAAGGAGGCGACATCATGCGCTTCTTCAAGGTGGCGGCCGGTGATGATGTTGTCGAAGACCATCGGCACACCGAAACCGCCGATCTCAACGGCGGTCTTGCCCGGATTGGTGACGATGAAGCGCAGCACCAGTTGGCCCTTATCGACGGCCCAAGTGCGCACGACCTTCAGCGGCAATTGGCCTGCAAAAGCGCCGGAGATATCGGCCGAGGCGATGACGCCCGGGCCCTTGGGCAGCGGCTTGATGGCGCCACGTTTGAAAGCTGTCGAATAGTCCTGCCATGCCGTTTCACCGGCCAGACGGACGCGCAGGTCCAGATCACCCAGGCGATAGTAGCCGTCGCCGGTGCGCTGAGTGAAACGGTTGGACGGCAGGTAGTCGAAACCGCCCTGCCCCTTTGGCTTCAAGGCCACCAGGGTCTGGGAGCTCGTCTGGAAAGCGCCGTCGAAATCCTTGGTCTGAAAAAGCGTTGTCTGCGCTTCTGGCGTATTCCAAGGCAGGGCGGCGACGCTGGTCGCCTGCGCCAGTGCGACTGTGCTCACACCGGCGGATGCGACCACCAGGGCGGCAAGGAGGGCAGGCAGAACGCGAATGGCGGACGTCATATCAAAGTGCTCCTTCGGCGCAGCGGCGGGCCGAAACAAATAAAGCGTCCGTCGTGCCAGGATTAGACATGCATAACGGACGCCCAAGTTTATCCCGTCCAGGAGACACCGTAGCAGGGAGCGCATAACGGATAACCGGCAAGGGTCGGGGATCCGGAGATCCGGGATAAGCGAAACTTACGCATACACACGGGTGAAGCACTGAAAATGCAGTCCGACGGCGGATTGGGAATTCCACTGCTCTGCATTGCTGGTGCTCCACCCGTGGAACACTCAGCTTAAACTTGACGAACCCGGAGGAGTATCGACCCGCTATGAGAACCACGCCCCCTCACCGCCGTCAAGTATATATTATACTATTTTGTGGCGATGAAACTTAGCGCTTCTTTTTCAGCGCTTTAGCCTTCGGCGCAATCTTGATGGTTGCACCGCCGGACGGCGCCAGCTGCAAGGATATTGTCGCATCGCGTGTGACAGTCTGCGCGCTGCGCTCAAGCGTCGTTGGTGTTGACCCGTCCTGCCAGATAGCGGCGTCATATTGCCCCTCACCTAGAAAGCTCAGCGGCACTTCGATTGTACGGCCGGCCTCATTGGTCATGGCGCCGATATACCAGGCATCGCCCTTGCGTCGTGCAGTGACGATGTACTCTCCGATATCGCCGGCGATCACCCGCGTCTCGTCCCAACTGACCGGCACGTCGCGGATCAAGTCGGCGCCATCTTCCCAGGAACCATCGGCCTTCTTGTAGGCTTGCGGCGCGTCCGACACCATGACCAACGGGCTGTCATAGACGACATACATGGCAATCGCCTGGCCGCGTGTCGTCATGGTCAACGGCCGGTTCTCGTGGATTTCGAAAGTCTCCGGCGTCCGGTTGGCAAACCCGCCCGGCGTATAGTCGATCGGCCCCAGTATCATGCGTGTGTATGGCAGGGTCACATTGTGCCGTGCCGTGATTCGCGTCGTCCACTTGTTGTATTCGGCGCCCAGCACACCTTCCTGGGTAATATAGTTGGGCCAGGTGCGCATCAGCCCGTTGGGAGCATAAGCGCCGTGCAAGTCCACCAGCAGCTTGTGGTCAGCGGCCTTCGACAGCACCTTGTGGAAATAGTCGACCATGTCCTGATCCGAGCGATCCATGAAGTCGATCTTGACGCCCGCGACGCCCCACTTCTCATAAACCGCGAACGCCTCATCCATCTGCCAATCGAGTTGCTGCCATTGCAGCCAGATCATGACGCGGACATTGCGCTCTTTCGCGTATTTTAGAATAGTTGGCATATCTACGGCCGGGATCGGCTTGGTGACATCCGAGCCGGGGCGCGGCCGTGTCGAAGAGCCTGTGTACCAGCCTTCGTCGATCAGGAGATAGTCCAGCCCCATCTCCTTGGCGAAGTCCACATAGGCCTTATAGGTTTCGGTATTGATGCCGGGCCTGGCGACCGGCGCATTGAAGCCGTTCCACCAATCCCAGCTACTCTTTCCGCCCCTGATCCACGAGACGTCCTTGATGTTTGACGGCTCTCCCAGCGTCGCCACCAGGTTGGACTCGACCAACTCACGGACACTGTCGCCCAGCATAACGACGCGCCAAGGTGTGCGGAATTCGTTCCCAGGTTGGGTTATTTTCGCGACATAGGGTTTAATCGAATCGCTGTCCAACCGCGGGGGCAGCTTTACCGCCACACCCAGGCCATTGTCGCCCTTGCGCGTGTAGAAGGTCGCCGGGTAGTTCTTCACATCCGACTCGGCGATGGCAAACGAAGTCTCTTTCACACCGGTCTTACACACCAGAGGCGAGTCGAGCAGATAGTGATCGCGGATCAACGACGACTTGACCGGATCGAACTCGCCTTCGTGGGCATTGTGATACTTGCCGATATTCAGGCCCCAGCAGTCATAGTCCTTGGCAAACGAGAACTCGGTCTTTTCGCCATAGACGCCGAAGCTCTCAAAGCCCGGTTGTTTCGGCAGGACATAACGCAGCGCCACGCCATTG
>CAMLPZ010000121.1 GCA_946482045.1 uncultured Asticcacaulis sp.
CGGTCGACAAGATCAAGATCGACCGGTCCTTCGTGTCGAACCTTGGCAACGACCCCGAAGCCGAAGCCGTCATCCGCGCCATTGTCAAGCTGTCCAAGGCATTGAACCTCAACATCATCGCCGAAGGCGTCGAGACGCGCGCGCAGAAGAACCTGCTGCGCCAGGCGGGCTGCCAGATCATCCAGGGTTTCCTGTATTCGCGCCCTGTCCCCGTGTCCGATATCGACACCTTCATGCGCGCCGGCGGCGGCAAGATCGCGCTAAGCGAAGAACCAGAGGCATTGCGCCAGGTTGGGTAGTCGGATGCCGGAGTATGTACTGAACCTACGGCTTCGAATTTTCTTATAGCTTCTCGGCGTGGGCCTCGATCAGTTCAACGATGTGGTCGATCATGCCGGCATTATCCTGCTTGTGGTGCGGCTTGCCGCCCATATAGATCATGCCGGCCCCTGCCCCACCGCCGGTGAAGCCAACGTCGGTGTAGAGCGCCTCGCCCGGCCCATTGACGACACAGCCGATGATCGACAGCGACATCGGCTTGGTGATGTGGGCCAGCCGTTCCTCCAGCGTCGCCACCGTCTCGATAACGTTAAAGCCCTGACGCGCGCACGACGGACAGGCAATGATGTTGACGCCACGGTGGCGCAGTCCGAGAGACTTCAGCAAGTCGTATCCGACCTTGATTTCTTCGACCGGATCGGCGGCCAGAGACACGCGGATCGTGTCGCCGATCCCAGCCCACAGCAGGTTACCCAGACCTATGGCCGACTTGATCGTGCCGACGCGCAAAGGCCCTGCCTCGGTCACCCCGATATGCAAGGGACAGTCGATAGCATCCGCCAAGGCGGTATAGGCGGCGACAGTCAGAAAGACGTCCGATGCCTTCACCGAAATCTTGAATTCGTGAAAGTCGTGGTCACGCAGGATATTGGCGTGGAACAGGGCGCTTTCGACCATGGCTTCGGGGCACGGTTCGCCGTACTTTTCCATCAGGTCCTTTTCAAGCGAACCGGCATTGACGCCGATGCGCATCGAGCAGCCGTGGTCCTTGGCCGCCTGGACGACCTCGCGCACCCGGTCGGGCGACCCAATATTGCCCGGATTGATGCGCAGGCACGCAGCGCCCGCCTCGGCGGCCTCTATGGCGCGCTTATAGTGGAAATGGATATCGGCGACGATCGGCACCTGTGAATGCTGAACGATCGTCTTCAACGCCCGGCTCGAATCGACGTCCGGACAGGAGACGCGCACAATGTCCGCCCCCGCCGCTTCCAACGCCCGGATCTGCTCAAGCGTCGCCTCGGAGTCCGAGGTCAGGGTGTTGGTCATCGACTGCACAGAGATCGGGGCATCGCCGCCCACCAGCACATTGCCCACGCGAATCTGGCGGCTCTTGCGCCGCTCTATAGTCCGCCAGGGCCTGACGTGGGTGTGGTCGGTAGCACTCATATCGCTATTCTTTTTCAGAGTCCGGGGAGGTTCAGGCCTATATCGGCGCTCAGGACGCCCGCCGCAAGCCTTATTGCGCGCCCTCGCCGGTCGACGGCGGCGCGTCCTGCGCGGGCGTCGACGCTACGGGGGCCGCCGCCGAAGCCGGCCGCGACGGGGCGTAAGGAATGGGCGCGGTATTGCGCGGCGCGGCCACCGGCTTCTGCGGCGCGGGCGCGGCGGCGCGATAAACGGTGCTGACGGCGCCCTGCGTCACCGACTGGGCATCGAGCTGAGCCGCCATCTGGGCCGCGCGGGCATTCAGCTTGGCGACCGGCATGACATTGGCGTCCATCATCCCCGCATATTCGCCGTTGTGATAGACTTCGATGGCCGAGACGTCGGTGACGTCGACGAGAGCCGCCTGAAGGTCGTTGAGCGGCACGCGATAGGATTCGCCCGCGCCCAGTTGCTGGACGAAGTGAACGACACCGTTCTTGCCGTCGCGGACAACCAGCAGGACACTTTTCTTGGCCTGGATGGTGACGGCTGAATTGTCAGGCTGTGCGCCATAGATGGCGCCGCGCGGATTGAACGCCTTGCGTGCCCGCAGCACATCCTCGACCGGCACGGGCGCGGCACTGGCCTGGTTGCGTGCGGCCATCATCGACGAAAAACCTTGTTCCAGCCCTGGCGTGACGTAGGGCGGCGGCACATCCTGGTCCAGCGGCGCGGGCTGCGACTTGGTAACGTAGACGACACCGTCACGGATCATCGGTACGCCCATCGACCAGGCCTGGTTGGCGAAGACGGCTTCGTTATGCTTGCTGAAATCAATCGGCTTGCGCTGGAAGATGTTCCACACGACGACGGCGGTGACGAGGCACAGGGCGGCCGTCAGATAGAGACGATAGTTCGGCTTGACGTCGTCAAGCGAGGCCCCGGACGGCGCCTGCAGGCGGGTGTTCGCATCCGTCACATCGCGCTTGAACATATCGGCCAGGGTTTCTTCGTCGAGCCCCAGCGCCTTGGCATAGGCCTTGACGTAACCAATGGCGAAGGCGCGCGGCGGCAGCACGTCATAGGCCGCCTGCTCCAGCGCCTCGAGATAGCTTTGGCGCACGCGGGTCATTTCCGCCACCAGCTCCAGCGACCAGCCGCGCGCTTCCCGCGTCGAACGCAGGATGTCGGCCAGATCGAACCGGTCGGGAAGGTGATCGCGCGCCTGCGAATAGGTCGAAACGGCGCCGCGATAGAGGCCTTCGTAGGGCTCGTCCTCGATTACGTTGATGGTGTCGTTACTCATAGCCGTTCCGCAATCGCCCCGTTCGACAGAACCATAAGGCAGGCCAAGAATCAACCGCCGCACGTCCCCGCGCGGCGCTCCGGAAGCTATTTTTTCCACGGCCAGGTGAAGCTGCCGCTCTCGTACGAGGGCAGGCCTTATGTCCCGTTTCAGGGCAGGCGAACGCGCCTTCCCGCGAAGGTTGCTCTTGACGTCAACTCGGTCTAAGAGAGCCTGTTGCCCCACCGCCCTTTCGTGGCCTTCGGATTGGACTTCGCGCATGCCCGCCGCCTTTGACGATTTGTGGATTGGCCAGGTCGCCTCGATCGGCGCCGGCGTGGTTTCTGAGGAAGACCTGAAGAGCTTCTGCAAGACCTATGCCCCGACCTGGAAGCCGGAAGACGGCCTGCCCGACTCGCTCATCTTCACCTTTTGGTCGAAGCTGGAAAGCGAAGCAGCAGCCAGCTGGCCCCAGACCAAGCGTCTGGCGGTCGACGCCTTGCGCTGGATGCGCAATCCGCCGGCGGGCGAACTGCTGAAATGCCGCCTGACCATTATGGGCAAGGACGCCGTCGGCGACACCAAGGGTGTGGTCATCGCCCAGCACGACGTCCTCGACGAAGCCGGACGGCTGGTCTTTTCCTGCCTGACGCGCTCGGTGTTCCAGCGCAATCCGCTGGCACCGACCGAGTAACCAGCCCTTACCAACCTGTTTCTGGACTACTTCTGGATCGCGGGGAAGCCGCGGCGCGTGATATAGCCGCGCTCGGTTGCCGACAGCGTGCCGCCGGCATAATAGGCCGCCGTCAGCATACCCATCTTCCATGCCCGCATGTCGTAATGCATGCCGAACTTGGCTTCGAAGCCGCCTTTTTCGGGACGGTCCAGCAACTCGTAAATGTCGATATCCTCGATCGTCACATAGGTCTGGTTCGTCAGGTAGTTCAGGGTGTTGTTCAGGCTCTTGTTGCAGCTTTCGACAAGCGTTCCTGACCAGGTGTTCTGGTAGGCCGGGTCGTAGATCTCACCGCAGTTGACCTCGTTGAACTGGACCGGTCGCTTGTACGTCGCCAGTTTCTGGAACAGGTTAAACGTACCCCAGTAGTTGTTGGGATTGGTGCCGAGACGTTCGTAGTAGTGGTACGAAATGACCTCGTACTTCACACCCTTGGACGCCATGAAGTCGAGAAACCCAAAATGGGTCGAGGTTGTGTTCAGAGTCCTGCGCAGCTTCAGGCCGTTGTCGGCATTGATTTTATCGATCGCGTCCGATGCGCCTTTCAACACGATCGCCCAGTCGTTCATGAGCGGCGTATTGAATTCCGCGGCGGTCCAGCCCTTGCCCCAAAGCGACTGTCCGCTAGCGTTCTTGACGAGGACATTCAGCTCGTTGCCGAGTTCGTAGTCGGTGATCTCGTACTTGAAGGCGTTGGCGAAGGCATAGGTGCGGTCATAGCCTTGGCGGTACAGGGCATTTGCGTCGCCCTTTGGATATTTGCCGTAGTCTGTACGGTCACCAAAGGCGAATGGAAAGATAAGCAACGGCCGCAGAGTAATACCGTGGGACTTGGCCTGCCTCTGCATCATCTGCACCATTCCCACCCGGTAAGGGTCGGTATCAGCTGTCAGGTTGGCATTGAAGCGATACCGCTTGAGACCGCGGTACTGCATCAGGTCGAAGTAGGATTTAATGAGGGCTTCATCGCGGCTGGCCGGGCCGACCGTCCCGATGGCCGGCTTGGCCGTGGCGACATTTGCCATCCCAACCGAACCAAGCACAAAGACAAGACACATCAGAAGAGCGGACAGTACAGTTTTACGCATTAAGATCTACTATGTTTAAAGCGGCGAAGCACAAGGCGAGATCACGTACAGTCTACGACCGTCCGCAACCTGTTCAATGACAGTGATTTTCCTGAAGCCCACTCAACACTGCGTCGCTTTGCGATCTTGCATCTTTACAGGAATTTTATGCGATTTTAATAATCTATATGTTGAAATAAAGGCGAATTTTACAAATCCGGCACGACAAATCTCGCCCGTTAGTTGAACGCCCTAAAGCCGAAAATGCCATTCGCGATCAATCGTTTCGCTAATCCTCTTAGGGCATCCGACACGGAGTGTGCGGATGAACACACAAGCCCTTGCCCTGATTTGGCCACAATGGCGCAGCGAAAAAGGCTCCGGCGCTGCCGGAGCCTTTAACGGTATTCTTATTTCGCAGACTTACTGGACCGGCTGGGCGGCGGCGTTGCGCTCGATCGTCATGGCGATCAGCTTGTCCCAGGCCAGCAGCGAGTTCAGGTGGGCGTAGATGTGGGTCAGGGCGCCGTTGTTACGCAGTTCGACCAGCTTTTCGCCCGACAATTCGTTGAGGACCTTTTCGTCGACGGCGAAGTATTCGGCGATCTTTTGTGGCTCGCCCGGAGTGCCGTCCGGATTTTGCGGACGGTACAGGGTTTCACGCGGCGACAGCAGGTTCAGTTCGCGCAACAGGCCGACGAAGCTTTCGGTGCGGCGGCGCTCGGTTTCGAAGTCGGTGCAGAATTGCATGGCGTTTTCGACGAACGGCGTCGCCTTGCCGTTTTCGAAGAAGGGCACGTCCGGATTGGAACGCGACACCATCGGCGCGTTGGTGTCGACGCACAGGATCATGCGCTCTTCGCGCTCATCGTTGGCGAAGACGAACGGATAGCGGCGCGCGAAGGCCGGCAGATACGCGTCTGGCTTGAAGACGCCCTCGGCCGAGACGAACACGTTCTGGCCAGCCGACAGGCCCATGGCCGCGACAGGCATATAGTTTTCGCCGATGAAAACGATCGGATAGCTCAGCGACGCGGCCGGGAATTCGGCGACCGTCAGCGGAACGACGTTGGTTTCGGCGACGAAGGCGTGCGGCGTGGCCGTCGCACTGATGCCCATGGTGCCGTGCGTGTCCGGGCTGAGCGGTTCCGGGTTCTGGTAGAAGAGGACGTTTCCAGTCAGCGTTGCGTCGTTGTTCTGTTCTTGTGCCATTGTACTTCGAGAGGAGTTAGAAAAAACGAGCTTCGCTTCTACCGCAAGCATCTGACGTGGGCAAGTCACGTAACGGAATTAGCGAGGTCGCCAAGCCGCCCTCGCCTTTTTATGCGCTCAAGCGGCGCGTGGTCAGGCTTGCCGAAGCTGAAGCTGGATGCACTTGAGCCGCGAAACCTAGAAACTGTAGTTCACACCCACCCGCAGCGACCGCCCGGCTCCGACGACGATATCCTTGGTCGCCGAAGTCGCTTCCCGAATTTCCGCGTCGGTGGCGTTGCGCACCTCAGCGAACAGATTGAGGCCCGGCTTGATCCGGTACGACGTAAACAGGTTGACCATGGTATAGCCTTCGGTCGGTGTCTCCATCTCCGCCAGCCGGTCGTCACGCGCCGCCACCGCGCGGAGCTCGACGTGACTGCGCCAGGCGTCACCGGCGCTTTCCAGCCGCGCCGTCAGCGACTGCGGCGGGATACGCGCGATCGGTCCCAGGTCCGACGATCCACGCACGTAGTCGTACGCCAGGTTCAGGCTGACGACCTGTCTGCGCCATTCAAACAGCCTTGTGTCGGCCTCCAGTTCCACGCCCCAGATATCGGCATCGGTCTGAACGTACTGGAAGACCGGCATGCCGTCCTCTTCCGCGCCGGTTGGCTGAAGGTCGATGAAGTTGTCGAAGCGGCTGGCGTAGATATGGGCGTCGATCTGGAAGCGGTTATGCTCATCGACCATCAGGTGGCCGGTGAATTCTAGCGACTGCCCAACTTCGGTGTCGAAGTCCGGATTGCCGACGACGAACTGCGCCGTGGCGACGTGCGGCCCGTCCGCCAGCAGTTCAGCGTCCGACGGCGCCCGCTCCGATCGCGTCAGGCTGACGCCGGCAAAGGCATGGTGCGAGGGTCGATAGAAAGCACCCAGCGACGCCGACAGGGTGTCGAAATCGCGCGAAAAATCGTCCGAGGTCAGTTCGGTCCGGTCGATACGCGCCCCCCCTTCAATGCCCCAGTTGCCGCTGTCGTAACGATACTGCGTAAACACACCCGTCTGGCGCGTCTCAGTCGATGGCACGAAGGCTTCGTTGCCGATGGCTTGGAAATTTCGGTCGAGCCCCGTAATACCGACCGTGCCACTGACCTTGCCCACGCCATCGCGCACCAGGGTCAGGCGGTATTCGCCGCCGTCCGACAGGAAGCGCGTGCCCGTCTCCTCGCCCTCGAACTCGGTGTGCGCGTAGTCGCTGTAGCCGGCGTCAAAGGTCAGGCGATTGAAGCCGGCAAGGGCGAGCTTGATGTCCGAGCGGAAATCGTAGCGAGTCTGTTCGAGGCCGATCGACACCGGCCCCTCTTCTTCCCCGCCCTCTTCGTGCTCATGGGAATGCCCGGGCACACCATAGTGGGTGTCGGTTTGTTTGACACTTAAGCCCGCGAAGCCGAAATCGCCGATCCAGGACAGGCCGGCGCCATAGCTTTCAAGGTCGGTCGCCGAGTTTTCCTGAACGCCGCGCGTATCCGGCTCTTCGCCTTCCAGATCGGTCAGGTAGCGCGACTCCGGGCCCACGGGCGTGTCATAATCTTCGCTCTGGCGTTTCGCGTAATCGAAGGCGAAAACCAGTGGCCCCTTGCCCGCCTTGCCGCCAAAACCCAACTGCTTGCCGTCATCGACGCTCGACGCCTGTGCCGTTACCCGGCCTTCGAAGCCACTGGCCGCGGGGGTCGATGGAATACGGTCGTCAATGATGTTGACGATACCGCCGATGGCGTTGCCGCCATAAATCAGGGTCGACGGACCGCGCAGGACCTCTATCCGGCGCGCTTCCAAAGGCTCGGTCGCGACAGCGTGGTCGGGCGACAGCGCCGAGGCATCGACCGCGCCCATGCCGTTGTTCAATACCAGGACGCGAAAGCCTTCCAGGCCGCGGATGACTGGACGGCTGGCGCCCGGCGCGAAGCTGGTCGAACGGATACCCGGCAGGTAGGCCAGCATGTCGCCTAAACCTTGCGCGGGCTTTTCGGCGATCTCGGCGCGGCTCAGCACATCGACGCTGGACATGACCGCGTCCTTCTGGACCGCGTAGCCGCGTCCGGTGATGACCACCTCCTCGCCGCTTGGCGACGTGTTTGCAGTCTGGGCCGCGGCCATGACCGGACACGTGGCAAGCACGGCGGACAACGCGATGATCGAGGCGGAAGGAGACAGACGCGGCATGACAGAATCCCTGACGGAAAAGTGATGGCGATTTGTTATGTAATAATATAACGCTCGTCAAGCCTAGCCGATACATTATTACACCAGAGGCTAAATAAACCGCTGTTGCGAAAAGCCGGAACGCGCCTTACCTTGGGAGCATGAGTCACGCCTGTGCCCACCACGACCACGACCATCATCGCCCCTCCGACACGCCCGCGCGGCTGGCGGAGGCGGAGGCCTTGTGCGCCGATGCTGGCGAGCGCATGACCTCGGCGCGACTTAGGACCTATGAACTGGTCCTCGATGCCGGTGGGCCGATCAAGGCTTATGACGTTATCGACCGCTTCCATCCGGACGGCGCGGCCAAGCCGCCGACCGTCTATCGCGCGCTCACTTTCCTGGAGCAGATGGGGCTGATCCACCGCATCGAAAGCCTGAACGCCTTCGTCGCCTGCGGCGCACATGACCACAAGCATACGGCCGGGTTCCTGTTATGCGACTGCTGCGGACGCAGCGTCGAGATCGCCATTCCGAACGTGGCCGACATCGAAGCCACCGCGCAAACGGCCGGCTTCAAGGTTTCGCACATCACCATGGAAGCACGCGGCCTGTGTCAGGCGTGCAGCCAGGAGTAAGAAACATGCCCGCAGCGGCGATTAGCCGCACTGCCTTCGCACCCGCGGAAAACGCTTGCATGTGATCACGGTTAATTTAGACACCAATATCACTCAGTTATTGCGTTTATAACCGACTCGCGGATGCCTGACTGCATCTGCCCCAGTGCGATCAGCCCAAATGCCCGCTCCGACTTCAACGACCGCCGCGACGCTCCAGATGATCGACCCGGCGTCGCTGCGCCACATCCTGGAGCAGCACGCGCTCTTCAAGGCGAACCGTCCTGGCGGACGGATCGCCAACCTGTCCTATATCGACCTGACCGAAATGAAGCTGGAGGGCGTCGACCTCAGCGACGCCAACCTGACCGGCGCGCGCCTTTACGGCGCCAGTCTGCGCGACTCGCTCTTCATGCGCGCCAACATGTTCGGCTGTGACCTGCGTAATGCCGACCTGCGCTTCGCCCGCCTCGATCGCGCCGACCTGCGCGGCGCCTGCCTGCGCGGGGCCAATCTGTCGGCCGCCTCGCTCATCGGCGCCGACCTGCGCGAAGGCCAGATCGCCTTCAAGGACGACAAGCAGGGCCTGCGCCTGATGAAGCACGAAAAGCGGCCGGGCGAGCTCGACTACGCCATCCTCTCCGGCGCAGACCTGTCGGGCGCCCGCATGAACGGCGCCCTAGCGGTCTCGACCGACTTCAGCGACGCCAACCTGTCAGGCGCGGTCATGAGCCAGGCCAAGCTGCGCAAGGCCAATCTCAACGGCGCCATGATCAACGGCGCGGACCTGTCGGGCGCGGATGTGACGGGCGCGACCATGCGCGGCGCCATCATGGTCGATACGACGACCAGCGGCTGCAATCTGAAAGAGGCCGACACCGCCGACATGTTGGAAGCGCCGGTCGCCGTCTTTATCGACGACCAGCCGCTCGACCAGCTGCTGACGGAACACGAGCAGTGGGTAAAGACCGGTGGTGTTTCCGGCACGCGCCACAGCTTTGCCAGGGTCGATTTCCGCCTGGTCAAGGTCATGAGGGGCCGCAGCCTGTCGACGCTGGACGCGTCCGAGGCCGTCTTCTTCGGCATGGACTTAAGCGGCATCGAGCTTCAGGGCGCCAATCTCGTCAATGCCGATTTGCGCCGCTGTAATCTCAAGGGTGCGGACCTGCGCGGCGCGCGTCTGCAGGGCGCAAAGTTGAACAATGCCTGCCTCGAAGGCGCCAATCTCGGCCCGCTCGACCTCGGCGGCGGACGGCTGATCCGCAGCGACCTGACCGGTGCGAACCTTTGCCACGCGGACATCAGCCGTGCCGACCTGACACGCGCGCGTATGATCGCGGTCATCACCGACCATATACGCGACAGGGGCACCAACTATACGCTGACCGAACGGGAATAGTCCGCAGAACGCCGATATCGTTGAAAAAGTCCGCATTGCGGTCTTGCTGAAGTGCTGATTCATTTCCTTGGTCAGCAAGGAGATGCGGTCATGATGGGCGAACGGACAGCAATGCGGGGAGCCTTGTTTTACGCATTCGACCTCGAACGCCATGTCCCTTCCGACCATTTGATCCGGTCGATCGACAGGTCGTGGACTTATCCGGCATCCGCGAGCACCTTCGTCCCTTTTACAGCGATACGGGCCGGCCATCGATCGATCCGGAACTGATGATCCGGATGCTGCTGGTGGGCTATTGCCTCGGCATCCGATCAGAGCGCAGGCTCTACAGCTGGTCTGAGGTGCGGCAGCGGCCCTCGACATCCGTTAGATACGAATATCGAGGGCCTAAAACGTGGGCGGCGATAACCGCCATTTTACCGCCCCCTTCTTCTATAAGCCGGTCTCTATTTGCCCTTCACTTTTTGGCCGTGAATGTCGAACGTGGCGGCCGAAAGCGTTATTTCGATCCCCTTGCCAAGGCTATCCGCAGCAGAACCGGCAGCCACGCTATAGGTTCCCGCCTTCAACTGCCACGTCTTGGTTGCCGGATCGTAGGTCGACAGGGTCCTCGGATCGACGGATACCGTTACGGTCTTCGCCTGGCCTGGCCTCAAAGAGACCTTGTCCCAACCCACCAGGCGTTTTGGCGCTTCCCAACCCGCGCCCTGGGGCGCCGTGACATAGATTTGCGGAACATCCGCCGCCTCGCGCTTGCCGGTGTTCGACACGACAAGGCTAAGCGAAAGATCGCCATCGCGCACGTCAGCCTTCAGGTTTCTGTAGGCGAAACTGGAATAGGTCAGTCCGTGTCCGAACGCGAACAGCGGTCGCAGCTTTTGCTTGTCGAACCACTTGTAGCCGACGGCGGCGCCCTCGATGTCATAATTGATTTGCGTGATGGGCTTGTCGGGCTTGCCCAGCCCGTCGAGCACAGGCCGCGGCAACTGGTCGAGCGACG
Organism: uncultured Asticcacaulis sp.; assembly: GCA_946482045.1. The sequence goes on from CAMLPZ010000121.1 coordinate 10,929, forward strand.
CGGGAAAGGTTACCGGAAGACGGCCCGAAGGCGAAACGGCACCGGTCAGCACACGCGCGATGGCGGTGCCTCCCTGGCTGCCCGGGTACCAGGCCTCTAGTACGGCGCGGGTCTTTGAGAGCCACGGCATAAGGACCGGACCACCGGTCTCCAGCACGACCACCGTATTTTTGTTTGCCGACGCCACGGTCTCGATCAGAGCGTCGCCGTTCTGGTCCAGGGACATAGCTGCGTCCACCGCCTCAGCCGTCCACTGGGTGCCGAACACGATGACGACGTCGGCCGATTTCGCCAGTTCCGCCGCCGCTTGCGGATCTTTTCCATCGTCATAGACGACTTCGGCCTTGGTCAGGCGTTTGAGCGCGGCCACCGGTGAATCCGGATAGTAGGTCACGGGACCGGGGAAGAATTTGGGTCCCAGATCAAGGTCCGCCACCGGGTTGCCGCCCCTGCCATAGACCTGGGACGATCCGCCGCCCGAGATGACGCCACGGTCGGCGTGGCCGCCCAGCACGACGATCTTCCTGGCGTTGGCGGCCAAAGGCAGAATGCCGTCGTTTTTCAGGAGCACCATGCCGGCCTCGGCATCGGCCTGGGAGACCTTGCCGTTTGCCGTGAAGTCGATCTGATCGTCTTTGACATCGACGGCATTATCGAAGACGCCGGTCGAGAACATGGCCCACAGGACGCGGCGCACCATATCGTCCAGCCTGGCTTCCGTCACCTGCCCTGAGGCGACGGCATCGGCCAATGCGCCGGCGAAGTACGGGGCCTTGTCGAACGGATAGCCCGATTGCTGATCGAGACC
>CAMLPZ010000122.1 GCA_946482045.1 uncultured Asticcacaulis sp.
CAGCCATGACCATCCACAGGTCGCATTGGCGGCGACAGCAACAAGATCGGAGACGATGCCAAGCCGGTCGCCGGTCAGACGGCCCAGGAAAAAGAAGGCAATCGCGCCGGTAAACAACGCGCCGTAGACATGGATGTCTTTCGGCCCCTTGCTGTCGGGAACTGGCGGCAGAGCAAAGATGTCGTGTGTCGCGGCCAAGACCCGCCTCCCCGTAGACGTCGCATCCTACACCATAGCGTGCCGATCCACGATAGACCCAAGGGGTGAAAATATATCGCCGATTTCCAAATCGGCGAGACGATCCCACCGGACACGGGAAATCTCCGGCCAGGTCGCGGCCATCGTCGCGATAAGATGGAGACCGCACCTTACATGACACCACAAACACAACCCGCCGGCAGCACCCTGCTCAAGCGTTCCGGCCTGATCTGGTACCTGACCGCCGCCGTCGGTCAGCTGGCCTTTGTCTGGATGATTATCGCCCACTATGGCCGCAAGACGATGAGCGGCAACTATCCCGCCTGGAACGATAAGCCGATCATCAAGGGATATGTCGAAGGCGACGTCGTCGGCAATATCATGTTTGCTGCCCACGTCCTGCTGGCGGCGGTCATCACGATTGGCGGGCTGATACAGCTTGTCCCGTTCGTTCGTGCCCGGATGCCGGCTCTGCACCGTTGGAATGGCCGCCTGTTTCTCGTTATCGCCTTTGTCATGGCGCTGGGTGGCCTGTGGTTGACCTGGGCCCGTGTGACCTATTTCACCGTCCTGCAAGCCATTCCGATCTCGATCGACGGCATCCTCATTCTTCTCTTCGGCGCCATCGCCTTGCGCCTGGCGATGAAGCGCCAGATCGACGCCCACCGGCTTTGGGCCATGCGGACCTTCATGGTCGTCAATGGCGTGTGGTTCCTTCGTATCGAGATCATGGGCTGGGCGGTCCTGACCGGCGGCTATGGCTTGACCGACACCCTGTCCGGTCCGCTCGACATCGCGCTGCAGTACGGCTGCTACCTCATTCCGCTGACGGTTCTGGAACTCTACTTCCTGGCCCAGCGCAGTCCCAGCGCCCTGACAAAGCGTCTGATCAGCGCCCTTGTCATCCTCTGGACCGCTTTCATGGCGGTGGGCATCGGCGGTGCGGTCGCCTTCATGTGGGGGCCGTACATGCTGTAGCCGGCGCCCCAAAAGTTTTCACGACGATTGCGAAAAATTTTTCGCCGGCCGCCCTTGAACGGCTATTTCGGGCTCCCAAATCATAGAGCGAAGGCGCCGCTGACGGGCCTTCTTGAACGGCAGCATCGCCCATTCGGGGATGTGGATGTCTTTCAAAATCAAACCTTTATGGACGACGTACTCCGTCCGTAAGGCACTCGCTTTTTGATGAGGAGAGCCCCTATGCGTACCGCTATCGATTTCTCGCCCCTGTACCGTTCGGCTGTTGGGTTTGACCGTCTGGTCAACCTGCTCGACACCGCCACACGCTCAGACGCCGCGCCGGGCTGGCCGCCGTACAATATCGAACGCTTCGCGTCCGAAGACGGTCAGAGCGACACCTACCGCATCGAGATCGCCGTCGCCGGTTTCCGTCCTGACCAGTTGAATATCGAGGTCAAGGAAAACGTTTTGACCGTGACCGGCAAGAAGGACGGCGACGACGCTAACCGTACCTTCCTGCATCGCGGCCTGGCCGAGCGCAGCTTTGAACGCCGCTTCCAGCTTCATGACCATATCCGCGTAACGGATGCCGAACTGGCCAATGGCTTGCTGTCGGTCGGTCTCAAGCTCGAAGTGCCGGAAGCCAAGAAGGCCAAGCAGATCGCCATCAAGACTGGCGGCAATGACGCCCAGCCGGTTCTCCAGGCCGCCGAGTAAGGCCTGACCTACCCGGCGCCGTATCCCCCGGCGCCGGCACTCCCTCTGTTTCTTCCTAAACTTCCGCGGCCTTCCGGTCCGGCAGACGCGTTGCGCCTTTTTATCCCCCTGGGGCGCACCACTGCCGGAAACCTGAAGGTCTTTTTTTGCGTGCTTGTTATGCCCGCCGTGCGATGGCGAGCAGGACAAGGGCCGCACTGCTGAGCACCAGGAAACCGGCGGTCATCGGGATAACCGTGTCGTTGTAAAGCTGGCCGATAAAGGTGCCGAGGCAGATCGAAATCACCGACGCGGTCGAGCCAATGATCGCCGAGGCAATGCCGGCGATGTGGCCCATGGGCTCCATCGCCAGAGCATTGAGATTGCCGAACAAAAACCCCATGCAGAAGAAGACACAACCGACATAGGCGACAAACATCCACAATGTCGTGGGCATGATCAGGTTTACGCCAAGGAACACCGCCGAACATATGACAATCGCTGCAAAGGCTATGGCAACAATGCGCAGCATGCCCATGCGCTCAACGATGCGGGAATTGCTCAGCGATGAGACGCCAAAGGTCAGGGCCAGCCCGCCGAAATAGAGGGCGAACGCCTTTCCGACGCCGAAATGTTCCTGGAATATCTGCTGGCTGGAATTGAGATAGCCGGTCATGCCGCCGAAGATCAGTGCGCTGGCCAGCATATAGCAGACCGTGCGGCGATGGCCGAAGACAGTCGCGGCCCCGCCGATCATGTGTTCAATGCTGAACGAAATGCGCTTTTCCGGCGGCAAGGTTTCTTCCAGACGGATGGTCACCCACGCCATCACTACCAAGGCGTAGACGATGAACATCACGAAGATATAGCGCCACGAGGCGAACGACAGGATGGCGACCCCCAGGCTGGGTGCGACAGCCGGAACCATGATGAAGATCATCATGACCAGCGACATGACGCGCCCCATGGCACTGCCGCTATATTTATCACGCACGATCGACATGGTCGAGACATAGGGGCCAGACACGCCGAGCCCCTGCAAAAAACGCCCGATCAGCAGGACTTCGATGCTGTCGGCCAGGACGCAAACCACGCTGCCGATCAGATAGAGCACAATGGTCAGATAGATTACGCGCTTGCGGCCCAGCGCATCCGACAGCGGCCCGCAGATCAGTTGGCCAACCGCCATGCCGGCGAAGATCGAACTGATGATGAACTGCGCCTGATTGGGGTTGGTGAGCCCCAGGTCGTCGCCAATGATGCCAAGCGCCGGCAGCATGGCGTCGATAGAGATCGCCACGACCGACATCATCACGGCCATCAGCGCGACGAATTCCGCGCCGCTTTTCTTGCTGTCGATGGTCATGACTTTTCCCGTGGCTGTACTGGCATTCGACTACCGGCGGTTAGCCACCGCGTCTACAGGATTTTGTCAGCAGGACCTATTTTGCCGGCAAGGTTTCGACGAAGCGCCGCGCCAGTGTGATCCAGTCTTCCAGCGTGTCCTGAGCATCGGCTTCCCGCACGAAGACAAAGCCCTTCATGACCCGGCCGCCCATCTCCATCTGCACGGCACCGCGGCTGATGGCTTCCGCGACCTGATCGGGGCCGACGCGGAACATGAAACGGTCGCCTTCTGCGTCGCGGCCGACAGCGCCCAGCATATTGCCGTCGAGCATGAAGACCAGACCGCCCATCATGCGCTTTTCGACAATGCGGGCGCCTTGTCCCAGGGCATCGCGAAAACGCAGGGCCAGCAATTCACTATAGGCCATGACTGCGCCCTCTCATCCGCGGATGGGAGAGCCTAAGACCGGGTTACAGCGATGACAAGGGGTTAGCTGGCCAACTGGCCGCGCAGGCCGACGCAGGTCACATGTTCGAGCTGTTCCAGGTTCATACTGGCGTTTTCGAGATTGGCGCGTGACAGATCAGCACCGTCCAGCTTGACCAGCTTCAATTCAGCGCCCGCAAAATTGACACCGCGCAGCCGCGCTTCGCGCAAATCCGCCGGCAGCATGCGGTCCTTGGCGATCATCAGCGCGCCAAGATTGGCGCCTTGCAGGTTGGCGCCGTCCAGCCGCGCCTTGTACAGCCGGACCCCGCGCAGGTCAGCGCCCTGGAGATTGCAGTTGCGCAGGTCAGCCTCTTCGAGGTGCGCGCCCTGAAGCTGGACGTCACGCATGTCGAGGCCATAGAAGACCGCGCCCTTGGCAGACAGGGCCGTCAGGTTCAGTCCCTTGATCGAACCGAGCGCACGCAGGTCGGCCTTGTCGAAGGTCGACGGCTTGCCTTCCTTGCCAAGCGTATCGACCCACTTGGCGTGGTCGTGCAGCATCTCGCCATAGGGCAGCGCCTTGATGTCAGTGCCGACGACCTTGTCGGTCAAAACGCCGCTCATGTCGGTCTGGCTGACACGCCACGAATCCGTCTTGGCGTTGATCAGCACCGCGTCCTTAAGCGAGGCACCCGACAGGTCCGCCCCCGACAGGTCGGCCCCGGCCAGGTCGACATTGTTCATGATCGCCTGTTTCAGGTTGGCGCGCACCAGCTTGCACTGCTTCATGACGGCGTCGGTGAAATCGGCCTTCATGGCCTGGATGCCCGACAGCTTGGAGCGCTCGAGGTTGGCGCCACGCAGGTTGGCGTAGGTGGCTTCGGCCGTCCGCATCGAGATTTCGACATAGGACAGGCCCGTGGCCTTGTCCGGCAGGGCCAAGGCGCCTTCGCGCAGATCGGCCTCATAGAGATCGACGCCCGACAGGTTGGCGCCACGCAGGCAGGCGCCGCGCAGATCGACACGGCGCATGGAGGCGCCCGTCAGATTGGCCAGCTGCAGGTCGGCGCAGAACAGGTTGGATTTGTCGAGAATGACACCGGCCATGTCACAGTCGGTCAGGATGGCAGCGGTGAAGTCGGCGTCTTGCAGGTTACGACCACGCAGAGAGAGGCCCGACAGGTCGCACCAGGCAAAAACCGCCCGTGCCCCACCAGGCTTGCAGGCAAAAAAGCGCTCATGCTTGACGCATATCTGGTCGATCTGGACCTGCGTCAGCTTGGTATACTTCTTTTCGCCCGAAGTGGCGCTCATGAACACTGGCGTCCTGACAATACGAACGTTCAGGCTGACACAAAATGATTAATATTTGGCTGTGGAGTCTATTAGTCCTGAATCTACAATACGTTGTGCTTCCGCGGAGTCGGGGCGAACATAGAGGTGACGATAGCCTCTGTCGGCCCAGTCCTTAAGGTCGGTTGGCGCGCCGGTAAACTCTGCGTCGAAGCCATTCGGCGTGTCGGAGATTTTGACGAGCGGCAGGCCGGTCCTCAGCCAGTGGGCGAAGGGCGCGATCAGGTAAGCGGCTTCGTTTTCCAAAAGGCCCTGTTCGACCGTGATACCGGCATCCTTCAACCGCTGCGGGCCTTTGTGGGAGGCATAGGGCGAGGGATCGGTGCAGGCATAGATTACTCGTGCGACCTTTGCGTCGACCAGCCTCTGCGAGCACGAACAGGCGCCGGTCGAGCGTTCACCGCAGGGCTCTAAGGTAACATAGGCAGTGGCGCCTTGGGCTTTGCTGCCTGCGATCTCCAACGCTGCTTCTTCGGCATGTGGCCGGCCACCGTCGCCGGTGGCGCCTTCGGCAATGACCATACCATCTTTGACAATCACACAGCCAACAGGCGGATTAGGCCATGTCTTGCCGGGCCTTGCTAACGCAATGGCCTGAAGCATTAGTCCCCTCTCCCCGCTCGCGGGGAGAGGGGTAGGGTGAGGGGCAATCCGGTCTGTCAACGCGGGATAAAACTGAAATTCTGGCGACCGGACCAAGTCATGTATCTGACCGTCGCAAATCGCGGCAATGGTCTCCAGAACAGATTCCAGCGGGCCGCCTGTCGAAAACCGCGCAACCGACCAACCAAGTTCGTTCATATACTTATTGCGCACCTCATCGGCATGGCTACCGATGTGCTGGCTTCCATCAAGTTCAACGACCAAAGCGCTATCGCGGCACGCAAAATCCGCGAAGTACGGCCCGATGCCCAACTGCCTTACAAACTTCCGGCCATTCAACTGCCGATTACGCAAGGCGTGCCACAAACGCGCTTCGCCACTATTGTCCGCCTGACGCAGACTCCTGGCCCTGTCTGTGCGTTTTTCCCGCGGTCCTCGCATATGGCGCCGGCAGTTGCCCCTCACCCTAGCCCTCTCCCCGTAAACGGGGAGAGGGGACTTCGTGTCAAATCTTACTCCGCGATCACCGGCAGCGGATTGGCGCGCGATTCATCCAGATACTTCGCCCATTGCGGCTTCAGCGCCGGATCGAGCTGCACCACCAGCGGGTTGCCGGTCGGCACTTCCAATTCCAGGATCGTCTTTTCATCAAGGTCGAACAACGACTTGATAATGGCGCGGATCGAATTGCCGTGCGCCGCGACCAGCACCGTCTTGCCCGATTTCAGCGCCGGCGCGATGGCACCGTCCCAGAACGGCATGACGCGGTCGAGCGTCGTCTTCAGGCTTTCGGTGTCCGGCAGTTCCGCGCCGGCATAACGACGGTCGCCCTTGAAGTCATATTCACTGCCGGCTTCCAGTGGTGGCGGCGGCACATCATACGACCGGCGCCAGATCTTGACCTGCTCCTCGCCGTGTTTCGCCGCCGTTTCGGCCTTGTCCAGGCCCGTCAGACCGCCGTAATGACGTTCGTTCAAACGCCAGTCCTTGACGACCGGAACGTAGATCTGGTCGGCCGATTCAAGCGCCAGGTTGCAGGTGCGGATGGCGCGGGTCAGAACCGAGGTGAAGGCCTGGTCGATCTGGATGCCTTCGGCCTTGATCAGTTCGCCTCCGCGGCGCGCCTGCGCTTCGCCTTCGGCGGTCAGGTTGACATCGACCCAGCCGGTAAAGCGATTTTCCAGATTCCATTGGCTTTGGCCGTGGCGCAGCAGGACGAGCGTGGGCATGAAGGCGACCTCAATATGTGAATTCCTGAGCGCGTTTTAGAAGCGGAGCCCCCCGCGCACAAGCTTAAAAGACGTGGATCGTGTCGCCGGGCCGGATCATCCCGCCTTTGAGGATATGGGTATAGATGCCGCAATCGCGATGCCCGTAATTTTCCCACAAGGCCGTACACAGATCGACATCGCGTTCGGCCGTGTCCGGGTTCACATGGGTCGCCACGCAGCGGACGATCGGTTTGAGCACTTCGAACTCGGGCCCGTCCTCACCAACGCGAATATGGCGGCCGACCCAGCCGTGGTCTTCAAAGGCGTCCAGGCCCTCCAGCCAGATATTGGCGCGCATGCGCAAGGGATCTAGGTCGCGGCCCAGCCGCGCGCCCAAGTCACGCAGCGAGTTCAGATTGAGAAAGGACACAAATCCCTTGCCGGAATCCGTGAAGCGGAAATGGGTTTGCGTATGCTCGAAAGACGGCGATTCGAGCACGTTTAACGGATGTAATACCGGGTCGTAATCCTCATGCATGGCCAGCCGGGTCTCGACATGGCGCGCAAGGCTGTTGCGGCCCGCGGTGGAGGTAAGGTCAAAATCCCATGCCCCGGATTCATCCAGAATGCTGAACATTCCACTGGTCTCGTCATAGCGCGTGTGCAGCCTTGCCACGGCAGGAAAGCGCGCGAGGACGGCGAACTTCATCTTCGAGATGGTTTTCGGATTTTCGGCGTCGAAACCGGACGGTCCGACTTCCATGGCATAAAGCCGGTCGTGCGGGAAGAAGCCGCCCTCCGATAATACGGCCTCCGCGACCGGCTCAGGCGTAAACCCCTTGATCGGGTGCCGCCACAGGGCCTCGATGGCCGCGGTCGCCAGCGTCATCCCATTTCTTCCTCAAGCATGGCCAGGCGTTCGGCCTGGTCCTCGGCGATCAGGGCATTGATCATCTGATCCATGTCGCCTTCGACGAACTGCGGCAGGTTGTAGATGGTCAGGTTGATGCGGTGATCGGTCACCCGGCCTTGCGGGTAGTTGTAGGTGCGGATGCGCTCGGAGCGATCGCCTGAACCGACCTGCGACTTGCGGGCGTCAGAGCGCGCCGTATCAAGCGCCTGGCGCTGCATGTCATAGAGCCGGGCCTTGAGGTTGCGCATGGCGATGGCGCGGTTCTGGTGCTGCGACTTTTCCGATGAGGTCACGACGACACCCGTCGGCAGGTGGGTGATGCGCACCGCTGAGTCGGTCTTGTTGACGTGCTGGCCGCCGGCGCCGGACGAGCGATAGGTGTCGATACGCAGGTCCTGGTCGCGGATCTCGATCTCGACGTCCTCGGCTTCGGGAAGAACAGCGACGGTCGCCGCCGAAGTGTGGATGCGGCCTTGGGTTTCTGTCGCCGGCACACGTTGCACGCGGTGGACGCCAGATTCGAACTTCAGCTTGCCAAAGACCCCCTCACCCGTCACCGAGGCGATGATTTCCTTGTAGCCGCCCATTTCGCCCTCAGACACGCTGTCGATCTCGACGCGCCAGCCCTGCGACGAGGCATAACGGCTGTACATACGGAACAGGTCGCCCGCAAAGATGGCGGCTTCGTCACCGCCCGTGCCCGCGCGGACTTCAAGGATCGCCGAGGCATTGACGTCCTTGTCCTGCGGCGCCAGCAGCAGGGCGACACCGCGTTCCAGATCCGGCAGAGAGGCTTTAAGTTCCGCCAGTTCTTCCTCGGCCAGGGGCGACAGGTCCGGATCGCCCAGGGCCGCCATTTCCTCCAGCTCAGGCACCTGCTGACGCGCCTTGATCAGGCGTTCGACCGCGTCGCACACCGGCTTGATTTCGGCATGCTCCTTGGACAGGCGCACGATCTCGGCACCATCGGTGGCGGACTCCATGCGCGCCTCGATCATGCGGAAGCGGTCCATGACCTGGTCGAGCTTGGCTTGGGGAAGATGTATCACGCTAAGACCTGTACTTTCGTTCCCTGTTTACGGGGTATAGCGCCAGCGAAAGTATAGCTTTCGCCAGCGATGGGGACCGTCGCTTGCGACGGTGGGAGGGGGAAATCCCACGCTCCTGAGCCGGTAAATACTGTTAATCCCCCTTCCGTCATTTGCTCCGCAAATGCCACCTTCCCCGTAAACGGAGAAGGAAGGGAGGAAAAGCGATCGTCTAACGCTATTTCGGGTAGGTAGCAATGAAACTGTCACGCTTTTCCAGTTCGTCGGTCAATGCCGCCACCTTCGGAGCCACGGCTTGCCAGTCGAGGTGCGGATAACGGAAGGTCGTATAGGTCCCGGCGATCGCAAGCGTAATCGCCGCCAGGTCGAAGGCATCCGCCGGGGGACAATCACGCTCGATCACCGCAAAACCGCGCATCAGATTGTCTTCCCAACGCTTCAGCCAGAACGGTGACTGATATTGCTCCGGCCGGCGATACTCCAGCACCATCTTGACAAGCATTTCGATCAGGCCTGACGCCGCAACCTCGGTCCGGCGCATGGCCCACAGCGCTTCTCCCTGCGGTGACAGCTTGCCGCCGGACAGCGTGTCAAGGCGCGCTGAAATCAGGCTGCTGTCGACCCAGCGTACCCCGTCATCGTCGATCAATGCGGGAATCTGCGCCAGCGGATTGGCGTCCACCAATTCCGGCAGGTTCTCAACCGGAATGGCCATCACTTCGTCAACCCTGTGCAAAAAGCCGGTTTCACGCACCACGATGCGCGCCTTGCGGGCATAGGGAGACGCGGTATTGTAAAACAGTTTCATGACAGCCTCGCGGTCGAAAGACGACAATCCTGGCAAGGTGAATGCCGTGCAAAGCCAAGCCCGTCAAGGCCTGAACGCAGTCCCGCGCGAGCCATTAATATCAGTTAAATCAAGCCTTTTCAGCAATTTGCCTTAATTTAAGACTTGCTGTGTAAAAACAGTGAAATATTGCGTCCCTCAGAATGAGGCCCGAGTGAAAAACGGCACACCCGAAGCGAAGTTGATGGTCCCTATGGCCGCGATCGTTATTGTCGCGGTCATGGCGCTGGTAGGTAGCCTCTGGGTTTGGGCCGAACAGGCCGACAGCCTGGCGCGCGCACGTGAGGAAAGCCTTGTCCGCAAGGGACTGGACCAAATCGCGGCCGACCAGTCGCGGCTGATGACCCCGATCACCATCTGGGACCAGGCAACCATCGCCACCGCTGTGAATTACGACCCGGAATGGGTTCGCGGTAATATCGGCGACTATTTCCATAAATATCTCAAATTCGAATCCAACGTCCTGCTCGATGCCGGCGGCAAGGCGCGCTTTGCCTATCACGACGGTCAGGAAGTCTCTCCGGCCCTGTTCGCGTCGACCCTGGCCCAGACGGAAAGCGTGACACGCGACCTGCGCAACCGCTATGCTTCGGACATGGCCGCCGGACGTGGCTATAGCGCGGACAGCAATCATGCCGGCAAGGTGATCGCCGCCGACGGCCGCCTCTATATCACGGGTGCCAGCCTCATTCTTCCCGACGCCGACGGGTCGCCCCTGCTCAAGCACCCACCTTTTATTGTCGTGGGTATGCACGAAATCAAGGCGCCGGAACTGGCCGCTCTGTCCGACCGCTATATGGTGTCGCCCATCTCCCTGCTTCCGCGTGGCCAGATGCCGCCTTCCGGCAATGCCTCGGTCGCATTTACCGACGCCAATGGCGCCGTTCTGGCGCAGCTGACCTGGCAACCGGACTCGCCGGGCAAGACCCTGTTCCTCCGCACCATCGGCCCGGTCCTGATGATCTCGCTTGGCCTCGGCGTCGTGGCACTCATCCTGCTGCACACCAGCCAGAAGACCGCGCAAAGTCTCAGCGCTTCCGAAGCCAAGGCCAAGCATATGGCCCTGCACGACGCCCTGACCGGCCTGCCCAATCGCACCCTGTTCGCCGACCGCTTAGGCCAGGCGTGTGAGCGCATGAAGCGCCAGGGCGGCCAGGTCGCCGTCATGTGCATCGGCCTCGACCGATTCAAGGACGTCAACGACACACTGGGCCACCTGGCCGGCGACGAACTGATCCGCCACAATGCCGCGAAGATCAACAGCGTCATCCGTGCGTGCGATACCCTGGCCCGCCTGAGTGGCGACGAATTCGTCATTATCCAGACCGACAGCGACGGCCACAGTGCCGCGACGCTGGCCAAGCGCCTGTTGGAGACCCTGACCGGCACGGTGACGCTAGAAAGCGGCCAGGTCTTCTCATCCTGCTCGATCGGCGTCACCCTGCTGGGCGACGGCGATATCGAGCCGGCCGAAGCCCTGCGCCAGGCCGACCTGGCGCTCTACCGCGCCAAGGACGCCGGCCGCGGCCAGTACGCCTTCTTCGAAGTCGAGATGGATGCCACCATCAAGCTGCGCAAGACGCTGGAAACAGGCCTGCGCGAAGCCATCCACATTGAAGCGCTCGACGTCGTCTACCAGCCCCAGGTCGACCATTTGGGTAAGATCGTCGGTGTCGAGGCCCTGTGCCGCTGGACGCATCCGTCGCGCGGCCCGGTCTCGCCTGGGTATTTCATTCCATTGGCCGAAGAATGCGGCCTGATGAATGACCTCGGCGCCTTTGTCCTGCGCCGCGCCATGCAGGATTCGCATCGCTGGCCCGGCCTCAAGGTCGCGGTCAACGTCTCGGCGACCCAGATGCGCCATCCCCACTTCGTCTCAAGCCTTGGCGAGATGCTGGCCGAGACGCGCACCCAGGCATCGCAGATCGAGATCGAGATCACCGAAGGCGTCTTGCTGGCCGACGACCATGCGTCGCAACTGGTCCTGCGCGATCTGCGCCACATGGGCTTCTCGATTGCCCTTGACGATTTCGGCACCGGCTATTCATCGCTGGGCTATCTCAGCCGCTATCCGGTCGACAAGATCAAGATCGACCGGTCCTTCGTGTCGAACCTTGGCAACGACCC
>CAMLPZ010000123.1 GCA_946482045.1 uncultured Asticcacaulis sp.
ACTTGTCCTGGTTCCACCAGTAGCTGGGGCACGAGGTCGAGCAGCAGGCGCACAGTATGCACTCATAGAGGCCGTCCAGCTTGTCGCGGTTCTTCGGCGTCTGCAGACGTTCCTTTTCCGGGTCCGGCGTCTTCGCTTGCAGGTAAGGCTCGATCGAGGCGTACTGGTTGTAGAAGCCCGTCAGGTCCGGCACCAGGTCCTTGACGACCGGCATGTGCGGCAGCGGCGCGACCGTGATCTCGCCCGGGAATTCGTCGTGGCCCTTGATACAGGCCAGGGTGTTGCGGCCGCCAATATTCATGGCGCACGATCCGCAGATGCCTTCGCGGCACGAGCGGCGGAAGCTAAGCGTCGAATCGATCGTGTTCTTGATGTGGATCAGGCTGTCCAGCAGCATCGGGCCGTGTTCGGCCGAATCCACCTCATAGGTGTCCCAGCTCGGGTTTTCGCCGGTCGCCGGGTCATAGCGGTAGATCTTGTAGGTGCGCGTCGTCTTGGTCCGCTTGGCGGCCTTGTACGTCTTGCCTTTTTTGATCTTCGAATTCTTTGGGAGGGTTAACTCAACCATTTTAATAGACCCGTGCCTTGGGCGCGATGTACGCGATGTCGTTGGTCATGGTGTAGGTGTGGACCGGACGGTAGTCGATGGTGGTTACGCCCGACTTCAGGTCGATCCAGGTCAGGGTGTGCTTCATCCACTCGTCGTCATTGCGGTTCGGGAAGTCTTCGCGGGCGTGGGCGCCGCGGCTTTCTTTCCGGTTCAGCGCCGAGTCGACGGTGACGACGGCCTGTGAAATCAGGTTGTCGTATTCCAGCGCTTCGACCAGGTCGGTGTTCCAGATCAGGCCGCGATCCTTAATGCCGATATAGTCGGATTCCTTGAAGATCTCGGTCAGGCGCTTCGAGCCCTGGGCCAGGGTTTCGCCGGTACGGAAGACGGCGGCGTCTTCCTGCATGGCGGCCTGCATCTTGGCGCGCAAGGTCGCGGTCGGTGTGCCGCCCGAGGCGTTGCGGAAGCTGTCGAGGCGGTCGAGATGAGCATCGACGGCCGAGGCCGGCAGGGCCTTGTGGGCGGTGTTCGGCTGAACCAGCTCCTTGGCGCGCAGGCCTGCGGCGCGGCCGAAGACGACCAGGTCGATCAGCGAGTTGGAGCCGAGGCGGTTGGCGCCGTGGACCGACACGCAGGCCGCTTCGCCGACGGCCATCAGGCCCGGCACGACGGTGTCGGGATTGTCGCCCTTCTTGGTCAGGACCTCACCATGATAATTGGTCGGAATGCCGCCCATATTGTAGTGAACGGTCGGGATGACCGGGATCGGCTCCTTGGTCACGTCGACGCCGGCAAAGATCTTGGCGCTTTCCGAGATGCCCGGCAGGCGCTTGTGCAGGATTTCCGGCGGCAGGTGGTCGAGATGCAGGTAGATGTGGTCCTTCTTGGGACCGACGCCGCGACCTTCGCGGATTTCCATGGTCATGGAGCGCGACACGACGTCGCGCGAGGCCAGGTCCTTGGCAGACGGCGCATAGCGTTCCATGAAGCGCTCACCGGCGGAGTTGGTGAGATAGCCGCCTTCGCCGCGCGCGCCTTCGGTGATCAGGCAGCCCGAACCGTAGATGCCGGTCGGGTGGAACTGGACGAACTCCATGTCCTGCAGAGGCAGGCCGGCGCGCAGCACCATGGCGTTGCCGTCGCCGGTGCAGGTGTGGGCCGAGGTCGCCGAGAAGTAGGCGCGGCCGTAACCGCCCGTCGCCAGGATGACGAGGTGGGCGCGGAAAACGTGGATGTCGCCGTTGTCGAGCTGCCAGGTGGTGACGCCCCGGCAGACACCGTCATCCATAATCAAGTCGAGGGCGAAATGCTCGATGAAGAATTCGACATTATTGCGCACCGACTGGCCATACAGGGTGTGCAGCATGGCGTGGCCGGTGCGGTCGGCGGCGGCGCAGGTGCGCTGGACCGGGCCTTCACCGAAGTTCTTGGTCATGCCGCCGAACGGGCGCTGGTAGATCTTGCCGTCTTCGGTCCGCGAGAAGGGCACGCCCCAGTGTTCGAGTTCGTAGACGGCCTTGGGCGCATTACGGACCAGATATTCGATGGCGTCCTGGTCGCCCAGCCAGTCCGACCCCTTGACGGTGTCGTACATGTGCCATTCCCACTTGTCCTCGCCCATATTGCCCAGCGAAGCGGCGACGCCGCCCTGGGCCGCGACGGTATGCGAACGCGTCGGGAAGACCTTGGTGATGCAGGCGGTTTTCAGTCCGGCCTGGCCGGCGCCCAGCGCCGCACGAAGGCCCGAGCCGCCAGCACCGACGACGACCACGTCGTATTCGTGGTTGATGATGTTGTACTTGCCGGCAGCCATTTACGCCCCCTGATACACAAAATAGAGCGCGCCAAGGCTGCCGATAAGGACAGCGGCGCTCAAGGCGAAGGTGAGGAAGATCGAGACGCCGCGCATCGGGCCTTGCAGATAGTCATCGATGATGACCTTCACGCCCATATACATATGCCACACCGCCAGCACGATGCTGACCGCGATGGCCGCCATGTTGAACGGGTCCTTGACGAAGGCCAGCGCCGCGTCGAAACCGCCGCCGGCGATTGTATAGGCGCCCCAGGCCGCCCATAGGGTCAGCGGGATCAGGGCCAGCGAGGTAAAGCGTTCGGCCAGCCATTCACCGGCGCCGTGCTTCTCGGATGTTTTCCAGCTTTGCGCCGAACGGGTCGATGCGTCGTTCTTGGCGAGGGCTTCCTTGGTGCTCACAGCGCGACCTTTCCCGAAGCGAAGAGAACCGCCCAGAAGGCGATGGTGAGGGCGACGCCCAGCAGCATGGTCCAGGTCGCCAGGGCGTCGGCGTCCTTAGGCTTGAAGCTGAGGCCCAGATCCCAGATCAGGTGGCGCAGGCCGCCGGTCAGGTGTACGAAGCCGGCCAGCGACAAACCGAACCAGACCAGCAGGCCGAGTGGCGATGCCGCATATTGGACGAACACCGTGTAGGTTTCGCGTCCCAGCGTCAGGCAGATCAGCCAGGCGGCAATCAGGACGATGCCGGCCACCGATGCCGAACCGGTCACGCGGTGCAGGATCGAACTAAGCATGGTGACATGCCAGCGCCAGATCTGAAGGTGGGGGGAAAGCGGCCGCGGTGGCGTGGTATTGGACATGTGCAGAGCCCTGGACCCGTAGGTTCTAAAGCGACGAACTATAAAATCTGTGTGACCGGCATGTTACCGGGCGACAAAGTCGGGGCCTTTTTAAGCCCAAAGGGTGTCATGTCAATAAAGCAATGCCTTTGAAGGAGCGTTTTTGCCTTATACGTTATGCGCTTGCGATCGGTTCTCAATTGCCGCCGTAACCATGCACTGGGTAAGGCGAGCGGTCACGGAGATGACCCAAACGCCAAAGCTTCGACAAATTCCTGTTGTTCACTTGTCAGGTGAATGAATTCTTAAGGGACGGGCGCATATGCCTAATAATGCGGTAATGCCGTGCGCAATTCCGCATCTTCTGGGCATCATTCGAACCGATTCCTGACAGGTGAGTGTAGACGTGTTTTCTGTTTTGCTTATGGCCGCCGCCCTGCTGTCCCAGGACGGCGCACCCCAGACTTCCGACACCGGTTCGGTCCGCGTCGAGGATTATTCCCGCGATTACGAAGGTCCCAAGAGCGACGCCGAAGCGCGTTACGACTCGAATATCCTGTCGGCCTATTCGTCCAAAGTCGGCCAGATGGAAGGTTCCTGGGAGGTCTTATCCGCCGACGGCCGCAAGCTGATCGGGCTGGAACTGCGCAACGAGGGCGGCGTCCGTGGCCGGCTGGAAGGCGCGTGGCGGTCGATGACGGCCGGCCTGGGGCTGAACGAGACCGGCTTTGTCTCGGATATCAGCCTTGTCGGCAACGACCTGGAGGTCAACTATTTCCAGGGGCGGGCGAAATCGCCGACCATCCTGCATCTGCGTAAAGAGACCGAAAGCCGCTGGCGGGGCACTATGATGGATGTGGCGGGCCGTAAGGTGCCGGTCGTCATGTCGCGCGCCGTGGTGCGATAAGCATTTCCGGCAACAGTCGGCGGCGAATATCGGCCGCAATGCAGCAAACACTTGCCCTCGGACCCATCAGGGTTTAGATGGCCGCCAGATTAATGTCAGCGGCATATAAGAGGGAGTTCTCATGGCGCGTGCGAAAATTGCTTTGATCGGTGCGGGCATGATCGGGGGCACTCTGGCCCATATCTGCGCGCGTGAGGAACTGGGCGACGTCGTCCTGTTCGACATCTCGGAAGGCACGCCGCAAGGCAAGGCGCTCGACATCGCCGAAGCCACGACGGTTTTCGGGTCGGACGTCGCGCTTAAGGGCGCCAATGACTACGCCGACATCGCCGACGCAGACGTCTGCATCGTCACCGCCGGCGTGCCGCGCAAGCCCGGCATGAGCCGCGACGACCTGCTAGGCATCAACCTGAAGGTCATGAAGGCCGTTGGTGAAGGCATCAAGAAGTACGCGCCCAACGCATTTGTCATCTGCATCACCAACCCGCTCGACGCCATGGTGTGGGCGCTGCGCGAATTCTCTGGCCTGCCGCACAACAAGGTCATCGGCATGGCCGGCGTGCTCGACTCGGGCCGCTTCGCCTACTTCCTGGCTGAAAAGACCGGCGTGTCGGTCGAAGATATCCACGCCTGGACGCTGGGCGGCCACGGCGACGACATGGTCCCGATGGTGCGCCACTCGACGATCGGCGGCCTGAGCCTGCCCGAATGCGTCGCCCAAGGCTTCTTCACCCAGGACGAGCTCGATGCCATCGTGAAGCGCACACGCGGCGGCGGCGGCGAAATCGTTGCCCTCTTGAAGACCGGTTCGGCCTTCTACGCGCCGGCGGAATCGGCCGTCGCCATGGCGACGTCGTACCTGAAGGACAAGAAGCGCGTCCTGCCTTGCGCCGCCTATCTTTCGGGCGAATACGGCCTGCGCAACCTCTATGTCGGCGTGCCGGTCGTGATCGGCAAGGACGGTGCGGAACGCATCATCCAGTTCACGCTGAACGACGACGAAAAGGCGATGTTCGCCAAGTCGGTCGAGTCGGTCCAGGGCCTGATCGCGGCCTGCAAGACCATCGATCCTTCGCTAGCCTAAGCACACCAGTGCACATAAATCCCCATCGGGATTTTACGGAAGCCGCCCCGAAACCGGGGCGGCTTTTTTATGCGCCGGATGATAGGCCGTTCGGGTATGACCAGAGAGGGTGTCCGTCATGAAACATGTCTACGTGCTGCCGGTTCTGGCCGGCGTCCTTGTGTCGGCTGGCGCGTGTAACCAGCGCGAGACTGCGGCCGAAACCACCACGACAACCACCACTGCGACGTCGGCGACGCCTGAGGCATCCGCCAGCACCAGCGTCGTGGCGCGCGCCAGCTTCGATTGCAACCGCGCCCTGCCCGGTGGCGAAACCGCTGTGTGCGCCAATCCTGATGTCGCTGAACTGGATGTAGAACTGGCCCGCCTCTACAAGGTCGTAGATGTCAAGGTGTCGGATGCCGAACGCTCAACCTTGCACCGCCTCCAGAGCGGCTGGTTACAAAAGCGCGACGCGTGCATCGATACGGTCGACGTCAAGGCGTGCCTGAAGACAGCCTACACGGACAGGATCGCCGATTTACGTGCCGGTTACGCGCCGGCGCGTGCCGACACCGCCGGAATCAGCGCCGGTCCGGTCAGCTGGCGTTGTCCCGGTACGACCAAGCTGATGACCTCGACCTTCGTCAACAGCACGACGCCGGTGGTTATCCTGAAGCGCGACGACAGTTCCGTCGTGCTGACCGGATCGGCGGCGGCTTCGGGCGCTCGCTATCAGTCGGCCACGCCTGACGGCGCCTACGAATTCTGGACGAAGGGCTCCGAAACCCAGCTGACCGTGCCCGGTTCCACGACTGTGACTTGCACCCTGGCCGATACGGCGGCAGGATAAATTCCAAGGACTTCATGGAGGGCTGGATATGAAGGTTTCGCGTATCGTTGTTGCGGCCGGATTGGGGATCGTCTTGCTCAGTCTCGCCGCCTGCGCTGAACGGCCAATGGGCGGCCCCGGCGATCCGGCTTTTGTACGCGGTCTGATCGACGGCCTGCTGGCGCCAATTGCGTTTGCGCTCAGCCTATTCTCGGACAGCATCCGCATGTACGCCTTTCCGAATGTCGGGCGGTGGTATGACTTCGGTTTCCTGCTGGGCATTGGAGTCTGGGGTGGCGGGGGCGGCACGGCGGTGCGCTATGTCTATGTCGATCGTGTCTCACGCCGCCGAATTCCACCCGATGAAGTGGTTATTGACGACCGCCGGGTATAGGCCTAACCCGCCATCATGATCACATCCTCGCCGCTTGGCCCTACGCTTGAAACCGCACGCCTGATCCTGCGTCCGCCGGTGCGGGCCGATTTCGACGCGCTTTGCGCTTTTCATGCCGATCGGGAAGCCATGAAGCACCTGGGCGGCGTCCAGTCGCCGGCCATGGTGTGGCGGACCATGTGCATGGTGGCCGGTGCCTGGCATCTCGACGGCTTTCACATGTTCAGCGTTCTCAACAAGGCAACGGGTGAGTGGATGGGCCGCATTGGTCCGCTCTATCCGCACCAATGGCCCGACCGCGAAGTCGGCTGGGGCTTGATGGCGCGATATTGGGGCAAGGGCTATGCCCGTGAAGCCGCCGCGGCCGCGATGGATTATGTTTTCGATGTCCTCAAATGGGATCGGGTCATTCATACCATCGCACCCGACAACCTGGCCTCGGCGGGCGTCGCCAAGAGTCTTGGCTCCTATGACCAGGGGCCAGGCAAGCTGCCGGATCCGCACGCCGCCGTGGCCGTCAATATCTGGGGTCAGACGCGCGAGGAATGGCAGGTCAATCGTACGCGTCCACGGGCGAAATTCAACGGCATTGAAGTCATAAACGAGCGCATGATCGATCATGCGCCCGCCCGGGTCCGTGACGCCTTCACCGACCCGCGAAAGCTGGTGCACTGGTGGGGGCCGCACGGCTTCACCAATACGATCGAGGCCTTCGATCTCCGGCCCGGCGGTGCGTTTCGCATAACCATGCGCAATGAACGCGACCAGGACTTTCCAAACGAAAAGACCTTTCACGAAGTCACGCTGCATCGCATCGTGATCGAGCACCTCCAGCCGGTGCATCACTTCCTGATGACCATGACCTTCGACGCCGAAGGCTCCGGCACGCGCCTCGGCTGGCGGATGCAGTTCGCGCCGTCGTCGCAGGCCGACGATCTTGGCGGTGATCTGGCGCACTTCCTCCACGCTGCCAATGAACAGAATTTCGACCGGCTCGAGGCCTTTCTCAGCCGCTGACCAAAAGGATAAGCCATGTCTGACCAGCCCAGTTCCGAGAGCGAAGTCTTCAAGCTGACGCGCACCTTCGAGGCGCCGCCGTCGCTCGTCTGGTCGGTCTGGACGGAGGCCGATCACCTGGCCAAATGGTTCGGCCCCGCGGGCCTGAAGCTTGTCGTGCGGTCGCTGGACCTGACGCCGGGTGGGACCTTTCTCTATGGCATGCAGATGCCGACGGGCATGACCATGTGGGGCAAATGGGTCTTCCGCGCCATCGAGAAGCCCAACCGCCTGTCCTACGTCGTTTCCTTCTGTAACGAAGCCGGTGACCCCGTCCGCCATCCGATGGCGCCGCTGTGGCCGCTGGAAGTGCTAGTCGAGCAGTCCTTCAGCGAGAGTAACGGCAAGACGGTTTTTGAGAGCCGCTCATGGCCGATCAACGCCACCGCCGAGGAGCGCGCCGTGTTCATCTCCGGCCATGCTGGCATGCAGACGGCCTTTGGTGGGACTTTCGCGCAACTGGATGCCCATCTGGCCACTCTGGTCTAAGGTTTTCAGCCCGGAGCATTTCCCGGCAAGTGGCCCCGGATCGCGGCAGGAGTGCGACAAAACAAAACTTTGAGCCTCGCCTGATCCATTTGAAGCGGATAATGGTCAAAATCCCTTGTGGGTTGAATAACGGTGCTTGCCAAAAACAGCGCTTCGGGCATTGAATACCAAAGCGCCGCCACCGTCAGGAAGTGACCCTATGAAGATTAATGCTTATCTCCATTTCAACGGCAATTGCGCCGATGCCCTGGCCTTCTACGAGCAGGTGTTCAACGGCAAGGTCATCTTCCAGCAGACCTTCGGTGAGTCGCCGATGAAGGATGAGTTTGGGTCGGATATGCAGACCGGCATCATGCACGCGACGCTACAGATCGGCGACGACATCATCCATGCCAGTGACAGCCCGCCGGGGATGTTCAAGACGCCGCAAGGCTTTTCCATCAGCTACGCCACGACCGACACGGTTGCGGCCGAGCGTATCTTTGCCGCCCTGGCCGAGGGCGGCAATGTCTTCATGCCCCTGGCTCCGACCTTTTGGGCGGAGCGTTTTGGCATGGTGACCGATCGTTTCGGCATACCTTGGATGATCAATTGCGATAAGCCGGCCTGAGAAAGCCGGCGACCTACCGGGAGGAGTAACCAATGACTACGATCATACTTGTCGTCCTTGTACTGCTGGTCGCGTTCCTGGCCTTCGTGGCGACGCGGCCCGATACCTTTACCGTCAAGCGGTCCCAGCTTATTCGCGCCAAACCGGCGGATATTTATCCGCTGATCGCCAACTTCCATTCCGAAGGCTGGGGCAAGTGGTCGCCCTGGGAGGATCTCGATCCGGATCTGCGCCGCGCCTATTCCGGCCCGCCGTCGGGTGTCGGTTCCGTATACGAATGGGAAGGCAATAAACGCGTCGGCGCCGGCCGCATGGAAATCCATCACGCCGAAGCTCCGTCGTCGGTCGATATCAAGCTCGACTTCCTGCGGCCGTTCAAGGCGACGAACGACACCCAGTTCCACCTGATCGACGAAGGCGAAGAGACCCTGGTCACCTGGAAGATGACCGGCCCTGTGCCGTTTCCGGCCAAGGTCATACATCTGTTCATGGACATGGACACAATGGTCGGGAACGACTTCGAAAAGGGTCTCGGGCGCCTGAAGGCTCTGGCTGAAAAGAAATAGCATTGGTTCAGAATCGAGCGCCGCATTGTTTTTTTAGCTGGCGGTGCTCAATTCTCTGTCCGGCTGCGCATTTGGTCCAAAAAGCTTCATAGTTTTGGGATGCGCTCGCCGTTCCGGAGCAAACCCATGGCCGATACAAGCTTCACCCGCACGGATGTATCCGTTGTCATGAGCCGGACCTTCGATGCCGGGATCGCTGTGGTGTGGCGGGCGTGGACGGACGAAGGCCTGATTGCGCGCTGGTGGGGACCGCATGGTTTTAGCACCGATGCTAAGCTTGACGTGCGGCCAGCGGGCCGGTTCGCGCTCATCATGTACGGCGCCGATGATGAAGCCTACCCGCTCCAGGGGGAATATCTCGAAGTGGTCGAGCAGAGCCGTCTCGTCATGGAAATGCATCATGACGACCATCCTGCCAACTGGCACGACTACCTGGCCTTGCAGTTCACCAAGGCGGGGGGTGATGAGGATACACTTCCATCCCTGACCGTCATTACCAAGGTGGCATTCCAGGCCCTCGGCGACAATGAAACGCAAGTGACGGTCGAGCAGGTCTTCGCCACCCAGGCCGAGTGCGATGCCTTTGACGGCATGGGCTCGACCGAAGGCTGGCGCCAGAGCTTCGAAAAGCTTGACAGGGTGCTGGAGCAGGTTGCTTAAAACCAGCCTTCTGCTTTCAACACCTTGGCATAGCTGCGGCTGACTGGGGCTTCAACATCGCCCTTGATGTACAAACTCAGTTTGCCGTCGCTCCGCTTAATATTGCAAACTGAATCCTTGGCCACCCACCATGACCGGTGCACCTGTGATCCCTCGATGCCGTCGAGTTCGCGTATGGCATCGTAGAGCCGCATAAGGACCAGGGTCTGGCCAATCGAGGTGTGGACCCTGAGGTAGTGGTCCTCGGCGGACACAGCATAGATTTGCGCCTTTTGGTACTTGAACGGCAGCCGTTCCCGAAAGGCCTGCGCTGGTTCCTTTAGCTCCGAATTGGAATGGATATGGGTCTGGCGGGGTGTACGCTCCGCCAGATACTGCAATGCCGACATGGCGAAGGTGATGACGGTGACGGGGCCAACGGTGAAAAGCAGCATGCGGGGGGTGAGCGGGCGGTTGAGATATAAGCCATCCACAAGCCAGACCATCAGGGTTACGGCCGGAACCGCCAGCAGGAACAGCACGATTGCCTCCGCGAGCGGTTCCAGCTTGACAAAGCGATAGCTCAGCAGGCTGACCAACTGGACCGAAACCGTGCCGCTCAGCATGGTCGTCAACCAGTAACCTATGCGCATAAGGATGGGCGCGTCATGGCTGCCCATAGCGCCTGTAAAGCTGAGGAACAGGGCCATGGCGATGGCGGTCGTATAAACACGCAGCCATGTCCGTTCGCCCCATGGGCCGGTGAGCGTACGGATGAAGCCCGCATGTGGCGAAGCGTCAACGTCAGGGGTGGGCATTTCACGTATCTGGTCGGGCATTTCACGCATCGTTTCGGACACAGAACAGAGAGGCGTTTCTTATGCGGCAATTCCATTCGCAATGAAAGGCCGTTGCCCAGGTGTCCGTTCCGTCCTTCTTCAACCACTATGCCCATCCCCATTGGCCGGACCTGTCCATGGTTTCGCATGTCTCGCCGGCCGTCCAGATCCACCTGGCTGCGGCGATGATCGCGTTCGCCGTCGCTACGCTCCAGATCCTGGGGCCAAAGGGTACGACGTTTCACCGCATCGTCGGCTGGGGCTGGGTCATTGTCATGTTCACGGTGGCGGTCTCAAGCTTCTTTATTCGCCAGATCAATCACGGCACCTTCAGCTTCATCCATATCCTCTCCGGTGTGACCCTGATCGCCCTGCCGCTTCTAGTGCTGGCAGCTCGGCGCGGCGATATCAAGAAGCACCGGAGGGAGGCTTATCAGCTCTATATCGGCGCGCTGCTTATCGCAGGCATCTTCACCTTCCTGCCTGGCCGGCTGATGTGGCACATATTTTTCGGCTGACCGATCATCTCCCTGAATGTCTCGCATAAGCTTTTGAAACTGCTCGCATAGCTGACAGCGTTGTCTTGGAGATAGCGGTAACATGCTTTACAAATCAACGACATTGCGTTTTCGGTGAAAAGCCGGGCCGGCACAATTTTCTGTGATTGAGCGGTTGCACAAACAGGTGCCGGTCTTTATAAAGCCGCCCATCTTTGGACGAGCAACGGCGTTCGCCCTGATGTCGACGGTGAAAAGTTCGCGCTAACACGGCGCTTTCAATTCATCGCCTACGCACACATCAGAGCCTTTCACGCTCAATTTGTCATGAATTGAACGGGACCGGCTCTGCCGTTCATTTCACTATTGCAAGACCGGTTCCATGAACATTCACGAGCATCAAGCCAAGGCCGTCCTGAAGCAGTTCGGCGTGGCCGTCCCGCGCGGCTATCCCGCCTTCTCCCCGCAAGAGGCCGAAAAGGCCGCCCGGGACCTCGCCAAGGAGGCCGGTTCCAAGGTCTTCGTCGTCAAGTCGCAGATCCACGCCGGTGGCCGCGGCAAGGGCCGTTTCGAAGGTCTGGGCCCCGACGCCAAGGGCGGCGTCCGCG
>CAMLPZ010000124.1 GCA_946482045.1 uncultured Asticcacaulis sp.
ACTGATCTTCGGACGTGTCCTGCGCCTCATCAACGAGGATGTGTTCCAGGCCTTCATCGAGCTTGAACAGCACCCAGGCAGCCATGCCGTCGCGCGTCAGCAGGTTGCGCGTGTGGTTGATCAGGTCCTGGAAATCGAGGCCACCGACATCGCCCTTCGCTTCTTTGTAAAAGGTGCTGAAAGCGATAAACAGATAGAGCGCATCGAGCGTATTGGCGGCGATCTCGACCGCCTTCAGCTTCTCAGCCAGTTCCACGACCCCGGTAAACAGGCGGTCGAGCAGGATGGCGTCGCTGGCCGAGGTTTCCTTGGTGTAGGGGTTCTTGCGTGGATCGCCCGACTTGGTGAAGAAGACCGCCTTCAGCCGGTCAAAATCAAAGCCACGGCCATCGCTATAGGCCATGTGCAGGTCAAGCAGCGCCTGGCCGGCTTCGGTATTGGTCTTGCTGTTGCCCAGGCTAAGCGACTGCGCCAGATCCTTGATAATGTCCCATTCCAGCCGGTCGGCATAGGCCTGCAAACAGTCGTGCGATGTGCACGGCGCGTCGATGCCTAAGCTGCGGAAGATTTCTGCCTGCCAGTCATCGTGTTTGTTTTGCAATGCAGCAAACGCCGCCAGGATGTCGTCATGCTGCGCAATAAATTGACCCAGCAGCTTTTCGAACCCGAAGGGTTTCAGCTTTGAAATCAACCGGGTACGGGCGTCTATAATCAATTGCTGCGTCGGCAGGATCAGCAGGTCGGATGCCGCACTTTCTTCAATCTCGGCCGCCTGAAAATCATCGATAACCGAAAAGGCCGGCGACAACCCAGCCTCAAGCGGGAACCGGCGCAACAGCTTTTCGCAGAAGGCGTGGATGGTCTGGATCTTCAGGCCGCCCGGCGTCTCAAGCGCCTTGGCGAACAGGGCACGGGCATTGGCAAGGTCGCGCGGATTCTCATCGATCGCCGCCAGGTCTTCCGCCAGCTTGTCGTCTTCGGCGACCGCCCAATGGCCGAGGCGCTCGAACAGGCGCGCCTGCATTTCGGCGGCTGCGGCTTTGGTGTAAGTCACGCACAGAATACGGTCGGGTTGTGCGCCGCGCAAGAGCAGGCGCGCCACGCGGTTGACAAGCGTCGACGTCTTGCCCGATCCGGCATTGGCGGTCAGGAAGCACGATGCCTTGGGATCAGCGGCCTCGTTCTGCGGGTTGCGGCTCATATCGTTCATGCCGCCTCTCCATCTTCACCATCGCCGGCATCGTCCTCGCCCAGCACATGCCATTCATAGAGCCGCGCCAGTTGATCGTAATCGCCGCCGCGCGTCTTCAGGAATTGCGGCGCGATCCACGAGCGATAACCCATGTCCGGATCCATGTAGATGTCCAGCCGGCGCTTGAGGCTGTTAAGCGCGGCTTCGGCGAGATCGGCATTGGGCACGCCCTTTTCAGAGATGCCGCGCGGCGTCACCTGGTCGGAGGCGACGCGGACATACATCATGTCGCCGACCTCCTTGCCGGATATGCCCTTGAACCCCCCGTGGCGGAGGATGGCGGCGGTCAGGGTCAGCTGAGGGTAAAAGCCGGCCAGGACCTGCTTGAGCGAAGCCGGATAGCCGGTCTTGAAGTCGACGATGTCGACGACGTCGTCACGCACCTCCAGCCGGTCGGCGCGCGCCTTCAGTGTAAACGGCCGGCCACGGACATTGAACTCGATCTGACCCGCGCCTTCGATGAGCAGCTTCGGCCTGGCTGCACGGCGCTCGGCTTCGAACTCGACATATTTGCGCGCCATGGTCGGCAGCAGCGGTTTTTGCAGCTCAAGCTGCGCCGGCGAATAGTGGGTGTTGGCCAGTTCGGTTTCCAGCAGGCCGGTCAGACGGCGCACGCCCTCTTCGCCCAGCGGCGTGTCGTTCTCGACAAACTGTTCCAGGCTGGCGTGGATCGCCGTGCCGCGTTGCCGGGCTTCCACGGGCTCATTCGGCCGGTCCATGGTACGCAGGCCCAATACGCGCTTGGCGTAGATGGCATAGGGGTCCCGGACGAAGACCTCGACCTCTGTGACCGACAGGCTGTCTGGGCGCGCGTCAAGCGGTGGTTTCGGATCGGGCTGGCGGGCGGGCCGCAGCGACAGCGGCTTGTCCTTCAGTCCGCAATCGAGCGCGCGCGACCAGTCCTGGACTTCAGGCCGCGTCGGGATGGTGACGCCCGCGCCTTCGCACAGGGTCTTCAGCCGCCATAGCCAGCGCGACTGGACCTGCGGCTCGCCTTCGCGGCGGCGGCGCGTGATCAGATAGGCTTCGGGCGAGGCGGCCGCCTGCAGAAAGTCGTGCGCCGACAGACCGATGCGCCGCTCCGGCGTCGGCAGGCCCAGTTTCTTGCGCATTGGCCGGGACAGGAAGGGGTCGATGTCCGGCGCCTGGGGCCATACGCCCTCTTCCAACCCGGCCAGTATGATGCGATCGGCCTTGATGATCCGGGCTTCGATGGCGCCCAGGATCTGCAGGCGCGGATGGGTATTGCCGCCGGTGCGCACCTTGGCGTCGCGCAGGATATGGGTCAGGATATCGGCGAATTCGCGCGCACTGTTGATGCGGTAGTCTGCACCTTCGTGCATCAGTTCAGCGATCAGCGACGAGGCCAGAGAGCCCGCCGCACCCGCCCACAAGGCGTCGGCGTTGCGCGCCAGGCTTTGCGCGACGATCGAAAACAGGGTCAGCGAAGCGCCGAAATTGGTAAAAGGCTGATCGAGGATCGGCGTGATGGCTTCGCAATAGTCCGCCCACAGAGTAAGTGCGTTCGGGTGTAGCTTGTCCGCCGTCTTCAAACGCGCTTCAACGGTATCGAGGCCATTGGGTCGCGCCCCGCGCAAACCGTATTTTTCAAGGTCGCTTAACCCCTGCTCTTCAGCGAACCGGCACAGTGGATTACGCCACAGGCTGAGCAGAAGCACAGGGTCGTGCGGTTCGAGGATGAGGCGCACCAGATCGTGCAGGAAACGGCCGGTCAGGCTGCTGAACAGGGGCTCACCGCCCGAAGCGTCCGCCGCCAGCCCCCAGCGGGACAAGCGTGCCGACACGCGCCGCGACAGGCTGAGGTCAGGCGTCACCAGGGCAACCGTCTTGTCCGGTGTTTCCAGCGCCTCACGCATTAAAAGGGCGATGACACTGGCCGCGTCTTCGTCGCGCGCCGTGTCGATCTCATAGAGGCCTTCCAGACCCTCTTCGACCGTGCGGGCACCTTCCTGCTTGAGGATGGCGATCTGCGCGCGCCAGTCCTTGGTGGCTTCGGCCGGGCGCAGGGCTTCGTTGAGCAGGCGGCGGCGCGCCTGGGCCCGCCGGTCGGCATCCAGCGAGGCCGGCCAGACCTGAACGTCGGCGCGCGCAACGCTATGGCGGTCGATCAGGCGTTTCAGGGTCGATTGCGGGTGCGATTCCTCGATTTGTGTCCAGGCGTCCTCGGCCAGCGACAGGTCGAGCCCCGGCAGCACCACCGCCCCCATGCGCGCATTGGCGACGACGTTGGCCATGTCAGCGGTCGACGGCGCCGAACCCGTCGTGCCGGCCAGGATCAGCGGCGTGTCGGGCGGGTTCATGCGCCACTGGTCGACCAGCCGGCGGATCAGGGCCACCTGACGCTGCGACGGGTCCATGGCGCCCAGGATCTGCAAGCGGCGCGGCCATTCACGCACGGCGATCTCCAGAAAGCGCGCCGACAACTGCCAATGCTCGGCCCAGGTGCCAAGGCTGTACTGGTCTTCGCCTTCGTTGTGGACAAGGCGGTCGAGCTTGTCCTCAGCATCGACCTCTTCGAGCGCCAGCGAGTCGAAGAAGCGCGCCAGACTGTCGGCCAGTTCCAGCGCCAGACGGCCGGAAATGTTTGGGATGCCGGTGTATTTTTCGGCGATCAGCCGCGCCAGTTCGAAACGCCTGCGCACCGGCGATAGGGCCGGCGGCAGATCAAGCCCCAAAGCATCAAGATCGAACGGCGGTTCGCCTTCATCGAGATCACCGATCGCCCGGATCTGAGGAAGCAGCAACGGCTTGCCGCGCGCCTGGTGCGAGAAGGCCCGCGCCATGGCCCGGGCGCCGCGCTTGGTCGGCATCAGGATGGTCGCCTGTTCCAAGCGGCCATCGAGCGCCTGACACAGACCGAGCGCCAGATCGTCGAGGAAACAGCGGCCGGACGGGATGGTGAACCAGCGTGGTCCGGCTCGGCCAAAAATGTCGCTGGCCGGGTTCATACCCGCTCTTTAGCCACTTTCAGACGGGCATCGGCCTCATCGCGCGCGCCGGGGTCGCCGACGTGCATCCAGTCGCCGTCCATGACCACACCCTTTAGACGGCCCTGCGGCGCCAGATTGCGCCATAGCTTCGACAATGAAAAGGCCTGCTCGGCCACGTCGTCGACAATGCCGGGCCAGGTGATGTGCACGCCCATATAGACGTAAGGCGCGGACGGCGCATCGTTGCGGAAAGTCAGATGGTGGGCGTCGTCCTTGAAAAAGTCGCCGGCCCCGTCAAAGCCCATCGAGCGGTTCATGTCGGCCAGCAGCAGCGCCGCGTCCATGCCGCCTTCGTTCCACAAGGCGGCCAGTTGCTTGAGCGCCTGACCGTCGCTGTGTTCCAGCCAGACGCTGTCGGTATTGGCGATCCAGATAGCGCCATCACCCAGTAGCGGCCGGGCGTGTTTCAGGCCGCCGCCGGTTTCCAGCAAAGCGCCGCGCTCGTCCGATATGACGATGTCGAGGTCGCTGCGCGTCTTTAAGTGCGCTTCCAGCTTATCGGCGAAATAGTGGACGTTGACGACGAACCGCTTCACGCCCACTTCGGAAAGACGATCGAGCATATGGTCGATCAGGGTCTTATCCCCGACTGTAACCAGGGCCTTGGGCCGGTCGTCGGTCAAGGGGCGCATGCGGGTGCCGAGACCCGCGGCCAGGACGAAAGCGGTTTCAGGGACCATCATGCCGCCTTCAGCCTGTCGGAGAAGCCATAGCGGAGGAACCACTCCCTCAAACCTTCCAAGCCTGGCGCTTCGAGATTGCGGTCGAGGTGGCGCCACATGCGCGGCATGAAGGCCTCGTAACGCGGCTTGTGGTCGCGCACGATCAGGCGGGCGAAGATGCCGAGGATGCGCGCCTCATTGAGCGTCGCCAGCGCCGTATAGCCCTGCATGAAGGCGGGGATATCCGTATCGGGGCGCAGGGAGAAATAGTGGTCGAGCGCGGCCTTTTCGAGTTCGGGCGAAACGTCGCGGCGCGCGTCCTGGAGCAGCGAATGCAGATCCCACGACGGGTGGCCGCGCAGGGCATCCTGGAAGTCGATCATGCCGACGCGGCTGGCGCCGTCACGTTCGGGCAACCACAGCAGGTTTTCGGCGTGATAATCGCGATGGATGAAGACCGTGGCGCCGGCTTCGGACCGCTGGCGCAGCGGTGCCCACAGGGCCTCCCATTCTTCCAGCGCCTTGTCGCTAAGCGAGTGGCGCGTGTCGAAGCGCGGATACCATTCGACGAACAGGTCGGCGCCGGTCTTTAGCGCCAGGTCGTCATAGGTGAGTAGCGGCCAGCCCGATTCAAGGGGTTTATTGGCCAGCGTATCCGGCGGCGTCAGTTCGTGCAGGCGCGCCAGGGCTTCGATCGCCGAGAGATAGAGCGGGGTTTCGTCCTGGCCCGAAGCGATCAGGCGGGCGAACAGGTCATCACCAAGGTCCTCGCTGATCAGCAGGCCGTTGGGTGCATCGACTTCGAAGATTTCAGGCGCGGACAGACCTTGCGCACGCAGATAGTTGGCGGCGGCGACAAAGGCATCAATGCGGCCGGCGGCCAGGCGCGCCATGGCGTTATAACCCGAGGCACGGCGCTCCGCTTCGTTTTGCGACGGCAGGCACGGCTGGCTTTCCAGCGCCGGCGCCTGGTCCATCAGCATGAAGGACTGCGCGCCCTTTTTCAGGCGTTCGTAGCGCCGGGTCGACGCGTCTCCGGGAAGGGGGTGGCGTTCCGCATCGCCGAAGCCCGAGGCCGTCAAAAACCGGCGTTTGGTCGCCTCTCTGGTATCCATTACGCGTAATCTTCCCGGTAACGCCCGGCAGGGGTCAGTCTGGCTATACGCCCGGCGACCGGCCCATCCGGAAAATTGGTATTGTCGGGCAGTTCTAGGCTGATATCCAGCCGGTCGTCAAAGCCCAAATGTCCAAGCCTGTCCGGCCACTCGATCACAAGCACGGCATGGGGTCGAGCGTCGTCCAACCCCAATTCGTAGGCCTCCTCCGGCGCGGTCAGGCGGTAGAGGTCGAGGTGCAGGACTTCGAAGTCCGGTGCGTCATAGGACTGGATCAGGGTGAAGGTCGGCGACGGCACGTCCTGGTCGGGGCGCGTCAGGGCACGGATCAATCCGCGCGCCAGGGACGACTTGCCCATGCCGAGATCGCCATGCAGGTAAAGGACATCGGATGGCCGTAGTTGCGTCGCGATCATTGCCCCCAGCTGCGTCGTGGCGGCTTCGTCCGGCAACCACAGGGTTTGTGGCTTGGTAAGATCGAGGCTGGAAAGGTCCGAGGGCGTTTGAAGCATCAAGAGGCCCCCACCACCGCATCGCCTTCGCTTTGCTCAGTTGTGCGGTCCCCCTCCCCATCGCTGCGCGACAGGGAGGAGAAGATGTAGCGCAATCTCTCCTCCCTGTGCGAAGCATGGGGAGGGGGACCATCTGCGGAGCAGATGGTGGTGGGGTCTCTTAAAATATCAGACACAATTTC
Source organism: uncultured Asticcacaulis sp. (assembly GCA_946482045.1). The sequence goes on from CAMLPZ010000124.1 coordinate 6,735, forward strand.
CATGCTCACGCCGTATAGCGCCTATCCGGATCAACACTCAATTCCCGTTCGACGTAGGCCTTCAGCCGCTCGGTCTCGACACCATCCGGCGCGATAACCGGCCCAACTGTCAGGTCAAATCTTTGCCCGGCCTTGTTCAGGAACTCATGAAAAAGCGTGATGTCGCGCAGTTCCTGCGAAAAGCGGTTGAACAGGTGGAACCAGAAGGAGTTCGGCCCCTTGAGATGCATCGGCACAATGGGGGCTGCGTATTTCTGCGCCATTGATACCGCCGTCGGCGCCCAGGGCGGATCGGCCAGTTCGCCGTCTCCATTACGCCGCGCCAGCCGTCCGGCGGGAAACAAGACGACGCAGCGCTCGGCCTCGAAAGCAGCCTTTGCCGCCTGAAGCGTCACCCGCGTCTTTTCGCGCGTCCGCTTGGCCTCGACCCACTCCACCGGGATCAGGCTTTCGGCGAATCGCGGATTGACGCGCAAGGCGTCTGCATTGGCGAAGAAGATAGCATCCGGCCGGCGCTGCATGACCGCATCATACACTGCGATACCGTCGGCAATCCCGGTGGGGTGATTACACACCACCACGCACCGTCCACTTTCCGGCAGGCGTTCAAGACCGGCCGCCGTTACCTTCAGGCGCAGCAATCTGGAAATATAGCGCAGGGCCTCGTCACCGCTGACCTGACTTACGGCATCGGCCATGCTGACCGCGCGGCCATAGTCGAGGATGGCGTAAAGCACCGGCTTGGCCACCGGCCACAGCTTTGAGCCGACAAGCTTCGGTGCGCGCTCATGGATCAATTCTTCGACGATATGCAGTTGCCGCCCAGCCATTCGTTACTTTTTTGCTTTATCGCGATATTCAACTAAAAACCGCTGCACACTTTTTAGCATATCGCTTTAGTGCTGACGCGTTCGGGGCTTTTTGGCAAGGCTTTTCAATGCTAAGTAGCCGGTATGAGTGAACCCGATCCTCAGACCCAAAACGAAGACCGCCGTCGTCCAAAAGCCATCCTGCCCTACGCCGCCCTGTGGGTGACATGCGTGGTGTGTGTGATTTTTGCATGTATGGCCATGCTAAATCAGGCGTGATCCCTGGCTGCCCGCCGACACGGCGACGAAATGCCGTGATTTTTCCGCGCATTTGCGTTAACCATTCGAAGAGGGCTGTCAGGACCACCGTTTAACGGGTCCGGGGAGCGGCTTTGCGTGCGTCGTAATTGCGTTTTATAGTCAAGCGTTCAGAGCCAAGACGAGGGATGGGGTAGTTTCATGAGCAGGAAAGTCCTGTTGTGGGCCATGGCGCTGGTGGTCATTATTCCGGCGCTGATCGGCACCGGATACTGGATCTGGTGGGACCAGTTCCAGCGCTACGCCCCTACGACCATCACGCGCAACCAGGCGGAAATCCAGGTCCTGCTCGACAAGGCCGGCTATGTCTCGCCGGGCCGTGGCCCCCAGGCCATCTATGTCATCACGCACCGCTCATGCGAGACCTGCCGCGCCTTCCAGGAACAGGAGTTCCCGAAATATGATGCCGCCGGCATCGATACGCGCGTTATCGTCTTCGCACCCGCCGACGACCAGGGCCTGAAGCGGTCTACCGCCGCCGAGCGTTCGACCATCGCCGAACTGTGGCTGACCCGCAGCTGGCCGATCTATCAGGCCTGGTTCATGTCCAGCGACGCCAACTGGAAAGCCACCGGCCTGCCGGTCGCCGATAATGACTTTGCCCGTTCGGCCGTCGTCGACGCCACGCGCAATTACGTCTCGCAAATGTCGACGCTTTTGTCGGCCAATAACGTCCGCGTCGCCTATCCGCTGGTTATCTGGCGCGACCAGAACAACATGCTGAAGGTCTGCGCCTGCGGCAACGAAAAGGCTTACCATTTCATCCGCGAAGACCTGAGCGTGCCGAACACCATTTCCGGCCGTGAAGGCCCGATGTTCGAAATTCCGGAAAATGTGCTGTCGGCATTCGGTTCGTCGTCGTCCAGCGCATCGAAGACAGCCCCCGCCCAGGTACAGCCTGCACCTAAGGCTGTAGCGCCTGCCCCCAAGGCGGTGGTTCCTGCTGCTAAGCCCGAGCCTGCCCCTGTTCCCGCCTCTGTAGCCGCCAAGCCGGCTGCGACCACGGCCAAGGCTGCCCAGGTCAAGAAGACCGAAAGCACAGCAACCACACAGACGCGATATCCGACCGATTTCGGACCGGACAGCTGAGTTTCCATCTGTCATTCAGTCAAACAAAAACCCCGCCGGTGCGATCCGGCGGGGTTTTTTCATTCGATTACCGATAAGTCTTACGACTCGGCGTCGGCGTTGCCCGAAGAGGCGGCCGAAGCCATGGCGGCGCGCAGTTCGTCACCCTTCGAGCCGCGCGTCGAGTTCATCGAACGCTCGACGATACGGGCCGACTTACCACGGCGGTCACGCAGGTAGTACAACTTGGCGCGACGGACGACGCCGCGGCGCTTGACTTCGATCGACTCGATCATCGGCGAGACGAGCGGGAACTTACGCTCGACGCCTTCGCCAAAGCTGATCTTGCGGACCGTGAAGGTTTCGTTGATGCCGGTGCCGGCGCGGGCGATGCAGACGCCTTCGAAGGCCTGGACGCGCTCGCGCTCGCCTTCCTTGATCTTGACGTTGACGCGCAGGGTGTCACCGGGCTGGAATGCCGGAAGCGTCTTGCCAGCCTTCAGCTTGGCGACTTCTTCGGCTTCGATCTGCTGCAGCAGGTTCATGTTAAACTCCTTAATTGTCGTCGTGTGGTTAAACACGCTGTTGAGGCTTAGGTGCCTTTTGCCTGTGATTTGGAAAGATAGGCCGCCCAGAGATCCGGACGCCGCTCCTTCGTGGTTGCCTCTCTTTGTTCCTGCTTCCACTTGGCCATCTTCTTATGATCGCCGCTGAGAAGCACTTCGGGGATGTCGAGGCCTTCGAACGAACGGGGCCGCGTATATTGCGGCTGTTCGAGAAGTCCATCCTCGAAGCTTTCATTATCGAGACTGGCCGCCGCGCCGAGAACCCCCGGAATAAGCCGCAACGTCGCCTCAATCGTCACCATCGCCGCCGCTTCTCCGCCCGCAAGGACGGCGTCGCCGACGCTGATTTCCTCGAACCCGCGTGCGTCAAGCACACGCTGATCCACCCCTTCGAACCGGCCGCACAGGACGATCAGTCCAGGTGCGGTGGCCCATTCCTTGACTTTCGCCTGGGTCAGGGGCCGGCCCCGGGCGGACATATATACCTTAGGGCGGCCAGAAACTTCAATTGAATCAAGCGCTTTGGCGATAACATCCGCCTTCAGCACCTGACCCGGCCCGCCGCCTGCAGGGGTGTCGTCAAGAAAGCCGCGCTTATCGCTCGAAAAGTTGCGAATGTCCAGAGTTTCCAAGGCCCAGAGGTTAGATTCTTTCCACGACGTGCCGATCAGCGAAACGCCGAGCGGGCCGGGAAAAGCCTCGGGGAACATGGTCAGGACGGTGACGGCGTAGGGTGCGGACATGGTGCGCGGCCCTTAGCATAATCATGTCTAAAAACAAATGACGTCAGATGAGACCAATGACGTTTCAAATCGCCGCTATTTTTCCATGCGTCGATCAAGTTCATTCTTCGTCGCGCTGTAGGTGGCGACGCAATACGGCACGACAAAGTTCAGCGCCACATGACCCCAGGCAATACCGTCCCATGCCAGGATCGCGGCGCCTTGGTTAATGACGTTCAAAAGCGTTCCAATAAACAGCGCGATGCGGATGGCGTTAAACGCCACCCGCTTTGACAGGGCAATTGTCCAAAATTCGCGCATCACCGACGCAGGCGAAGGGTCAAACCATAGGTCCGGGGCTGGCCCATAAAAGCGTCGAAGGTGCCCGCCTGGAACGGCGCCGAGAAGACGACCTGGTAGTAGTCGACATCGGTCAGGTTGCGGCCCCACAGGTCGAGCGCCCAGCGGCCGTCCGGCGCGCCGAACGATATCTGACCGTCGTAGAGCGTATAGGCCTTCTGGATCTTGATCGGGTTGAGGTCCGAGCCTGTATTGTAGTCGCTATTGTACTTGCCGTTCAGCGTGGCGGTCCACATAAGGCCGCTAACCTCGCCCGTATAGTCGATGCCATAGGCCGCCGACCATTCCGGTGCGAACGACGCCGTGCCGTTGGCGACGAGCGCCAGGCCTGGGATGGCTTCGGGACCGAACTTGGCTTCGTTATAGACGGCGCCGGCGCGTAAGGACAGCGCCCCGACGTGGTACTGGCTTTCCAGCTCCACGCCCTTCGAGCGCAGGTGCGGCACCGAATTGACGACGAAGTTGGTGCCGAGGAAGGTGTTGAGCTGGAAGTTGCGGAAGTGCGTGTCGAACGCGGCTACGTCGAAGATCAGGCGATTGCCAAGGAAGCGGCTCTTCAGACCGATCTCATAGGACTGAGACGTTTCGGCCTTGAACGCGGTATCAGGGTCGATGCTGAGGTCCGACTTCTGTTCACGGTCGAGGTTGAAGCCCGCACCCTTCCAGCCCTGCGACACGGATGCATAGGCCATGACCGCGGGCGTCGCCTGCCACTTGACGCGCAGCGAACCCGTGCCGGCGTCTTCGCCATTGATCTGGGCCAGACGGAAAGATGTGAAGGCGGGATTGGCCCACGGCTGGCAGATCGTGCCCTTCGATGCCGTCGCCGAGCGGCAGGCGATGCCGCCATCAGTCGTGGTATAGCTGCTCGACAAACGCTTGGTCTGGCGATTGAGACGTGCGCCGGCCTGGACCGACAGGGTGTCGCTCAGGTCCCATTCGGCGTGACCGAAGACAGCAAAGTTGCGCTCGGTCTGTTGGTGGATGTCACG
>CAMLPZ010000125.1 GCA_946482045.1 uncultured Asticcacaulis sp.
TGAAACTGATCGACGTCCCGGCCTACAAGGCTGTGTGGATCGACTACTGCAAATATTACAACGCCCCTGAACCTGAACTGACGGCGCGTCTCGGCCGGGCGCCGGGCGGCCGGAACCTGCGCGATGCCCATTCGCGCTTTACCGCCTATGCGGCACGCGAGTTGAAGGACCCGAAACTGGCCGTGCGCGCCTGGGAGGAGTTCCTTGATGGCTGGCGTGGGCGCTCCAGCACAGCTTTTTCGATCCAGACCATCAAAGGGCCGGATGTTCTGCACGAAACCGTTGAAGACGTTAGTGTTTCGACCAATTCCACGGCACAGTGGGGATTGGCGGCCATAGAAAACCTGGCGATTAATGGCGAAATTGTGGAGACAGCGGGGGGCAAATATCTTAAGACATAAATGTCCGACAATTATAATATGGGAGTTTACATGCTTAAAATGCTGACCGCCGCCGCGGTTTCGGCTTTGATGCTTGCCGCATCTGCATCTGCCGCCACCCTCACAGCTGAAGCTACACTCAAGGCCGACCAGCCTGGTCCCCAGATCAGCCGCTACGTCTATGGCCAGTTCTCCGAACACCTGGGCGCCGGCATCTACGAAGGCGTATGGGTTGGGGAGAATTCCAAGATCCCGAACGTCCGCGGTATCCGCACCGACGTCGTCAATGCACTGAAAGAGATCAAGGTTCCGCTGATCCGCTGGCCCGGCGGCTGTTTCGCCGACGAATATCACTGGCGTGACGGCATCGGCCCGCGCGACCAGCGTCCGTCGCGCAAGAACAACTGGTGGGGCGGTTCGCCCGAGAGCAACCACTTCGGTACGCATGAGTTCTTCGACTTCGCCGAGCAGGTCGGCGCTGATGCCTATGTCAACATCAACATGGGCTCGGGCAACCCGACAGAAATGCGCGAATGGATCGAATACATGACTTCGCCGGGCGAAGACACCCTGGCCCAGGAGCGCCGCAAGAATGGCCGCGACAAGCCGTTCAAGGTGCCGGTAATCGGCATCGGTAACGAGACCTGGGGCTGCGGCGGCGAAATGCGTCCGGAATATTACTCGGACGTGTACCGCCAATATGTCCCCTTCTTCCACAAGAACGCGGATAATCCCGCCGCCCGTATCGCCGTTGGGCCCAGCGGCGGTGACGAAAACTGGACCGAAGTGGTGATGAAGAACATCGGCCCGAACCGCATGGAAGGACTGGCGCTCCACTATTACACCCTGCCGACCGGAGACTGGGGTAAAAAGGGCGCGTCGATCAACTTCGACAAGCAGGCCTGGGTCGATACCTTTGCCCAGACCCTGCGCATGGATGACTTCATCGTCAAGCACGATGCGGTGATGGACAAGTATGATCCCGAAGGCAAGGTCGCGCTTTATGTCGATGAATGGGGCACGTGGTATGACGTAGAGCCGGGCACAAATCCTGGCCACCTCTATCAGTTGAACACGCTGCGTGACGGCGTCCTGGCTGCGGCCAACTTCAACATTTTCCACAAGCACGCTGACCGTGTGAAGATGACGGCCATCGCCCAGACGATCAACGTCCTTCAGGCCATGATCCTGACCAAGGACGACAAGATCCTGCTGACGCCGACCTACTACGCGTTCAAGATGTACGTGCCCTTCCAGGACTCGACATCGCTGCCGCTGGATGTGACCTCGCCGACGCTCACCTCGGGCGGTAAGACCATCCCGGCAATCAACGCATCGGCCGCCAAGGGCAAGGATGGCAAGACCTATATCGGCCTGGCCAACATGAATCCGGACGATGATGTCAAGCTCACCGTGGACCTCGGCAGCCTGAAAGCCACCAAGGTCTCGGGCGAGGTCCTGACCGCACCGAAGATGGACGCACGCAACGAAATGGGCGTGCCCGCCACCGTCGTGCCCGTCAGCTACAAGGGCGGCAAGATCTCGGGCAGCAAGCTTACCCTCAGCCTGCCGGCCAAGTCGGTCGTCGTTGTGAAGCTCGATTAACAGCTATGCGTATCTGGGCGAGCCTTGCTGTATCCCTCGCGATGATTTCAGCCGTGCCTGCGGGCGCGGCTGAGGTCATCGAGGCCAAGATCGTCGTTCACGCCGACAAGCCGGGCGCGAAGATAGACCGCAACATCTACGGTCACTTCGTCGAACACTTGGGGCGCGGCGTCTACGAAGGCATCTGGGTCGGTGAGGACTCGCCCATTCCCAACACGCGCGGCATCCGCAAGGATGTCGTCGCGGCGTTGAAACAGCTGAACCCGCCGGTCGTGCGCTGGCCGGGCGGCTGTTTCGCCGACAGCTACCACTGGCGCGATGGCATTGGCCCGCGCGATAAACGTCCCGCCTCAATCAATGGCTCATGGGGCAATGTGCCGGAATCGAATGCTTTCGGCACGCACGAATTCATGGATTTCGCCGAACAGATCGGCGCCAAGCCCTTCGTCTCGATCAATGTCGGCTCGGGCACGGTCCAGGAAGCCGACAGTTGGATGCAGTATATGACCGCTCCGGCCGATTCGCCGCCGGGCCGGGAACGCGCGAAGAATGGCCGCACCGAGCCATGGAGTGTGCCGTACATTGGCGTCGGCAACGAGACCTGGGGCTGCGGCGGCAACATGTTCGCCGACACCTATGCCGATGAGTTCCGCAAATACGCTGCCTTTGTGCGCACCTGGTCGGGCCCGCGCGGCCAACTGATCGCGGTTGGCGCCGATACTGACGAATATGCCTGGACCGAGGCTATGATGAAGCGCGCCATGCTGTTCCGGCCTGAGCCGTCGCCGATGGCTTACAATGTCGAACGGCCGCTGATGTCCATGCTGTCGCTGCATTTCTATAGTTTCGCCGGCACCTGGCAGACAAAGGGCGCGGCGACGGGCTTCGGCGAAGAGGGCTGGAAGGCGGGCCTGAAGCGCGCCTATTTCATGGACGAGCTGATCCGCAAGCACGGCGCCATCATGGACAAGTACGACCCTGAAAAGAAGGTCGGGCTGGCGGTCGATGAGTGGGGCACATGGTGGGATGGCACCAAGGACACCTCGACCCTCTATCAGGAAAACACCCTGCGCGACGCCATAATCGCCGGCATGACGCTCAACATCTTCCAGGATCACGCCGATCGCGTGCGCATGGCCAATATCGCCCAGACGATCAATGTCCTTCAGGCCATGGTCCTGACCAGGGGTGAAAAGATGATCGTTACGCCGACCTGGCACGTCTTTGAAATGTACAAGGTCCATCAGGATGCGGCGCGCTTGGCCGTAGATGTCACCGCGCCGGCCTATGGCGACCTGCCGTCCTTGAGCGTGTCGGCGTCGCGCGATGCCAAGGGCTTGGTCCACGTCTCGATTGTCAATCTTGATCCGGTCAAGTCGGCGCGCATCGACCTCAGCGGCGTGGGTAAGATCACCGGAAGCCGCATGCTGACGGCTGAAGCCATGGATGCGCATCCGGCATTCGATAAGGCGGATCCGTTCGTGCCGGTTGCGCTCAAAACCATCAAAGCCAAGGGAAGAGCGCTATGGCTGGAAGTCCCCTCGAAGTCGGTCACCGTGCTGACGGTGCAGTGACAGCCACTCCGACGCGCATTATTGCCCTGTCGGAAGGCGCTGACAATGCGCTCGGCGGACACTGGCCGGATCGCGTCTTCACGGCTGTCAATCGCGCCGAACTGCACGCCTTTGAAATGCCGAACGCCAAGGGCTCGGCCATCGTGTGCTGCGGTGGCGGCTATCTGCAACTCGTTTACGACCGCGAAGGCACCGACATCGCGCAATGGCTGAACGACTTTGGCTACAACGCCTATGTGCTGGTCCACCGCCTGCCGGGTTCGAGTGACGGCAAGGGCGGCGTTTACCCAAAGGACATCGCCCTGACCGACGCCATGATGGGCTTAGGCCATATCGCGCGCGATTTGCCGCTGTTCGTCGTCGGCCTGTCGTCGGGCGGACATCTTGCCGGGACGATTGTCTGCCAGCCAGGAGTCGATGCAAAGGGCGTCATCATCGCCTACGCGCCGATCAACGCGAACCACATCCGGTACAAGGCTCCGGCCGGCAAGCCCGACTATCCGCCGGTGGAAAAACAGGCCTTTTACGATGACTGGGCGATAGGCATCACGACCGAGCCGCACGGCATCCCTAAGTGCCCGGTCTTCCTGGCCTATGCGCTGCACGACCAGGCGGTGCCGGTCGAACATGCGCTGAACCTGATCAAGACGGTGCGCGATGCCGGCGGTCGCGTGGACGCGCATATCTTCGCGGATGCACCGCATGGCTTTGCCCTGCGCGATCGGGATGGAACGCACACAGCATGGGCAGGGTTGGCGGAGGAATGGCTGAGAAGCTAAATCTGCGTCTCCAGCGCGTCGAACGCTTCGTTCAGCAGTTCCGCAATCGGGCGTTTGCCGCCTTCGCGGTTCAGGGCATCGAAGGCCAGCCGGGTCGCGCCGATCGCCAGCATGGCGACCAGCCGCAGCGCCGTTTCGCGCTCGGAGCCAGGCCATTTTTCGCGCAAGGCCGCAAACAAGGTCTGTTCATGCTGGACGTAACTCGCCTGTTTGCGTGCCTGGACGGCCTCGCTTGAGCGCATCAGGCGGTCTATGGCGATCATGTCGTCGGCCGGGAAGGGCGCGCACACCTTGAGTATAGCATTGCGCACGGCGGTCAGCGGCCGCTGGTCCTGCGGCGCCTCGCGCAAGGTGGCGACGATCATCTCACCCATACCGCTCTGCAACGACAGCAGAATATCGTCCTTGGACTTGAAATAATAGAAGAAGGTCCGCCGGGAAATTCCCGCCGCCGCCGCAATGTCGTCGAGCGTCGTCGCCTCATAGCCCTTTTCGATAAACAGACACATGCCCGCGTCGGTAATGCGCCTGAGCGTCTCGCGGCGTTTGCGCTCACGCAATCCCTCTTCGCTGTTTTTACTCATGATTTTGCTGCTTGAAAAATTACACTGAGTGTAATAATAATTTTACACCAAGTGCGGTTTTTTGCAAAGGACAAGATCATGGTCAGGTGGACGGCATCGAACATTCCGCAGCAACGGGGCCGGACGGCCGTTGTCACGGGAACGGGCGGCCTGGGCTTCGAAGACGCGCTGGAACTGGCGCGGGCAGGGGCGGACGTCATCATCGCCGGGCGCAACCCGGCCAAAGGCGTAGAGGCCGTGGCGCGCATCCATGACCGCGTGCCGTCGGCCAAAGTCCGCTTCGAGGCGCTAGACCTCGCCAGCCTGTCCTCGGTCGAGGCCTTTAGCGAACGGCTGCGGGGGCAGACCGACAGGCTCGACCTGCTGATTAACAACGCCGGCGTGATGGTGCCGCCGAAACGCCAAGAGACCGAAGACGGGTTTGAACTGCAACTCGGCACCAACTATCTCGGCCACTTCGCCCTGACCGGCCGTCTCATGCCCCTGCTACGGCAGAGCGGTCGTGCCCGCGTCGTTACCCTGTCCAGCGTCGCCGCCCGCCAGGGGCGGATCGATTTTGACGACCTCAATGCGACAAAGCGTTACCGGCCGATGCCGGTGTACCGCCAATCCAAGCTGGCCTGCCTGATGTTTGCCATTGAACTGCACCGGCGTTCTGTTGCCGGCGAATGGGGCGTGGCAAGCCTGGCCGCGCATCCCGGTATATCGCGCACCGACCTGCTGCATAATGCGCCCGGCCGGGGCAGCGCGACTGGGTTGATCCGGTCCTGGCTGTGGTTTCTGTTCCAGCCGGCCTGGCGGGGCGCGCTGCCGACCCTGTTCGCGGCGACGGTTCCGGTGGCCAAATCTGGCGCCTATTACGGTCCGGACAGGCTCGGCGAAATGCGCGGCTATCCGGCCTTGGCCAAGGTGCCGAGGCAGGCGTTGGACAAGGCGGCTTCGGCGCGCCTCTGGCAGGTTTCGGAAGATTTGACCGGCGTCCGGTTTTGATTAGTTCTGCTTCCACACAACATCCGTCTTTTCGTAGTGACGCATTTCGGCGATTTCGGAGATGAACGGCCGGATAAGCGCCAGGAAGGACGGGAAGTTCGGCCCGCGCCGGAAGCCTTCCATATGGGCTTCGGCCGACACCCAATCGATGCGCAGGATGAACTGCGTCGCGTCCTGGGCGCATTGGGTGAGTTCGAACCCAGGCACTCCGGCGCGTCTTTCAGGTGCGCCAGGATGACCGTTTTCCATTTGCTGCCCAGACAGTCGAGGGCGAACTCGACTGGGCAGCCATAGTCCCTGCACAAAGCCTTCATATCCAAGTCCTGGTTTGTGTCTTGAAGCACAGTCAGGCGGACCGTTGCGCCTGTTCAACGCAGCATTCGGTATGCGTATGGTTATGCTTCAGCGAACTGCCGGAATATGCTGATGACGTTTGACAGGTCATAGACGCCGCAGGCAGCCCGGAAATTATTGTCCTCCACCCAACAGCTATGCCAGCGGATGTTCGGGTCACCATCTTCGCTCTCCAGGTTTGCATCCTGACGATCGAAAGGTTTCCCGGACAATGCCGTGTCGGCGAGGTTGATGGTCAAAGTCCAGCCGGGATTGTCGAGCGTATCGAGTTTAATACCGTAGCCATGCTCCCACTCGTCGTTGCACCGCTGTGCATACCAATGCGCCAGCCAATCCAAGGCGTTAAATTCCGAGGGCATGGCTATTCCACACCGAAACGAAAGGTCGTCTGCGAGGTGAATGTCTCACCCGGCCGCAATACGGTGGACGGGAAGCCGGGGCGGTTGGGCGCGTCGGGATGATGCTGGGTCTCCAGCGCCACGCCCGCGCCCCTGACCAGCGGCCGGCCCTCGGAATCCTTCAGCGATCCATCGAAACTGTTGGCGGTGAATACGACGACCGCCGGTTCCGTCGTGGTGACGGTCAGGGTCCGGCCAGATGCCGGATCGCTCAGGCGCGCGGCGGGGGCGCCATTCAGGACGAAGGTGTGATCCAGTCCCTTGGCCATCTTGATCGAGGCGTCGTTGGCATTGACGACTTCGCCGAGGCGGGCGCCGGGACGCAGGTACAGTGCGCCGTTGACGGGGAGAATGTCGCCGGTCGGCACGCGTTTGTCGTCGGTTGGCAGCCATTTATCCGCGGCGATTTGCAGTCGGTGATCAAAGACGTGCGGTTGTTCGGACAGGTTGAAATAGACGTGGTGGGTCAGGTTGATGACGGTCGGCTTGTCCGTCCTGGCGCTGTATTTCAGCGTCAGGGCCGAGCCCTTGACCGTGTAAAGGACGTTGACGCGGACCGTGCCCGGAAAGCCGTTATGCCCCTCCGGGCTTTCGAGCGACAACTCAACGCCGCAGCCTTTGCGCTTTACATCCCACACGCGGCTGCCGAAGCTCTTCGGGCCGCCATGGATGACCACGCCGTCGGGGCGGCCTTTCAGCTCATAACGCTGGCCGTCGAGCGTGAAGCCGCCGCCGGATATCCGGCCGGCATAGCGGCCGATCAGGCTCGAAAAGTTGTCGCGCTTCTCATACGCCGCCAGGCTGTCGAGGTTGCGCACGACGTTGATCCGCTTGCCGTCGCGGTCGGGCGCCTCGATGCGGTAGAGGATGCCACCAAGGCTCAGCACGGTTACGCTCAAACCTTTGTCACGGCCACTGCTGTGGATTGTCCATGCATCGACCTCCTGGCCTGACGACAGCGTGCCGTAATGCGCCTTCTCGACGCTGCATCCGGCATGGGCCAGAGGCGGCGCGGCCAGTATCAGAACCGAAATCAAAAGCAGCTTCATTTGGCCTCCCGTTGAAGGCAGTCTAGAGCGATATGGCCAAAAGTGTCAGCGGTTTTCGCCAAAAATATCGCGACAAAGCAAAAACTTAGATCCGAATGATATTTCCACCTAAAATCATTCCGATCTAAACGATCGCCGGCGAAAAAAGGAGGCCGTTTCGCACGTCGCGAAACGGCCTAAAACGTCATCTGCCCTCAGGGAGGTGGGGAGATGGGCGACACAATTAGAGAATGTCGAGGCCCAATTTTGTCAGACTAATCTAAAAGCGTCAAACGTTTTGATTGATTTTGATCTATTTGTCATAATCGATCGTGAGCTTTTTTCCTGGAAGGGTTCAGAACCAAGCGCGGCGTTTCGGTTTGGGCTTGAGCAGGAGATAAAGTCCTATGCCCACTACGGCCGCAACGCCGATTCGCGACACAAAACGGGCAGGATTGTGCTTAATCTCAGCCTTCAACCCCATTTCTTCGAACAGGTTGGGTACGTAGCCCCGGCTGAGGTCCTCCCCGATCGCCTCGATCATCTGGACACGGTCCGCGGCCATCAGCATGACCCAGTGCGGCATCTGCGATTCCGAGAACTTGAACGCCAGGCGGCGCAGCTGTCCGCTTAGACCCTTGGGCGGCACCGTTGTGCCGAAGACGGCTGTCAGGTTCGGCCGCTCATTCGAATGCAGGACTTCGACCGTGGCATCCTGTTGTGCCGGCCGTTGCCAGCTCTGCCCCTTGTGTTCGTCGCCGCTTTCCTGGCGCATGGGGAAGGCCGGCCAGTCCTTGGCGTTCATTTCAGTTTCGTGTTCGATGGAGTCGAGTTTCGCGTCCATGGTTTAAATCCCAGCTTTGGCCGGTAGCAGGACCGGCTTGATGCAATTGTCGAGTTTGTCGGCGAAGATGCGGTAGGCGTCGGAAATATCTTCCAGAGGGAAGCGGTGGGTGATCAGTTCGCGGGGCTTGAGCCGGCCGGCCATGACGTGTTCGACCAGGACGGGCAAGTGGCGTTTGACGGCGGCCTGATTGGCGCGGATGGTCAGGCCCTTGTTCAGAACGTTGCCGATGGGCACCAGCGTGTCGATCGGTCCGTAGACGCCGACGATTGATACCACGCCGCCCTTGCGCACGCCGTTGATCGCCCAGTGCAGGCCTGTGGCCGCGCCACCGGTCAGCTTGAAGACGCGGCTAAGGGCCGACTGCATGGTGTTGCCCGAGGCTTCGGCGCCGACCGCGTCGATGCAGACGTCGGGACCCAGCCAGTCGGTGGTCCTTTTCAGGAACAGGACCGGATCGCCCTCCTTGAAATTGTAGGTCTCGGCGCCCGAGAATTTCGCGGCGAATTCTAGGCGATAATCGAGGTGATCGATGATGATGACGCGGCTGGCCCCGAACAGAAACGCACACTTGGCGGCCATAATCCCGACGGGACCGGCGCCGAAGACCGCGACTGTATCGCCGGGCTTGATGGCCCCCATTTCGGCGGCCTGATAGCCGGTGGGCACGACGTCGGTTAGCAGCACGGCGTCTTCGACATCCATCTCACGCGGAATGACATACGGGCCGACATCAGCGTAGGGCACGCGCACATATTCAGCCTGGCCACCGTCATAACCGCCGGCGGTGTGCGAATAGCCGAACGCGCCGCCGATGGCCGTGGCCTCGGGAGAGGCTTCGTGGCAATTGCCGTAGAGGCCCTGCTTGCAGAACAGGCAGCGGCCGCAGGCGATGTTGAACGGGACCAGGACATGGTCGCCGACCTTCAACATCTTTACTTCGGGGCCGACCTCTTCGACGATGCCGCAGAATTCGTGGCCGAAGGTCTGGCCGATACGCGTGTCGGGCACCAGGCCGTGATAAAGGTGTAGGTCCGAACCGCAGATGCACGAGCGCGTGACGCGCACGATAGCGTCTTCCGGATGTTCGATCTTGGGGACGGGTTTGCATTCGAGGCGTACCCGGTTGGGGCCCCGGTAGGTCATGGCGAGCATGGGTTGGTCCTTGGCTGACATGGGTATGGCGCGGGACCGAGCTTTAGCGACAGCGCCCGTAAAGATGATATGAGGCCGCACCCTGCACGTTATTGCTTCTGTGTCAGGGGCGCCAAGGCGCGAATTTTACACCTGACGCGCGAAAACGATTTCACGTCTTATGTGATGGTAACTGCAACGGCATCGCCAATTTATGACCTCCCGTTCAATATTCACACATCAAGGCCAGTTCGCGGTACGGCCGAAAAAGCATTGAACAGGAGTAAACCCATGAAGATCAAGACTCTTTTGACAGCCACTGCCGCCGTATCGCTCGTCGCCTTTTCGGCGCAGGCTCAATTGTTGGGCGGGCAGGCGGGTGGCGGTCTTACAGGCGGCGTAACCGGTCCGGTTGGCCAGGTTACCGGGCAGGTCCAGGGTGACACGCAAGTCAATCCGGGCTCGGCGATCTCGACAACCGAAGGTGCGGTGCGTGATACGACAACGCGTTCGCGCGGCGTTATTGAAGCAACCGGCAAGGACGCGCGCGCCGTCGGCGATGCGGCAAAGGATGTCGATGTGGCCGGTGGTGTTAACGGCAATGGCGCGTTGTCAAAGGACGGCGTAGCTGGCGAGGCTGGCGCTGATGCCGGCGTCTCGGGCGTCGACGGCGTGACCTCGGCGACCAAGGACGCAGCAAAGAATACCGGCCAGCGCGCCAAGGATACGGCTAAGGGCGTGACATCCACGCCATTGCCGGACGCACCGGCCAGCGGCTCGGCGTCAGGCAGTGGCTCGGTTAAAACCGACGTTCAGTAAGAGAAGACAAAGGCTCCTTCGGGGGCCTTTCGTTTATGCAAGTAGGCTGGTCTTCGTCAGTGCACCCAGCTTCTCGAGGTATTGCCGATGCGTCGGCATGGCGTCGACCAGGCCACGCAAGTGGCTCTTCATCCGCTCAAAACCCGTGCGCAGGGTCGCCGGGTCTTCGTAGGCCGTCAGCGGGTCGTAGCCTTCGGGCATGACGCCCTGGCCCATCATCACCGCCATCCATGAGGTCTGGGTAAACATTTCTTCGGCGGCGTTGGCGAAGGTGCCGCGCTCGCGGAAAACGGCCAGCTTATGCGCCAGGGTGTCGGGGATGTCCATCGTCCGGACATAATCCCACAAGGCACCCGCGCGCCGGTTGGCGTGATAGTGCAGGATGATGAAGTCGCGGATGCGCTCGTAATCGAGATGCTGGCGGCGGTTATAGGCATCGATATTGGCCGGAGCGAACGAACGGTCAGGGAAGTGCTGGAGCAGCTTGTTTATCCCCGACTGGATGAGGTGGATGCTGGTCGATTCCAGTGGCTCGATAAAGCCCGAGGCCAGGCCGAGCGCCACGACATTCCTGTTCCAGAATTTTTTGCGGCGGCCGGTGACAAACTTCAGCCGGTTGGCTGAAGCCAGCGCTTCGCCTTCGAGGCTGCTGCGTAAAACGGCTTCGGCGCCGTCGTCGTCGATGAATCTGCTACAGTAGACATAGCCGTTGCCGACGCGGTGCTGAAGCGGGATGTGCCATTGCCAGCCGGCGTCGCGTGCCGTTGACGTCGTATAGGGGCGGATGACCGGTTGGCCCTGGCTGTCATGCGTTCCATGCGCGCACGGCATGGCGACGGCGCGGTCCATGGGCAGCCAGTGTGACCAGTCGTCATAGCCGGTCGACAGCGCCTGTTCGATCAGCAGGCCGCGAAAGCCAGAGCAGTCGATGAACAGGTCGCCGCCGACGCTGCGGCCATCGGCCAGGGTGACGCCGGTAACAAAGCCCGTTTCGGCGTGCTGATTGACCTCGGCGATGCGGCCTTCGATGCGCGTGACGCCGCGTTT
>CAMLPZ010000126.1 GCA_946482045.1 uncultured Asticcacaulis sp.
GGAGATCACATGTTTGAACTGACCGGCAAGACCGCCCTTGTCACCGGCGCCACGGGTGGCCTCGGCGCCGAAATCGCCCGCGCGCTGCACAAGCAAGGCGCCAAGGTCGTCCTGTCGGGCACCCGCGAAAACGTGCTCAACGACCTGGCCAGTGAACTGGGCGACAACGCATATGTGGCCGCCGCCAACCTGTCGGATGCCGCCTCGGTCGATGGCCTGGTCGCCAGGGCCGAAGAGGCCGCGGGCGCGGGGCTTGATATCCTGATCGCCAATGCCGGCATCACACGCGACGGCCTTATCCTGCGCATGAAGGACGAGGACTGGGACACGGTCATCAAGGTCAACCTCGAAGCCTATTTCCGCCTGGCGCGCGCCGCCACCAAGGGCATGATGAAGCGCCGCCATGGCCGCATCATCGGCATCACCTCGATCGTCGGCGTCACCGGCAATCCCGGACAGACCAATTATGCGGCATCAAAAGCCGGCATGATCGGCTTCTCCAAGGCTTTGGCGCAGGAGGTTGGCTCGCGCGGCATCACGGTCAACTGCATAGCGCCGGGCTTCATCGCTTCGCCGATGACCGACGAACTGAACGAGGCCCAGCGCGCGACGATCCTGGCCAAGATCCCGGCCGGCGATCTCGGCAAGGGCAGCGATATCGCCGCCGCCGCTGTTTATCTCGCCAGCAATGAAGCCGGTTACGTGACGGGCCAGACCCTGCACGTCAACGGCGGCATGGCGATGATTTAACCCATCAAACCGTACCGATCCGTATGGATAAGCGCGCCATATCTTGCGGCGCAACGGACTGTTGGTTAAACAAGGCGCGAAATCGCTTGAATCGCGCGAATTGAGTGAATAAAAGTCAAACCCGGATTCTGATCCCCGCAGGCGAACGCTCTCGAGGTATCCGAATGTCTAAACCTCTGAAGGGACGTTAAATGTCTGAAGTTCTTGAACGTGTTCGCAAGATTGTGATCGACCACCTGGATGCTGATCCGGACAAGGTCACTGAAAAGGCGAGCTTCATCGACGATCTGGAAGCCGACAGCCTCGACATCGTTGAGCTGGTCATGGCTTTCGAAGAGGAATTCGATATCGAAATCCCCGACGATTCGGCCGAACACATCCTGACCGTCGGCGACGCCGTCAACTACATTCAGGAAAAGCTGGCGGCTTAAGGCCGGGAAACGGCTTTTCACGGAGCGCGGTTCTCAGGCCCTCATTCCGGGGTTTGACCGCGCTTCTTTCATTTCTAAAGAGCGTTTCAGGCTGGTTATTTCCGTTACGGCAGGCTTTTTCGGCAGAAAGGGTTGAACGCGGCGGGAATTGCGGCCAACTATGATCGCATTGAGTGCCGTGCCGGGGAAAACGCACGGAATGGCCAGGGGCAGTAATGGCGGGGCCGCGTGAAAGGCCTTACGCCGTCAGGGTGGAGACTACATGGTTCGTCGCGTTGTCATTACAGGTCTGGGTCTGGTTTCGCCTTTGGGCGCAGGCGTCGATATCACTTGGAAGCGTCTTTTGAACGGCGAGTCCGGCGCAGGAAAAATCACGGCGTTCGATACGACCGACTATGCGTGTCAGGTCGCCTGTGAAGTCCCGACCGTCGAAGGCCGTGGCGGTGGCGGACCCGATATCGAAGGTTCGTTCGACCCTTCGAAAGTCCTGTCCAACAAGGAACGGCGCAAGGTCGACGACTTCATCCTCTACGCCATCGCCGCCGCCGACGAAGCACTAAATGACGCCAATTGGCATCCCGAAAGCGAAGAGGACAAGATCCGCACCGGCGTCATGATCGGCTCAGGTATCGGCGGCCTGGGTATCATCGCCGAAACCGCTCTGGAACTGCGCGACAAGGGCCCCAAGCGCATCTCGCCCTTCTTCATTCCGTCGTCTCTGATCAACCTGGCATCTGGCCAGGTGTCGATCCGTCATGGCCTGAAGGGGCCGAATCACTCGGTCGTCACGGCCTGCGCCACGGGCGCCCACGCCATCGGTGACGCGGCCCGCCTGATTGCCCACGGCGATGCCGACCTGATGGTCGCCGGCGGCGCGGAATCAGCGATCGTGCCGATCGGCATTGCCGGCTTCATCGCCTGCCGCGCCCTGTGCACCGCCTTCAACGATGAGCCGACGCGCGCCTCCCGTCCGTATGACAAGGACCGAGACGGCTTTGTGATGGGTGAGGGCGCCGGCGTCGTCGTCCTGGAAGAATACGAACACGCCAAGGCGCGCGGCGCCAAGATCTACGCCGAAGTCCTCGGCTACGCCCTGTCGGGTGACGCCTACCACATCACCGCGCCTTCGGAAGACGGCGACGGCGGTTACCGCGCCATGGTCGCGGCCGCAAAGGACGCCGGCATCGACCCGGCCGAGATCGACTACGTCAATGCGCACGGCACCTCGACCATGGCCGACGGCATCGAGCTCAAGGCCATCGAGAAGTTCTTAGGGGAACGCGCCAAGACCGGCACCGTTTCGTCGACCAAGTCGGCAATCGGCCACCTGCTGGGCGGCGCCGGCGCCGTCGAAGCCATCTTCTGCGCTCTGGCCATCCGCGATCAGATCGTCCCGCCGACGCTCAACCTCGACAATCCGGACGTTGAAACCCCGATCGACCTGGTGCCGCACAAGGCCAAGACAATGACGGTCAAGAAGGTCATGTCGAACTCGTTCGGCTTTGGCGGCACCAACGCGGCACTGATCCTCGGCCAGGTCGAGCCATGATACGCATTGAGCCGGGTGCCGAACCGCCGGTCAAACGCAAGGGGCTGAAAGGCCCGCTGGCGGGACTTGGCATAGGCATCCTGCTGCTCGGTCTGGCGGCGCTCCTGTTCACCTGGTCGACCGTCTTCGGTCCGGGCCCGGCGGAAGTGTCCGAAATCAGCTTCGCGCCCGGCACCAGCGTCGCCGCGATGGCGCGCCAGCTCGAAGACAAGAAGATCATCCGCTCGGCCCTGGTCTTCCGCGTCGCGGCGCGCTTGGGCGGCAAGGCCAACCGTTTCAAGGCCGGCACCTATCAGTTCCCGGCGCGGGCGTCGATGATGACCGTCCTGCACCAGATCGAGGACGGTCGCGTCATCCGCAGCTTCGTGACCATCCCCGAAGGACGGACCTCGGCCCAGGCCGTGCGCATTCTCAAGGCCGTGACTGATCTGACGGGCGATATCGACGTGCCGCCCGAAGGCTCGCTCCTGCCGGAAACCTATGACTATCAGCGCGGCGAGACGCGCCAGGCGGTGCTCGACCGCATGCTCGACGCCGGGCGCAAGGCGCTCGACGAAGAGTGGGCGAAGCGTCAGCCGAACCTGCCGGTCAAGACCAAGGAAGAGGCGCTGATCCTGGCGAGCGTCGTCGAAAAAGAGACCGGCATCGCATCGGAACGCCCGCGCGTCGCCGCCGTCTTTGTCAACCGCCTGCGCAAGGGCATGCGGCTGGAATCCGACCCGACCGTCATCTATGGCATCAGCAATGGCGAACCGCTGGGCCGCGGCCTGCTGCGCTCTGAACTCGACAAGAAGACGCCGTGGAACACCTATCTTATCGACGGTCTGCCGGTGACGCCCATCGGCAATCCGGGCCGCGACGCACTTCGCGCCGTCCTTAATCCCGCCAAGACCGAGGACATCTTCTTCGTCGCCGATGGCACGGGCGGGCACGTCTTTGCCGCTACCTACGAAGAGCACCTGGCCAATGTCGCCAAGTGGCGTAAGGTTGAGGCCGAGGTGAGCGTGTACACGACACCAGCCTATGATGCGGCGGTCAACGCCTCGGCTGTCGCGCCCGCCGCTGGCCAGCCCGTAGCCGCGGCCGTGAAAGGCAAGAACTAGACATGTCCCTGTCCTCCATGACGGGCTTTGCCCGCGCCGACGGCGGCATTGGCGACATCAGCTGGACGATCGAGGTCCGCAGCGTCAACGGCCGCAACCTCGATATCAAGTACCGCTTTCCGCCGGGTTACGAGGCCGCCGAGCGGCTGGGGCGTGACCTGTCGAAGGCGCGGTTTCAGCGCGGCCAGATGAACCTGACGCTTGCGGTGTCCACACCCGGATCGACCGCGGGCGTTACGATCAATGAGGATGTGCTGGACGTGTACCTGGCGGCCAGCGATCGCCTGTTGGCCGAAGGCAAGGCGGTCATGCCGACCTCGGATGGTCTTCTCTCCTTGCGCGGTGTCATCGAAGCCGCCAGCGAAGACCGTACCGGGCTGGCCGAGGACGGCGAAGCGGCCCTGGCCGTGACGCTTGCCGAGGGCTTCGATCGTCTGAAGGCGGCGCGCGACAGCGAGGGGCGCGCTATTGAATCCGTGCTGAAAGGCCATCTGGTGACCATCGGCGCGGCGGTCGAACGCGCCAAGGCCGTCGCCGACCAACAGACCGAGGTTATCCGCGAACGCTTTACGCGGCGCCTGGACGAGATCCTGCCTGACAGTTCGAAAGAGGGTCTTGAGGAGCGCATCCTGCAGGAAGCCGCATTGCTGGCGGCCAAGGCGGATGTCCGCGAAGAACTGGACCGGTTGTCCTCGCATCTCGACCAGGCGCATGCGCTCATCGACGGGGAGACCGCGCCGGGCCGGAAGCTCGATTTCCTGGCGCAGGAATTCATGCGCGAGGCCAACACCCTGTGTTCCAAGGCGGCCTTTATCGAGCTGACCCAGACCGGCCTGGAACTGAAGGCGGTGATCGACCAGTTCCGCGAACAGGTTCAGAACGTAGAATAGTCTGTTCAGGTTTTTGCGGTAATCCGGTCGGACCGATCTATTGGAGTAAATGATGTCGCCCAACCCCCATATGAGTTTCGAGCGGATTCGCCGTGGCCTGATGCTGATCGTCGCCGCGCCGTCTGGGGCAGGCAAGACATCCTTGTGCCGCCGGCTGGTGGCCGATCATTCGGACCTCGAACTGTCGATCTCCGTGACAACACGGGGGCCGCGCCCCGGCGAACGCGACGGCCGCGAATACCACTTCATCGATGATGCCGAGATGGACCGGCTGATCCGGGAACAGGCCCTGCTGGAACATGCGTCGGTGCACGACGCGCGCTACGGTTCGCCGCGCGATCCGGTCGAAAAGGCGCTGAGCCAGGGCCACAATGTGCTGTTCGACATCGACTGGCAGGGCGCCCAGCGGATTTCGGCGCGCGCGCCTTCGGACGTGGTGCGCGTGTTTATCCTGCCGCCCTCGATCGCCGAGCTGAACCGCCGCCTGAACGCCCGCGCCCAAGACGACGAGGACGTGATCGCCCGCCGCATCCAGCGCGCCAAGAGCGAGATTTCGCACTGGGCGGAATACGACTATGTCATTTTGAACGACGACTTCGACCGGTCCTATGCGGAACTGGTGCACATCTACCATGCCGAGATTTCACGCCGGTCGCGGGGACTGTGGATCTCGCCGTTTGTCGATGAGTTGATGGCCGAGAAAATCTAATGGGGTTTGGGGCCTGAGGCCCCAAGTCTTCCCTGATCCAAAAGAACGGTATTAGGTATCAGTCACACCTGAGCGCCTAATACCGCTTTTTCCAACCCATGCCATTCGGCCCGGCGACTTCCGGGAACGGGAGGCGTGTATGGGGTGGCTATTTGCAGTTTTATGTCTGGGATTAGTTGGCAGTTATTCCTTGGATCGCTCGGGGAAAGGCAGTCACCAAGAGTTGAGCGCCTGTTCTGTCAGCATTGGTGAGAAGAGCGGCAAATGCAATTGGGCTGATTCTAACCTCGCCCAATTCATATTCCTTATACGCTGCGGCAATAATAACAGTAACGAGACGATGTGTGCCGAAGTCTGGGTAAATGTCGTCGGTAATTTCGACAACGGCCAAGCCTTTCTCGCTCGGAGAGTTCGGGAAAATCGTATATCCGAAACCGAATTCTCCGCTGAATACTTCACGATAGGATTTAAGGACCACGACGGAGTCGGCAGACGCAAGTATCTTGCTTTTGATCAGAACGTGATGAGCGGGGGAGTGTCCCACGTTCTGCCACTTTATAGGAATGCGAATAAGACGTTTCCCGTTCTCATCATCGATTATTTCCGCATCGAAAGGAGATCTGAGCGGGAAGTTATGCTCAATGCGCATCCACGCCCGCGATTGGGCAATCCCGGCCCTGGCCGCTCTCATGGCATACCAAGCAGCGAAACCAGCGGCAATGAGAGTTCCCAACCCGATGAGGCCAGACATGATACTGACCACAAAAGCCCAGAACGTCCAGTTTGCAGACTCAGCAGCGGCGTCTGCGGCCTTCCATTGGGCGCAAAGATCGGAAGTACGATCGTCCTCTCGATCCTGGCAACCTGCATCTGGATGTGGGGCTGGATTGGCTTCCTGAATCGCCGCTTTAATCTCGCTCAGCTTATAGGATGGTTCATCGCGGGATGCGTTTGCACGGCTTTGATTGTCCCTGCCGTCCTTTGGGGCAGCACCCATTAAAGCAAAAGCTAGTCCAAGTGCAGCGTATTTACCCCAATTGCCTTTAGACATTGAATGAAGAACCCCGCCGAGAAACCGCCCCGGCTGATCTTATTGCGCAAGTTTACCTCAGTCTCAACCACCCCTTGTTCGGCAAAGCGCTCCACAAGCGCCTTATAGGTCAGTCCGCGCTTAACCATCTCGGCTTTTAGCAGCCCTTTTGCCGTGGCGTTCCAGTCTGTGGACAAGGGCGTATCTCCATATGTGTTACATCGCGTATCATATATGATGCGTTTGCTATTGACAACGTTACGCGCCACCATCATATCTGGTGCGCACGTAACGCATTTGATGACAATGGCGCAACATTTCTTACTTTCAGCCGCAGCGCGCACGCTCTCTTTAGGGCGGATTATGCGCATGTCGGATTCGGAAGCCTTTGAAGCCTTCAAGCTTATTCGCTGGGATGACAATGGCGGTGAGCCCTATTGTCCGCAGTGCGGCTGTCTCGTGGTTTACACCTATGAAGCCCGCCGCATCTTCAAGTGCAAGGCTTGCGGTTCGCAGTTCAGCATCACGTCAGGAACCATCTTCTCTAACCGGAAGCTGGCCTTGCGTGACATCCTGGCCGCGATTGCGATCTTTACCAATGGTGCCAAGGGCTATTCGGCCCTGCAACTGAGCCGTGACTTGGATGTGCAGTACAAGACCGCCTTTGTCATGGCTCACAAGCTGCGGGAGGCCCTTGGCAGGGCCGCAGACAGTTCCCCCCTGTCTGGTGAGGTTGAGGTCGATGGCGCTTATTTTGGCGGCTATGTGAAGCCTGCCAATGAGGCAGGTAATCGCGTGGATCGCCGCAAGAAAGAGAACCAATCTGGCAAGCGCCAGGTTGTCGTGGTCATGCGTGAGCGTGACGGCAGGGCGCTGCCATTCGTGACCAAGACAGAGGGCTGTGGCGTTGCTCTGATAAGGCAGTTTGTTCGCGCTGATTCAACCATCCATGCCGACGAAGCTACTCACTGGGACTCGCTGGGAATCCACTACAAGACCATGCGCATCAATCACCAAGAGGCGTATTCGATGGATGGCGCCTGCACCAATCAGGAGGAGTCCTTCTTCTCCCGTATTCGTCGGGCTGAAATGGGTATGCATCACCATGTTGCAGGCCCGTACCTGGACTCGTACGCGAATGAAATGGCTTGGCGGGAGAACCATCGCCGCGTCAGTAACGGCGAGCAGTTCCTTATGATTGCCGGCGCTGCTCTTGACCATCCTGTGTCTCGGATGTGGAAGGGCTATTGGCAGCGCCGTGCGGCTTAGGGCTTTTATCTTCGCAAGCGCTCTACATATTTACCATTCATTTATGCGGGTTCTTAAAATCTCGCTCAAAGTGGAGGATTTTATGAAGTTAGACCGCTGGGAATCACACATGGAAAAGGCTTTGTGCCGTCCTCTGACAGACAAAGAGCGGAGGGTGGGATGGGCGCGCGCTATGAGCATCATATCCCAAACGGGCTGCGGCCTTAAGAAGGCAGCGGCGGCGGCCGTCAAGGCGGTATACAGTGTGCAAAGTACCGCTCCGCTGTGTGCACGTTTTGATTTTGACTAAAAGCAGATAAGATAAAGGCGCGAGAGCCGCCACAGCCACCGCGCCTTAAGATCGTCGCCGACCCCGTGTAATCATCTTACACGAAAGGGGCAAACATGGAAGCCAACGTAACCATAAAGGAAGTCGACGACTTAGTAGATAAGCCATTCCCTCAACGCCAATGGCTTACATTTATTGGATTTAGCGTGATCTTGGATTTTTCCGATGCTCTAAAAGTGCGTTGTGAAGATCGGATAACTTCAGATCAAGGTTAGCCTGCATTTCATCTGCCATAGGCAGGTGTTTGGCCCGGTCGTAAACTTCATCAGCATAAAGCTTGATGCTGTTCAAATATTCCTCCGGATCGTCTGACCTCAACATACTAGACATGGTAACGGCATAGAAAATGAAATTCTGTGCCGCCATTTCCAACTGCATGATATGAACTCTCTCCTCCAAATCGATCACATGCTGCTTTATCTCGTCTAGCATTGTCAGCCTCCCGTTTTCTGAGAAGCTGAGGTTACGGCATTTTACGGCCTATTACACGCCAGTGTTTAATTCCGTCCTGTGACGCGTATGCCTCAATCAGCCCTCTGTCGCGCAGGATGCTGAACCTGTTTTTCACGCGGCTTCTGACCATGGCGCGGATACTGGGCAGGTTTTCGGACCCAGTGTGATTGATCCACGCCTCTATGGTGGCAGGAATCGTCACTGGCCAGTAGCATCGCGGAACAGGTCATTGATGAACCCGGCCAATCCGCCGCGTTCCTGCTTCTTCTGCGGCGAATATCGCAGGACCTCAAAAGCAGCCTGTTCCCGCTCAAAGAGGGATATCGCTATATCAAGGGCCTTTACGGTTTCCCTGACCCGGGCCTGTTCTTTTTGCAGTCGTTTCAGATAGCCGTCGAGATCGGCGCGCTTAGCCATTAACCCGGCAACGGTGTTTGGTCTTTCCATTCCCGCAGTTTAGCAGGACCTGGCCCCAGCTCTGAGACACCGCTTGGTGTGGGTGCTACCTAAGACCGCAAAAGAAAGGTTTGTGGGGTCACGGCCCCCACACCCCATTAGATTAGGTCAGTCACAGCACTTCCGCCAACCGGAGGAAGTCCGCAGGCGACACAACCTCGGCACGCGCGGTCGGTTCGATCCCGACCTTGTCCAGCAACGCCTCGCCGCCCAGTTGCTTCAGCGACGCGCGCAGCATCTTGCGGCGCTGACCGAACGCTGCGGCGGTAAGCTTTTCGAGATTGCGGATAATGCGCTCATCCGGCCGCTCCGCCTTGGGCACCAGCTTCACCACGGCGCTGTCGACCTTCGGCGGTGGCGTAAAGGCCCGCGCCGGCAGGTCCATGATCTTCTCACAGTCGCACAGGACCTGGGCAAGAACGCTTAAGCGGCCGTAGTCGTCGTCGCCCACGGGGGCGACAATGCGCAGGGCAACCTCTAACTGGAACATCAGCGTCATCGACAGCGGCCGCCATGGCCCCGTCAGCCACTTGACCAGAAGCGGCGTGCCGACATTGTAGGGCAGGTTCGACACGATGTGCGCGGCCGGCGCCAGCCCAGCCTCCGAAACCTTCAGCGCGTCGTTCTCGATGACCGCAAACCGCTCACCGTAGACCGCATTCAGTTCCCCAAGCAGCGCGATAAACCGCGCGTCCTTCTCGACCGCGATGACCTTGGCCGCCTCTGTCTCCAAAAGCGCCCGCGTCAAGCCACCGGGACCTGGTCCGACCTCGATCACCACATCGCCATCGAACGGCCCACCGAGACGGACGATCTTGCGCGTGATGTTAAGGTCGAGCAGGAAGTGCTGCCCGAACGCCTTCTTGGCCATCAGGCCGTGCTGTTCGAGGCTTTCGCGCAGAGTGGGAAGGTCGTTCATGTCAGGCCCCGATTGCGGCTGATCGTGTCGGCCATGCGCAGTGCATTGATGAAGCTGTCGGCGCGCGCTACGCCTTGGCCCGCAATGCCGAAGCCCGTGCCGTGGTCGGGTGAAGTACGCACGATCGGCAGCCCCAGGGTGATATTGACCCCGCCCCAGAAGTCGAGCGTCTTCAAGGGAATCAATCCCTGATCGTGATACATGCACACCGCCGCGTCGTAACCCTGACGCGCTTCGTCGTGGAACAGGGAATCGGCCGGGTAGGGGCCACGGATATCGATGCCTTCGGCCTGAAGTGACGCTACCAGAGGCGCCAGCACGTCGATCTCCTCGCGGCCGATCGCACCATCCTCGCCGGCGTGCGGATTGAGCCCCGCCATCACCAGGCGCGGCGCGTCAATGTTAAAATCGCGGATCAAGGCGGCGTGGGTAATCCGCGTCAACTGCGCCACATCCTCGCCCGACAGGCGCGCCGCCACTTGCGCCAGCGGCGTGTGAATGGTCGCCAGCACGACGCGAAGGTCCTTCGCTGCCAGCATCATGACCGGCATGGGCGCAGGGGCATCGCCGTGGCGGCACAGCTCGGCCAGATATTCGGTATGGCCGGGGAAGCTGAAACCCGAGGCGTACAGCACCGATTTCGCGATTGGTGCGGTCACCAGTCCGCGCGCCGATCCGTATCGGCAATAGCCGACGCCTGACTTGATCCAATCGATGATGTGCGGCGCATGTGCGGGATTGGGTTGCCCCGCCACGGGGCGCACCGCCAAGGGGTGTGCGATCACCGGCAGGGCAACGCCAAACACGCCTGGAGCTTCGGAGGGATGTGCGATCACACCTACCGGCACGCCCTGGTCAGCCATGACACCCGCATCACCGACAACACAGAATGCCAGGCCGCGATCATGCCGCACGGTCGCCCAGGCGGCGGCCACGATTTCGGGACCGATGCCGCATGGATCGCCGAGACTGACGACAAGGGGAGGCAGGGAAGTCATGCCCGGGAGCTAGGCTTAGCCGCCGCCACCGTCAAGCGTAAAACCTACTGATGCTGTTCGATCGTCGCCCCGGCACGGAGCTGGCGCAGGTAGCGCTTGCCCAGCATCGCGATGCGCTCACTGACCAGGCTGCTTTGGATCTGTTCGCGGGTCACGGCGTTATCGCCGGCCAGCTGCCGGTCGCAGACGTAGAGAACGTTCATGTTCTGGTCGTTGCGCATCGGCGCGGTCGTCTGGTTGGCCTTGAGCGGACGCAGGGCATCGGCATAGGTCGGCTTCAGCAGGCTCAGCTGCGCCTCGCCGAGATTGGTGACCTGGACGCCGGACGCCTTCAGCTCGTCGATGTCCTCGCAGGTCCGGGCCTTGGCGCGGACGGCGTTGAGCGCGGCTTCGGCGCGGCTGACCTCAGCGGGGGAGGCATTCGGGCTGAGCGGCACGGCGGCCTGGCGGACGTGGAAGACCATGTCGGCATTGCCATTGGACTTCTGGCGCAGAAGATAGATGTAGACGCCGTCCTTGGTGGTGATCGGCGGGATCATGTCGCCCGGATTGGCCGCGGCCAGCGCCGCTTCGACCTGCGGGTCGATATTGCCGGATACCAGCCAGCCGGCGTCACCGCCCTGGGCGGCCGACGGGGCGTGCGAAAACTG
>CAMLPZ010000127.1 GCA_946482045.1 uncultured Asticcacaulis sp.
AAGGTCCTGGCGGCCAACAACATGTTCCGTGGCTGGCGCGTGCCGGTCAAGGGCGTGCTGAAGGCCGGCGTCAACGTCATCACGGTCGACCTCGACTCGCCGCTTAAGAAGATGAAGCCGCTGGTCGCCGGCATGCCGTATGTCATGCCGGGCGCCTACGACTCGCTGTTTGGTGACGAGCCATTGGGCCGCAACTCCTCGACCTATGTCCGCAAGGCCGGCTATCACTACGGCTGGGACTGGGGCCCGCGCATCGTCACGCTCGGCGTCTGGAAACCGGTCAAGCTGGAGGCGTGGGACAATGCCCGCCTGGCTGATTTCCATGTGGCGCAACTGCATCTGGATGACAAGGTTGCGGCGCTGAACGCGTCCTTCGATATCCAGTCGGACAAGGTCCAGACCGTCCGCGTCCGCACCGACATCATCGCACCCGATGGCACGGTCAAGACGGTGACGCAGGACGCAGCACTCTTTCCCGTCCTGACGCCGGTGGCCGTGCCGGTCCAGGTCGAAAACCCGCAGCGCTGGTGGCCAGTGGGGCTTGGCAAACCCAACCTCTATACGGTCAAGGCGACCGTCTATCAGGGCGAAGAGGTTATCGGCGAATATACGCGCCGCATCGGCCTGCGTACGACGCAAATCCGCCGCCAGAAAGACCAGTGGGGTCAAAGCTTCGAGCTGGTGATCAACGGCGTGCCGGTCTTTGCCAAGGGCGCCAACCTGATCCCGTTCGATATGATCCCGACGCGCGTCACCCCGGCCCAGCAGGACCACATCCTGCAATCGGCCGTCGACGCCAATATGAACATGCTGCGTATCTGGGGCGGCGGCACCTATCAGGACGATCACGTCTACGATAAGGCCGATGAACTGGGCCTGATGATCTGGCAGGACTTCATGTTCGGCGGCGCCATCATCCCTTACGATCGCGACTTCCGCGAAAATACCCGCGTCGAGGCGGTCGAGCAGGTCAAGCGCCTGCGCAACCATCCGTCGATCGTCATCTGGGCCGGCAATAACGAAGTCCAGACCGACTGGGAAAACTGGGGCGGCGGCACGGCCGAGCTGAAAAAGACCGCCACGCCGGAAGAGCGCGACCGCATCATTACCGGCATGGTGCGCATGTTCGACCAGGTGCTGCGCGGCGCGGTCGATCAGAATGCTCCGGGCACGCCCTATTGGGCGTCTTCGCCGTCGACCGACTATGATGGCCCCGCCGATCAGGACAGCGACGGCGACCGCCACTACTGGAGCGTCTGGGGCGGCAGCAAGCCGGTCGAGGAATATCTCAACGTCACGCCGCGTTTCATGAGCGAATACGGTCTGCAATCCTTCCCGGTGATGGCGACGATCCGCTCGTTCGCCACGGACAAGGACATGGCGCCGGAAGCTCCGGTCATGCGCGGTCACCAGAAGTTCGACAAGGGCAATGGCAATAAGCGCCTGATGCTCTACATCGAAAACAACTACGGTACGCCGAAGACCTTTGAGGACTTTGTCTACCTGTCGCAATTGATGCAGGCCGACGGCATCGAGCTGGCCGGGTTGCATCACCGCGCCATGCGGCCGCGCACCATGGGTTCGCTGTACTGGCAGATGAACGACGTCTGGCCGGGCGCATCGTGGTCGAGCATCGATTATTACGGCCGCTGGAAGGCGCTGAACTATCGCGCCAGGCGCTTCTATGCCCCGCTGGCGGTAGGCGCGCTGCGCCGTGATGGTGTAACGGAACTGAACCTGCTGTCCGACCTGATGGCGGACAAGGCGGTGACCTGGCGGGTGCGCGTGCTGGACTTCACCGGTAAGCCGATCCGCGAAAAGACTGGTCAGGCGACGGTCAAGGCGATGACCAATGTGGTCGCGACAAAATTCAGCGATGCCGATCTGTTCGATGGCGTCGAAGCGAAATCGGCGCAGGCCGTGGTCGAACTGCTCGATGGCCAAACCGTCATCGCGAGGACCCATACTTACGCGACTGCGACCAAGGCGCTGAACTGGACGGATCCAAAACTGGCCTGGCAGCTTAAGCCTGCCGCTGGTGGTTTTGATTTGACCCTGTCGGCCAAGGCGGCGGCGCGCGGTGTCTGGATCGATACCGGCACGGTCAAGGCGCAGCTTTCCGACAACAGCTTCGATCTGTCCGGCGGCGAAACGGTGATTATCCGTATGCAGACGGATGCCTCGGCAGCGGCTGTGAAAAAGGCGCTGGTGGTCAAGTCCTACTACAATTCCGCAAAGGTGAACTGATGCGCACGCGTCTGCTCTCCTGCCTGTTGGCCACGGCGCTGATGCCGCTGGCCGTCATGGCAAAGCCCGCCGCCAAGGACCCTGAGGCGGTCATCAGGGAGATGACCTTAACAGAGAAGGTGGCGCAGCTTCAGGCCACCGCACCCGCCATCCCGCGTCTTGGCGTCACGGGTTACAACTGGTGGAACGAAGGCCTGCACGGTGTGGCGCGTGCCGGCTGGGCGACGGTGTTTCCGCAAGCCATCGGTCTGGCGGCGACCTGGGACAAAGCCCTGCTGCACGATGTCGGCGATGTTGTCGCCACCGAGGCGCGCGCCAAGTTCAACGCCGTCGGCGCCGGTAACGACCATGGCCGCTATCAGGGCCTGACCATCTGGTCGCCCAATATCAATATCTTCCGCGATCCGCGCTGGGGCCGCGGCCAGGAAACCTATGGCGAGGACCCGCACCTGACCGGCGCGCTCGGCACCGCCTTCGTGCGGGGCCTGCAAGGGCCCGATCCGCTGCATCCCAAGACCATAGCTTCAGTCAAGCACTTTGCTGTTCATTCCGGTCCCGAAGCCGGCCGCCACGGCTTCGACGTCGACAGCTCGCCTTATGACCGCGAAGCCACCTACCTGCCGGCCTTCCGTCAGGTGGTGACCGAAGGCGGGGCGCAGTCGATCATGTGCGCCTATAATTCGTTGCACGGCATCCCGGCTTGCGCGTCCACGGACCTGCTCGATAAGACCTTGCGCAAGGACTGGGGCTTCAAGGGGTTTGTCGTTACCGACTGCGACGCGGTCGAAGACATGTACGCCTTCCACTTCTACCGCTTAGAGCCAGAAGAAAACGCCGCCGAGGCGCTGAAGGCAGGCACAGATCTCAACTGCGGCAAGTATTACAGCCACCTCGAAGGCGCGGTGAAGCAGGGCCTGGTCACGGAAGGCCAGGTCGATACCGCTGTCCGTCGCCTGTGGACGGCGCGCACGCGGCTAGGCCTCGACGGCGCCCCCAGTCCGTACCACACGATTAGCGCCAAGCAGATCCATACGGCGGATGCCGCCGCTTTGGCATTAAAGGCGGCGCGTCAGTCGATTGTACTGCTGAAAAACGACGGCGTCCTGCCGCTGAAGGCCGATGCGAAGATCGCGGTCGTCGGCCCCAATGCCGATACGCTCGAAGTCCTGCGCGCCAATTATCACGGCGCGCTGATCGATCCGGTGACGCCGCTTTCCGGCTTACGCAAGACCTACAAATCGGTCGCTTACGCGCAAGGGGCTAATGTCGCCGAAGGCGTCGCCATCCCCATTCCGGAAACCGCCCTGTCTTCCGGCAACCAGCGCGGCCTGATGGGCGAATATTTCGACAATCCGGATTTCAAGGGCAAGCCCGTCCTGACCCGCACCGACCGGACGGTCAATCTCGACCTGTACAATGTCGCGCCGGTTAAGGCCCTGGAAAACAAGCCCTACAGCATCCGCTGGACGGGCGAGATCACCCCGCCGGCGGCCGGTGACTACACACTGAAAATCTACATGGAACGCTGCTGGGAGTGCGACAACAAGCATGATGCCGTCGCGCTCTTTGTGGACGATAAGCCGGTCATCCAGGACCTTGGCGACGGCAAGACCTTAAGCGCCGACATTCGCTTCGATGACGCCAAACCGCGCAAGATCCGGCTTGAGTTCCGTCACGTCGGTGGCGACTGGGGTGTGCGCCTGCAATGGCAGGCGCCACAGGACGTTCAGATTACCGAAGCCCTTGCGGCCGCCAAGGACGCCGATGCCGTGGTCGCCTTTGTCGGCCTGTCGCCGGACATCGAAGGCGAGGAGCTGTCGATCCTGGTCCCCGGTTTCGATCGCGGCGATCGCACCGACCTCAGCCTGCCGGCACGCCAGGACGCCCTGCTGAAAGCGCTGAAGGCCACGGGCAAGCCGCTGATCGTCGTCAACCTGTCCGGCGGCGCCGTGGCGCTCAACTGGGCCAAGGACAATGCCGATGCGGTGCTGCAAGCCTGGTATCCGGGCGAGGCGGGTGGCACGGCCATCGCCGAAACCCTGACCGGCCAGAACAATCCGTCGGGCCGCTTGCCGGTCACTTTCTACCGGTCTGTGCAGGACCTTCTGCCGTTCATCGACTACCGCATGGACAACCGGACCTATCGTTATTTTACTGGCGAACCGCTCTATGGTTTCGGCTATGGCCTGTCCTACACGACGTTTGGCTACAGCAATATTCGCTTGTCAGAAAGCACAGTGGCGGCCGGGCAGGGGCTGAAGGTCACCGCGACCGTGACCAATACCGGTTCTGTTGCCGGTGACGAAGTCGCGCAACTGTACCTCACGCCCCCGGCCGATGCGCAGAAGCTGAAATACAGCCTGGCGGGGTTTACGCGCCTGCACCTCAAGCCCGGCGAAAGCCGCGACGTCACCTTCGACCTGACGCCGCGCGACCTGTCGACCGTCAGCCGCCGGGGCGAACGCGCCCAGCGGCCCGGCACCTACGGCGTCTTTGTTGGCGGCGGGCAACCCGGCCCTGACGGCGTCAGTAAGGACGTCACCGTGACGGGCACCCAAACCCTCCCGAAATAGTGAGTACCGAATGACTTCCCGCAGAGACTTTCTCGCTGCCATGACCGCGTTTTCGGCCGCCGCCGGTCTCATCCCCGCGGGCGCAGCGCTGGCCGCCAATCCGCGTTTCGGCATCGTCGGGAATGATTTCGTCCTCGACGGCAAGCCGCTGCACCTCATGGCCGGTGAGATGCACTATCCGCGCATCCCGCGCGAACTGTGGCGCGACCGCCTGCGCAAGCTGAAGGCGCTTGGGCTGAATACCCTGTCGACCTATGTCTTCTGGAACGCACATGAAAAGCGTAAGGGCGTCTATGACTTCACCGGCAATCTCGACCTGGCGGCGTGGATCAAGACCGCCCAGGAAGAAGGCCTGTGGGTGCTGCTGCGCCCCGGCCCCTATATCTGCGGCGAATGGGACAATGGCGGCTATCCCGGCTGGGTGTTGAACGATCCGGACATCCGTCCGCGCTCGCTTGATCCGCGCTACATGGACCCGTCGGGCGAATGGCTAAAGCGTATCGGTGAGGCAGTCGCGCATCTGGAGATCGATCGCGGTGGTCCGATCCTGATGACCCAGGTCGAAAACGAATATGGCTCGTTCGGCAACGACCTGAGCTATATGCGCGCGGTCAAGGACCAGGTGCGCGCTGCGGGTTTTGCCGGCGCGCTGTACACGGTCGATGGCGCGGCCGTCATCGAAAACGGCGCCTTGCCGGAGATGTTCAACGGCATCAATTTCGGCACCCACGACAAGGCCCGCGTCGAGTTCGAACGCTTCGGCAAGTTCAAGACGTCGGGCCCGCGCATGTGCACCGAACTGTGGGGCGGCTGGTTCGACCACTTCGGTGAGATGCATTCGTCCATGCCGATCCCGCCGCTGATCGACAGCCTGAAATGGATGCTGGAAAACAAGATCTCGCTCAGCTTCTACATGCTGCACGGCGGCACGTCGTATGGCTTCGATGCCGGCGCCAATTACGACAAGAACAGCCGGACCTATCAGCCGGATATTTCCAGCTATGACTACGACGCCATGCTGGATGAGGCCGGGCGCCCGACGCCGAAGTACGAAGCCGCCAAGGCCTTGTTCCAGGCCTTCCTGCCCAAAGAGCGCTTTACGGCGATGCCGGAGCCGGAAAAGGCGATCGACATCAAGCGCTTCCGTCTCAATGAAAAGGCCTCGCTGTGGCAATTGCTCGGTAAGCCGGTGACCGCCAAGAGTCCGCGCACCCTGGAACAGCTCGACCAGCCGCACGGTATGATCCTCTACCGTCACAAGGTCAAGGCGGCGGCCAAGGGCGCGCTGACCTTCGGCGAGGTCCGCGATTATGCGCAGGTATCGGTCGATGGCGTACCGGCCGGCGTGCTCGATCGCCGCTATCACGAGACCAGCCTCGATATCGCGGCGAAGAAGGGCAAGCGGATCGACGTCCTGGTCGATATCATGGGCCGCATCAATTACGGCGACCAGATCGGCAAGGACCAGAAGGGCCTGATCGGCGACGTGACCCTGAATGGCGCAGCACTTGAAGGCTGGGAGCACTATAGCCTGCCGCTCGATGACCTCAGCAGTCTGCGGTTTTCGACCGAACACGTCACCGGCCCGGCCTTCCACCGTGGGTCTTTCGACCTGACCGAGCTTGGCTATACCTTCCTGGACATGCGCGGCTGGGGCAAGGGCTATGCCTGGGTCAACGGTCATAACCTCGGGCGTCACTGGTCGGTCGGGCCGCAGCACGCCTTATTTGTGCCCGCGCCTTATCTGAAGGTCGGCCGTAATGAGATCATCGTGCTGGATCTGCACGATGGCGCCGAACGCTCGGTCGCCGGCGGCAAGCACCAGATCTGGGACCGTCCGGGTCTGGTGCAAATCTAGGATAGAACCATGCAACGCAGGCAACTCATCCTCGGTCTGACGGCGGCGGCGACCTTCGCCGCCACGCGGGCCTTCGCCGAAATCCCGGCCATGTCGCCGGTCGTCGCCAGCGGCAAACGCCCGCTGGCCGCGACGCGCAAATTCCCCAATGCCTCGGTCGAAGCCGTCATCAAAAAGACGGTCAAGACGATCAAGGATCCGGAACTGGCGCGGTTGTTCGAGAACTGCTTTCCCAACACGCTCGACACGACGGTCGAGACGGGCAGGGCGGACGGCAAGCCCGACACCTTTGTCATCACCGGCGACATCAACGCCCTGTGGCTACGCGACTCTTCGGCCCAGGTTGAGCCCTATGTCGCGCTGGCGGCCAAGGATGCCAGCTTGCGGACCATGTTCCACGGTCTGTTCCAGCGCCAGGCGCGCTGCATCCTGATCGATCCTTACGCCAACGCCTATATGCGTGACCCGACGGCGAAGACGGACCTGTCGTGGTCGCTGACCGACCAGACCGAGATGAAGCCGGGCGTCGCCGAACGCAAATGGGAGATCGACTCGCTCTGCTACCCGATCCGCCTGGCCAACCAGTATATCGAAGCGACTGGGGATACCGCGCCATTCGATGACACCTGGCGGGCGGCGATGCGGACCGTGCTCAAGACCTTCCGCGAACAGCAGCGCAAAGATGGGGACGGCCCTTACCGCTTCAACCGTACGGCGTCGGAACCGACCGAGACGCTGCCGCGCGGCTATGGCTGGCCGACGAAATATACCGGCATGATCCATTCCGGCTTCCGGCCGTCGGACGACGCCTGCACCTATCCGTACTTTATTCCAGGCAACGCCTTTGCCCTGGTCAGCCTGCGCCAACTGGCCAGGCACGCCGACGCCATGGGGCTCGACCCGGTCTTCGCCGTCGACTGCCTGGCCCTGGCCGGCGAAGTCGAACGCGGCCTGTACATCTATGGCCGCACCAAGGACAAGGACGGCAACGATATCTGGGCCTATGAGGTCGATGGTTTTGGCAACGCGCTGTTCATGGACGACGCCAATGTCCCGAGCCTCTTGAGCCTGCCTTACCTCGGTTTCTGCGCCAAGGACGACCCGCTGTACCTGCGCACGCGCGCGGCCGTGTTAAGCGACCGCAATCCCTACTATTACGACGGCAAGGTGCTGAAGGGCGTTGGCAGCCCACACTCGGGACTGAATACCGTCTGGCCGATTTCCCTGATGATGCAGGCCCTGACATCGACCAGGGACGACGAAATCCGCGAGTGCCTGCGCATGCTGAAAGTCGCCGCCGGTCCGCGCGGCTTCATGAACGAAAGCGTGGGCAAGGATGATGCGGCTGTCTTCACCCGGTCTTGGTTTGCCTGGGCCAATAGCCTGTTCGGCACGCTGATCCTGCACCTGGCGGCCGAAAAGCCGCACCTTCTGGCCTGAGGCGCTTATGCTGTCCCGCCGTCAGGTCCTTGCCGGAACCGCCGCCATAAGCGCCTTGCCAGCTGTCGCGTGGACCGGGCCGGTAAATCTGTGCGACCACGTCGATCCGTTCATCGGGACGGGCGGGCACGGGCATCTCTATCCCGGCGCTACCGTACCGTTTGGCATGGTGCAACTGAGCCCCGACACCAGCAATGACCGCTGGGATTCGTGCTCCGGCTACCATCAGTCGGACAGCTCGATCATGGGCTTTTCGCACACCCATTTGAGCGGCACCGGCTGTCCCGACATGCTGGACGTCCTGCTGGTGCCGGCGACTGGCCCGGTGCATCTGGAGCCCGGACCGCTCGACAATCCCGATCTCGGCTACCGCTCGCGCTACGACCGCGAGACCGAGACGGCGCGGCCCGGCTATTACAGCGTCCACCTGACCGACACGCGCATCTGCGCCGAGCTGACGGCGACCAACCGCACGGGCCTGCATCGCTATACCTTCCCGGAAGGCGAGGCGGGGCACATCCTGCTCGACTTCGTCCATGGGGGCAAAAAGTGGTGGGGCGAGAACCGCGACATGGTCCTCGACAACGCCCATCTGCGCCTGATCGGCAACGATACGATTGTCGGCGGCCGCCAGGTCTTTCAATGGGCTTCCGGCCGCTGGATCTTCTTTGCCATGAAGCTGTCGCGGCCCATGTCGCGCGTGCAGTTCTACAGCGACAACCAGCCCGTCGAAGGGCCGCACGTCACCGGCAAGAACCTGAAAGCCGCTTTGCATTTCCCGGATGCCGGAGAGGCGCCGCTGCTGGTCAAGGTCGGCATTTCGGCCGTCGATACCGAGGGCGCCCTGCGTAATCTCGAATCTGAGCTGCCCGACTTCGATTTCGACCGCGTGCACGCCGCCGCCCGCAACGCCTGGGAAGGCGAATTGTCCAAAGTCCGCGCCACGTTCAGCGACGATGTCGACCCGCGCATCTTCTACACTGCTCACTACCACATGCTGCTGGCGCCAACCGTCTTTCACGATGTCGATGGCCGCTATCGTGGCATGGACAACGCAGTCCATACGCTGAAACCTGGCGACGCCAACTATTCGACCTACAGCCTTTGGGACACCTATCGTGCTGTCCATCCGTTCTTCACGATTACCCAGGCCGAGCGCGTGCCGGGCATGGTCGGCGGGCTGGTGCGCATGGGCCAGCAGAGCCCGACCGGCGTGCCGATCTGGCCGCTGCAGGGGCGCGAGACCGACATGATGATCGGCTACCACGCCGCCGCCGTCATGGCCGAGGCCGCCGTCAAGGGCTTCAAAGGCATCGACTACAAAGCCGGCCTCGAAGTCCTCAGCAAGCGTGCTTTTGTCGACGATGTCCATGGTCTGGGGCTTTATCGGCAACTGGGTTATATCCCGGCCGATAAGGTTGATGAGTCCGTGTCGCGCACCCTGGAATATGCTTATAGCGACTGGTGCACGTCGAAGCTGGCCACTGAAATCGGTGCGCGCAAGACGGCCGAAACCCTGCGCGCCCGCTCGCGCAACTACCGCAACCTGTTCGATCGCGATATCGGCTTTGTCCGCGGCCGTCGCACCGACGGGACGTGGGTAACACCCTACAATCCGCATTCGCTCGGCCACGACCAGACGAAGTGGCGCGACTATACCGAAACCAATGGCTGGCAGGCGACCTTCCTCAATCAGCACGATATCTACGCCTATGCTGAGCTGTTTGGCGGCCTGAAGGCCTATGAGGCCAGGCTGGATGCGCTGTTTGTCGAGCCCGCCAATGCCGAGGAAAAGTCGCTGGCCGACATTACGGGTCTGGTCGGGCAATACGCCCACGGCAATGAGCCCAGCCACCACGTCGCCTATCTCTATGCCTATACCGGCAGCCCGCATAAGACCCAGAGCCGCGTCCGCCAACTGATGCGGGACATGTACCGTGCAACCCCCGATGGCCTGGAAGGCAACGAGGACTGCGGCCAGATGAGCGCCTGGTATCTGATGAGCGCGCTGGGCGTCTATCCGGTCGACCCGGTCAGCGGGAACTATGTCTTCGGCTCGCCCTTGGTGCGCCGCGCCGAGGTCGCTTTGGCCAGGGGCAAAAAGCTCATTATCGATGCGCCAGCCAACAGCGCCGCCAACATCTACGTCCAGGCCGTGAGCTGGAATGGCAAACCCTATACGAAGAGCTTTATTCGCCACGCCGATCTGGTGCGCGGCGGCACATTGCGCTTTGATATGGGGCCTGAGCCGAACACACAATTTGGCGCCCATATGGGCGACCGTCCGCCTTCCTTCACTTGAGAAATGCCATGACCGACCGCCGCGATTTCGTCAAAGCCTCACTGCTGGCCTCCGCTCTGACCGGTCTTGCCAGTACCGCGAAGGCCGCAAGCCCCGTAAAGCCTATCGTCGTTTCGACCTGGGACTTCGGAGTCGCTGCCAACCAGGCGGCGTGGTCGGTCATCCAGGGCGGCGGCTATGCGCTCGACGCCGTCGAAGCCGGGGCGCGCGTGCCCGAAGCCGACATGAAGAACCACAGCGTCGGCCGCGCCGGCTACCCCGACCGCGACGGCCATGTCTCGCTCGACGCCTGCATCATGGACGAACAATGGCGCTGCGGCGGCGTCGCGGCGCTGGAACACATCGCCCACCCGATCTCGGTAGCGCGGCGGGTGCTGGAAAAGACGCCACACGTCCTGCTGGTGGGAGACGGCGCGCTGCAATTCGCCATCGAACAGGGCTTTCCGAAGGAAGAGCTGCTGACGCCGGAATCCGAGGCCGCCTGGCGAGAATGGCTGAAGGTGCAGAATTATCAGCCGGTCGCCAACAGCGAGATGTCGACCTATGGCCATGTGCCCAACAGCAAGATGCCTGGTGATGAGCACAATCACGACACCTTGGGTATCCTGGCCTTGGACGGGCAGGGGCGTCTGTCCGGCGCCTGCACGACCTCGGGCATGGCATGGAAGCTGCGCGGCCGCGTGGGCGACAGCCCGATCATCGGCGCCGGCCTCTATGTCGATGGCGAAATTGGCTCAGCGACCTCGACCGGCGTTGGCGAAGA
This sequence comes from uncultured Asticcacaulis sp., assembly GCA_946482045.1. The sequence continues at coordinate 11,184 of CAMLPZ010000127.1, forward strand.
GGTCATCCGCAATGCCGGCAGCTTCCTGGTCGTCGAGCTGATGCGGCAAGGGCGGTCGCCGCAAAAGGCCTGCGAAGAGGCGGTCATGCGTATCGTCCGCCGCCGCCCTGAAGCGGCCAAGACGCTTCAGGTTGGGTTCCTCGCCTTGAACACAAAGGGCGAGGTTGGGGCGTTCGCCATCCAGAAGGGCTTTGTCTACGCCCAGTGCGACGCCAAGGCGACCGATACGGTCGTGCCGGCGAAAAGCTTTTTTACGTGATCGGGCGGCCTAATTCGTAGCCGTTGGTTGAAGTCGGGAATCCCCCCTTCCGTCAT
>CAMLPZ010000128.1 GCA_946482045.1 uncultured Asticcacaulis sp.
CGGCGCTGAAGCCGGGGGAAAAGACCGGTACGCATTCGTCGCTGACCGACGACCGTTGGGTGTTCACCGAAGACAATCCCGATCGCGAACTGGATACGGCCGGCGGGCTGGCAGCGGCCTCGCGCGTCATGAAGACATATAACCCACAATTGTCGGTCGATGCGTTGAAAGCCGCGCAGGACCTTTATAGTAAAGCGTTCGACCGCGCCAAGAACGTCAAGGCAAAGGTTTTTGCCCTGTCGGAACTGGCGCAGACGACGCGCGATCCAGCCTTGATCAAAAAGCTGGTCGGCATGAAGTCCGAGATCGTCGCCAGTATCGACAGGACGGGCCCAGGGCTGGCTTCCGCCATGCCGCTGATCAAGGACAAGGCCTTCCGACGTGATGTCGCCGCTGCCGTCAAGGCGCACCAGGAGAAGCTCGCCAGGGAAGCTTTGGAGACGCCTTATGGCGTGCCGTACAAGCCCAATATCTGGGGCGCCGGCTGGCAGATCCAGGAGTTTGGCGTTGACCAGTACTTCTTCCGCAAGGCCTGGCCCGAAGCCACGCCGGTGACGTTGCAACATGAGGCGCTCAACTTCGTCCTGGGTGTCCACCCGGGCAGCAACACCTGGTCGTTCGCGTCGGGTGTGGGCGCCAATTCGGCCACGACCGCCTATGGCACCAACCGCGCCGACTGGAGCTACATTCCGGGTGGCGTGATCTCTGGCACGGCCCTGATCCGGCCCGACCTGCCGGAACTCAAGGTCTGGCCTTATTTCTGGCAGCAGGGCGAATATGTCATGGGCGGTGGTGAGACCAACTACATGTTCCTGGTTCTGGCGGCGGCTCATAAACAATAAGCGCTTGCTTTTTTACGGTCGGGCGGCGATTTCGGGCACTTTCTGCCTGGAATCGCCATGCTCGCTCTTATCCGCAAGGAATTGTTCCTGATCATTGCTGCCGCGGTTGCGGTTCTGGCGCTGCCCATGGAACACGCCATCACCCATGCCGGGCAGGGACCGTCGCTGATCGCCGCCATCGCGCTGATCGGTGTGATCATCCTCGCGTCACTTCGCGTCGCACACCACGCCGAAATCCTGGCCGAAAAGGTCGGTGAGCCCTATGGCACCATGATCCTGACTTTGTCGGCTGTGCTGGTCGAGGTGGTTATCCTGGCGATCATGCTGGGCGAATCTCATAATCCGACCCTGGCGCGCGACACAATCTATTCGGCGGTGATGCTGGACATCAACGGCATTATCGGTGTTGCCGCTATCCTCGGCGGGCTCAAGCACGGCGAACAGCCCTATAATGACGCTTCGGGCAAGACCTATATCGTCATGATCATGACCGGCATGGGCGTCTCCATGCTGGTACCCGAATTCGTACCGACCGCCCACTGGCAGGCCTATTCAATCTTCTCCATCGCCATCATGATCTTTCTCTATGGCATGTTCCTCAGGCTGCAGACGACCAGGCACAGCTATTTCTTCAGCTATTCGTACGAATCGAAGGGCGCGGAGCATCACCCCGGCCACGGCTCCGAGCTGGAGGGCCGGGCCTGGCACTCGGTCGTGACGCTGATGATCGGCATCGTCCTGATCGGCATTTTGGCTGAAGCCATGTCCAAGACGTTGGATGTCGGCCTGGAAGGTACGGGTATTCCGCCGATCTTTTCTGCCCTTGTGGTCGCGACCATTTCGGCCAGCCCGGAAATCATGACGGCCCTGCGCGCGGCGGTTGCCAACCGCATGCAGCCGGTTATCAACATCGCGCTCGGCGCTTCGCTGTCAACCGTGGTGCTGACCGTGCCGGTGATCGAGTTCCTGGCGCTTACGCAGGGGCAGCCGATCGTCATGGCCATGACGCCGGTGCAGACCATCATGACGGCCCTGACCCTGCTGGTTGCCGCTATCAACCTGAACGACGGCCAGACCAATGCCATAGAAGGCACGACGCATTTCGTGCTGTTCTGCGCCTTTCTGATGCTGGCCTTTCTCGGCCTGTGACCGGATCGCGTTACATTAAAACATATCGAATCCTGATTTCGACTTAGGTGTACTCTACCTGTGGGAGAGACGCGGAGCGAGTTATGCCTGTGGCAGCGAAGAATGGCAGGACACTTGTGCCCGAAATGATGGACGATGCGGTCCTGAAGACGAACCTGCTCGACGAAATCATCAGGGGCAGGGACAATATTGCCCGGGTGCTTGACGCGCTTAACCGGCTTTATCGTGCCGAGGCAGTCGCCTACCGCCGCCCTGGTCCCAAGCGCGAATATATCGTCTCAAGCGTCATATTATCCGACGGTGAAGGTATGGAGGCGACCACTGTGGGCCTGCGCGACGAAAGTGGCTGGATCTGCGCCGTCGACATGTACCACGAGCCCGATAAGGCGGCGCGCCTGCTGTCCGAACAATTGAAAACCGTCCTGCACGGCACTGCTCGTAAGTCCGCCAACGACCGATAAACCGCAGTAACGGTCGCTGGCTTGCTTTGACGTGCGCGCTGATGTATACGCTGTATACATGTCGACCGCCGAACGCATTTTGCATTGTGCCCTGGAAGAACTTACCGAGCGCGGGCTGGAGGGGCTGAGCCTGCGCAGTGTCGGCACAAAGGCCGGCATTACGCCCATGGCGGTCTATCGCCATTATGCCGATAAGGCTGATCTGCTGCGCGCCTTGGGAGAACACGCCTTTACGGTATGGCGCAGGCGCGTCGAGGTCATCCCTCAAGCAGATACGCAGATGTGGCTGGAAGATGCGGCGCGCGCCTTTGTCGATTTCGCCATGGATGATCCGGCCCTGTTCGACGCAGCTTTTGTTCTCCGGACCGAGGTCGAGCGGATCTACCCTGAGGATTTCCGCAAGGGCAAGTCTCCGGCCGTGAGCCTTATGGTCGAACAGCTGACACGCGGCCAGGCGGAGGGATTGGTGCGGGCGGGCGATCCGCTCGAGATGGCAATGGCGATTTGGGGTGTCCTGCAGGGCCTGATCCAGTTGCACCGCTCAGGCCGCTTCGACATGGCGCGTCAGGATTTCACGGAACTCTGCCTGCGGTCGGCGCAGCGCGTCTACGCAACGGGGGCATAATGGATAGGTTTGGAAAGCTGGGTTGGGGAATTGCTGCGGCGCTGGTGTCCGGCGCGCTGCTGGCCGTGTCACGGGATACCGGGCACTGGGGCGCATTGGTCCTGGTCGCGCCGGTACCGCTCCTGCTGCACGCCCTGACGACTGGCCGTGGCTGGAGCCTGTTCGGCCTGGCCTTCGTGGCGGGATTGATGGGGGAGGCCGGGCCGATGCTGTTCTACGGCAAGGTCCTGCCGCTCATCTATGGCATCGCGGCGTTTCAGGCCTTGCTGTTTTCTGTGGCCATCCTGTTCATGCGTGCGCTACGTGCGGCACCATGGCAGGCGGTGCTGGGCTATGCCGCCATGACGGCCGGCAGTGAATATCTGGTCTCACTCGTTTCGCCCAATGGCAGTTTCGGCGCGCTGGGCTATGCGCTCGTCGATGTCCTGCCGCTGCTACAGGCGGCGTCGATTGGCGGCGTTCCGGCCTTGAGTTTCCTGGCCGCTGTCATTCCGGCAGGCATTGCAGTCGTTCTCCTGCAACCGCGTCAGATCGGCGGTTGGCTGGCCTGGACCGTTCCTGCGGCGGCCGCGATGATCTATGGTCTTGTGTCCCTCTCGGCTCCGCCCGGGCCGACGGTACGAATCGCGCTTCTCAGCAACGATCACCACGCCGGCTGGCGGTTTAAATCGGCGGAAGCGCCCGCTATCGCGCGTCAGTACGCCGACGCAATCCGCGAAGTCGCGCCTGACCAACCTGTCTATGCCGTCCTGCCGGAAAAGATGTTCGTCGAGGGCAAGGGGGCGGCATCAGTGGCGCCGATCTTCCAGGCTGTGGCCGATGAGACCGGCGTTGCCGTCGTGGTCGGCTATGACGAATTCATCGAGGGCCGCCAAGTCAACAGTGCGCGTCTCTATGCGCCGGGAAAGCCGGTCAAGACCTATCTCAAGCGCCGCATGGTGCCAGGCCTGGAACGCGAATTCGCAGCCGGTCCTGGGCCGCTGATTCTGGGCAACACGGGTATCGCCATATGTAAGGACATGGATTTTGCGCCGATGATCCGCGGCTATGGCGGCGTGAAATTGCTGCTGGCGCCGGCGTGGGACTTTGTCGCTGACGCGCGCCTGCACGGCCGCATGGCGGTGGTGCGCGGCGTGGAGAACGGCTTTGCCCTGGCGCGTTCGGCGTCCGAGGGCCTGATGACGTTGAGCGACGCCAAGGGCCGCATCGTTGCCGAAGCGCCGTCCGCCGATGGCCCACGCACGCTGATTGGGGACCTGCCCTTGGGGCCAGGTGCGACCCTCTATAATCGCGTCGGCGACCTGTTCGCCTGGCTGATGCTCGGGTTGTGGGCCGTGCTTAGCCTTGGCCGAGTTTTTCGCGCAGGATCGCGAACGGCGAGTAGGGGTTGACGTACGGCTCGCGCGGCTTCTGGTCAGGCCGCGGACCGCGTGGTTTGCCATCCTTGCTGCGTTCCTGACCGCGATCCTTGCCTTCGAACTTGCGATCGCCCTTGCCGTGACGCGGTTTGCCCGAGCGGGCAGGCTTGCCGTCCTCGGCCATGGCCTCTTCGCGCGGCTTGCCCTTGTGCGGGGGCTTGCCACGCTTGGGACGCGGCGTGCGCGGCTCAAGCGACTTTTGCCGCCAGCCCAGACGCTCTTCCATGACCGGCTCGGTGGTCTCGGCAGGCGCTTCGGTCATCGCGGCAGCGGGAGCGGAGACGTCTTCGGTGGTCGTAACCGTCGTTTCGACGACATCCTCGATTGGGGCGGCACTCTCTTCGGCAACCGCAACCGGCGTTTCGGTTTCGGCCTCAATTGGTTCCGCCGGAGCGTCTTCGGCTGTCTCGGCGATTGATTCAGCCGCGGCTTCCACGACCGGCGTTTCCACCTTGGCAGGCTTCACCACGACAGGGAAGCTCTGCGACGGGACCTTCACATAGCCGAGCGCCTGGAGCAGTTGGTCCCGCGCCTTTTCGTGCATGCCCAGCGCGGCGAAATCGTCGGGCCGGATATAGAGCGCGCCCCGGTGGAACAGGCCATTCCCCATGATCTTGTCGAGCTGCGACAGCGTCTTGATGCTGACCGGCGGGTGGTCGCCAATCGCCACCTGGCCCTGCAGGCTCAAGGCGCGCTGGCCTTCGCCCTTACCGAAGCTGCGCAGGTAATGGCGCGCCCCGCCGCTTTGCAGGTCGGGCAGGAACCACAGATAGCGGTGGCCAGCGACGCCTAAAGCCTTCAGCGCGGCGCGGTCCTCGGGACTGATCTTGACGCCTTCGTCGCGGCGGGTCACGCCGCCGTTTTCATAGAGCTGGAAGGCGATGGCGCGAACCTGGGGCGCGGTGGCTTCGCTTTCCGACGCGGCCTTGACCTTGGCCAGGGATTTCAGCGTATGCAGGCTGGTCTGGCGGACAAAGTCGGTGACGCGCTTTTCGGCGCGCGCACGCAGCGCCGGGTGATCGGCGCTGTCCATCAGCTTGATGCGCGGTGCGAACGGATCGGACGGCTCGATCTTGGCCACCGGTTCCTTGTTCCACAGGATGCGTCCGTCCTGGATGCGCAGGGCCTTTGAGGCCGTATTGCCGAGGTCGCGCAGCCGGTCGAGCAGCAGCGGATTGACGGCGCGGAACGCCGCCTGGCGCAGGGTCTTGTCCTCAATGACGCTTTGGGTCGACGACAGGCTGAACGACAGGCCCTTCAGTTCGCCGACCTCGTGGCCTTCGATGATGACCTTGCCTTCGGGCGTGACCTCGGGGCGCAGTTCCTCATCGGCATTGAGCGCCTTCAGGAGCGCGCTGGTGCGCGTATCGATGAAACGCTGCATCAGGGCCTCGTGCAGGCGGTCCGACAGGCGTTCTTCCAGGTCGCGCGTCACTTCCCGCCAGTGCTCGGTGCGCTTCAGCCAGCCGCCACGGTTGGCGATATAGCTCAGCGTGCGCACCCCGGCCAGGCGCGACGACAGGGTGTCGATATCGCCGTCCATCTTATCGAGGTCGCGGATCTCACTTTCAATCCAGTCTTCCGGCACGGCGCCGTCCGGGCTTATGCGCGACCAGAACAGGTGGCTGACCAGCTTGAAATATTCTTCGGTTCCAACCTTCCGGAAATCCGGAAGCTGGCAGGCTTCCCAAAGGATGCGTAAGGTGACCGGGTTCTTGACCTTGGCTGCGACGTCCTCATCCTGCGACAGATAACGCAACGCCTTTTCATCGAGCGCCTCCTTGGCCAGGACCAGGCCGGGTTGGGGCGAGGGTAGGGTGAGGCTCTTCAACAGGGCGTCAAGCGAAGTGAAGTCGAGCGCCGAATTGCGCCATTCCGCCGCTTCGATCGGCAGGAACTGGTGTTGCTCGACCGCGTGAACCAGGTCTTCGTCCATATCGTGGCATTCTCCTGTGACACCAAAGGTGCCGGACTGGGTAAAGCGGCCGGCGCGGCCGGCGATCTGGCCTATCTCCTGGGCCGTCAGGTGGCGGGTCGACTTGCCGTCAAACTTGGACAAGCCGGAAAAGGCGACGTGGGCGATGTCCATGTTCAGCCCCATGCCGATGGCATCGGTGGCGACCAGGAATTCGACCTCGCCGTTCTGGAAGAGCGACACCTGGGCGTTGCGCGTCTTGGGAGACAGGCTGCCCATGACGACCGCCGCACCCCCACGCTGGCGCCGGATCAGTTCGGCGATAGCGTACACCTTTTCCGTCGAAAACGCCACGATGGCCGAACGCTTGGGCAAACGGGTCAGCTTCTTCGGCCCGGAATAGCTCAACTCGGAAAGACGCTCACGCATCATGACCTCGGCTTCGGGGAATAGGCGGCGGAACAGCGGCGCGAACGTCTTGGCGCCTAGGAACAGGGTCTCATGGCGGCCGCGCGCGTGCAGCAGGCGGTCCGTGAAGACGTGCCCGCGCTCGGCGTCGCCGCACAGCTGTATCTCGTCGACGGCCAGGAAGTCGACCTGGCGTTCCAGCGGCATGGCTTCGACCGTGCAGACGAAATAGGAGGGTAGGCGGGGTATGATCTTTTCCTCGCCAGTAATCAGCGCTACGGCGTTGACTCCTTTCATGGCGACGACGCGCTCATAGATTTCGCGGGCCAGCAGACGCAGCGGCAGGCCGATCATGCCGGTGGCATGGGCGGTCATGCGTTCCAGCGCATAGTAGGTCTTGCCGGTATTGGTGGGCCCTAACACAGCCATAAGCCTGGACGGTTCGGGGGTGGGGCGGGCATAAACGGGTGTCGTCATCGCCCGCACTAAATACGTGCCTGCCACGGCTTTGGAAAGGCATTTATGGGGCTGGGGAAGGCGGTGTCACGCAATCGTAAACGGTTTGTTTTGCACAAGCCGAACGAGACGGAAACGAAACGTGTCCGAATCAGTGACGAATCACTATTGCCAATCTGTTCTATACTAAATGTGGTAGGTGAAATTAGCGTTAACCATATTGGCGAGATTCGGGTTGGATGTGAACAGATTCCTTTCCGGCTTGATTGCCAACGGCGGGGCACGCTAAAGAGGGCGTGCGTGGCCCCTTAGCTCAGCCGGATAGAGCAAGGCTTTCCTAAAGCAGAGGTCGCAGGTTCGAGTCCTGCAGGGGTCGCCAAATATGTTCAGTACCTTGAAAACCGCGCCTCCGCAGTAACGGTTTTCGCAAGCTTCAAGGTCAATACAGAACGGTCCCGAGGGCTGATCCGCGTGACCCTATCGCCGGCCCGCAAAAGTTCCAAGCTCGTCAAGCCCTGAGGGCAGCCCCATCTTTCTCGGAGCCGCTGTATGCGCTCGATAGTCCTGGCCTTTGCCGCTCTGGTTTGCGTCTCGTCTGCGTCGGCCCAAACACCGGCGATGGCGCCTGAAGCTATTGACAAGGTCTGGTCGGGCCACAGTGCCCGCTTTGCCATGGTGGCCAGCGCCACCCACCTCTTTGTCGCCTATTACGACGCCAACCGGCAATTGACCGTCGCCCAGCGGCCGCTCAACAATCCGGCGCACTGGGTCTATCACAAGGTCGACACATGGCTCGGTTGGGACAGTCACAATTACATCGCCATGGCGCTGGATGGAGCCGGCGCCGTCCACGTCGCCGGCAATATGCATGTCGATCCGCTGACCTATTTCCGCAGTGAGCGCGGCGGTGACGTGCGCACATTAAAGCGCAGCCCTGTCATGGTCGATCCGGCGCGCGAACAGCGGATAACCTATCCGATCTTCCTCAAAGACAGCGCTGGAAGGCTGATCTATAAGTACCGCGATGGCTCCAGCGGTGATGGCAACGAACGCTACAATGTCTATGACGAAGCCAGCCAGCAATGGAAGGCACTGACTTCGACGCCGCTCATCGATGGGGAAGGGGCGCGCAACGCCTATTTCATGGGCCCGGTTCTGGGCCCCGACGGCTTTTTCCACATCGCCTGGGTGTGGCGCGAAACGCCGATGGCGGAAACCAACCACGATCTCAGCTACGCGCGGACACGCGATCTGATCCATTGGGAAAAGGCCGACGGCACGCCGCTGACCTTGCCGATCCGGCTGAGCCAGGCTGAGATCGTCGATCCCGTGCCGGTCAAGGGCGGGATGATCAACAACAACACCATTATCGGCTTTGACGACCAGGGCAGGGTGACGATCACGTACCACAAGTACGATTCCAGCGGGAACACGCAGATCTGGCTGGCGCGCCGCGAGGGCAAAATCTGGACGAAGCGTCAGATCAGCGCTTGGACGAACTATCGTTGGGACTTCAGTGGCGGCGGATCGCTGAACAGCGAGATATTCGTTGGTGGGGCCCGGCCGGGTGCGCCTGGCCAGTTGATCGTCCCCGTCGTCAGGCTGGGCCAGGCGCTGGAATTCGTCGTGGACGCCAAGTCGCTGAGGCTGATAGAAGAGCGCAAGGTCGACGGCCTGACAGAGGCGGTCGCCAGACATGTTCACGTAGCGAACGGCCTGCACCTCAATGCGGTGCAGGCGACGACGCCGGATGGACGGACCTTTACCCTGGCCTGGGGTAGCCTGCCGCCGAATCGCGACCTGCCACGGCCGGCGATACCGGACGCATCTGATCTGGTGCTGCTCCAAGGCATTGCCAACGCCGAGTAAAGGCGCTTTCAAAACAGATGATTGCAGAACGCGCCCGGGCACTGTAGCCACGGGTATCCGGCTCTGCGGCGATGTGCATTTGCTTATCATGACGACAAGTGGTCTTTCCCCCATCGATATCGCGATCGTCGCTGCCTACAGCGTCGCGATATGTGTTGCCGCCTGGTATGTGACGAAAAGCGCGCCGCGCGGACTGAACGTCAGCGCCTATTTCTTCGCCGACAAGCAGTTGCCGTTCTGGGCCGTCGGCACTTCGATCATCGCTGCCAACATCTCCGCTGAACAGATCATCGGCATGTCGGGGGCAGGCTACCGTCTGGGGCTCGCCATCGCGTCCTACGAATGGATGGCGGCGCTGGCGCTCATCGTCGTCGCCAAATATATCCTGCCGGTGTTTTACAATGCCGGCCTTGAGACCATGCCGGGGTTTCTGGAGCGCCGCTACGGTCCCCAGGTCAAGACCCTGATGGCGGTCTTCTGGCTCATTCAGTACACCTTCATCAATCTGACGGGCATTCTCTGGCTGGGCGCGACGACGATCGGGCATATTTCCGGCCTCGATCCGCTGATCGGCCTGGCGCTGCTGGGCCTGTTCGCCCTGTCATACCAACTGTACGGGGGCTTAAGGGCAGCGGCGCTGACCGACATCGTCCAGGTGACGATCCTGATCGTCGGCGGGTTGGCGATACTGGCGATATCCCTGGGCGCCATCGGCGGCTCACTGTCGCCGGGCGGCGTTGTGGCGGGTCTGAGCCGCCTGCATCAGCAGTATCCCGGCCACTTCCATCTTATCTTCGACGAGGACGACCCGAACTATGCCGAGATCCCGGGGATGGCGGTTCTGATCGGTGGCATGTGGGTGATGAACATCTCCTACTTCGGCTTCAACCAGTATATCGTCCAGCGCGCCCTGTCGGCCAAATCCCTGCCCGAGGCCCAGACCGGCATAGCACTCGCGGCCTATCTGAAGCTGCTGATGCCGTTGATCGTGGTGCTGCCGGGCCTGTGCGCCCTTGTGCTGGCCCCTGGACTTCCTCGCGGCGACCTGGCCTATCCGTCGATGATGCGCCTGCTGCCGCCGGGCGTACTGGGCCTGGTCTTTGCCGCTCTCATCGCCGCCATTGTCGCTTCGTCCGCATCCAAGATCAACTCGATCGCGACGATCTTCGCCCTCGACCTGGTGCGGTCCGCGCAGCCGGCTCTGCCGGAAAAGGCGCTGGTGTCGACCGGCCGGTGGGCCGCCACGATAGCGCTTCTTATTGCTGTGATTGTCGCCAAGCCGCTGCTTGGTAAATTCGATCTGGTCTTCCAGATTGGCCAGAACCTGACAGGCTTCTTCGCCCCGCCGATCGTTGTCATCTTCCTGCTCGGCATGTTCTGGAAGCCTACCTCGACGACCGGCGCGCTTTATGGCCTGCTGACCGGGGTGGCCGCCTCGGTCCTGTTCTTTGCTGCCAGCGCTGTGCATCGGACTCCGGATATGCCTGGCCGGGAATGGCTGGCATGGCTGCGCTTCGTTCCTGACATACCGTTTCTCGATCGCGTCGGCTGGGTGTTCTGGATCTGTCTGCTGGTGACCGTCGCCGTCTCCAAGCTGAAACCGAACCGTGAGGCGCTGTGGTCGCCGGAAACCACGCTTTCGCAGTTCCGCACAACGCCGGTCTTCAATGCGCTGGCAGCCGGCATCGTCGCCATCCTTGTTCTGATCTATGCCCTGCTCTGGTAGGATGCGATCGCGCCATCATGCTTGCTCGACTGTGCTGCGTTTCGAACGAAACGCAGCACAGTCGAGATGTCTTAATGGTCGCATGCTTGATCCGAAAAACCGGTTCCCACTTTTTCGGAGCATGCTTGCTAAGGCCGGACAAGTCGCGCATAAGCACGCATAGGGGACGTTGGTCAGGTCATGGAAAGCAAGAAAAAGTCAGCCAATACCGATGCAACGGCAGATTTCACCTTCGAGGAAGTGCCGTCGCAGGGCCGTCTTCATGGGTCGCTGGCGCGCCGGCTGGCGATCGATATCCTGAACGGAACGTACAAGCCCGGCGACATTCTGCCGTTTCAGATCGACTCCAGCGAAGCGCTGAATATTTCCCGGACGCCTTACCGCGAAGCCCTGAAGATCCTGTCCGCCAAGGGGCTGATCGAAAGCAAGCCGAAGCGCGGCACGCTGGTGTGCGAACGTTCGCGCTGGAACCTGCTCGATCCCGAAGTCATGG
>CAMLPZ010000129.1 GCA_946482045.1 uncultured Asticcacaulis sp.
TGTGCAGAGCTGGCAGCCGCTCGACCGGCGATACCCTAAGCGCCGCGCGGCCTTGCTCAAGACCTGGAAGGCTGAGCGCGAGGCCGAACGCGCACATTATCAATAGCGGAAGGAGAAGGACTTGATGGTTTCGCAATCTCAGTGGCCCTGGCCCTGATTGAGCGCTTATCGCGCACCTGCCTAACCTCTCCAGATGTCATTCAGGAGAGGTGTCATGCAGTCCATCCGTTACCCTCTTTTCATCGGCGCCGGTATCGTCTGCCTTGTGGTTGCCGCGCCCGTCCTGGCGCGCCAGGAAGCGACGCCGGACCCCATGGCGCCGACACCGCCGCCAGCGGTCGCAAAGCCGGTTGAACCGATGAATACGCCGCCGGCGCCTCCGGGTGTGAAGCCTGATCCGGCGCAGATGTGGGAGGTGACCTCGAACACGCGCATCGGCGACCTGCCACCAGCCACATCCACGGCCAGCGTCTGTATTAGCGATGCAGAGCTTAACCGTCCGCCGGCGGAACTGGGTGGGCTGAAGTGCACGGCGCGCGACTTCCAGATTGTGGGGAATACGCTGACCTGGACCGGCACCTGTGGGGGCGCGGAAGGCGCGGGCAAGCTGGTATTCTCCGAAGACCGCAAGGCCTTCACCGGTACGGTCACCGCGCGCCAGGGACCACTGGAAAGCGCTATGGCGATGAGCGGCCGCGCCACTGGCGCCTGCGTGAAGTGATTGGTGGCTTGACGCTCTGTCGGACTCGCTGCGAAAACGGCGTTGAGACATTTGGAGGATGCCGGCAATGAGTGACGCCCCGACCCTGGAAACGGAAGCTCCGGGCGTAAAGCTCGAGCCGGGCTGGAGGGCCGCGCTGAACGAAGAGTTCGCCAAGCCCTACATGGCTAAGCTCAAGGCCTTTCTGCAGGACCGCCGGGGTAACGGCGCCCGCATCTTCCCCAAAGGCAGTGAATATTTCCGCGCGCTCGACCTGACGCCGCTCGACAAGGTGCGCGTCGTCATCATCGGCCAGGACCCCTATCATGGCGAAGGACAGGCGCATGGCCTGTCGTTTTCGGTGCGACCGGGCGTGCGTATTCCGCCGTCTCTGGTCAATATCTATAAGGAATTGCAGGCCGACCTCGGCATTGCCCCAGCGCATCATGGTTTTCTGGAACACTGGGCCAAACAGGGTGTGCTGCTGCTCAATGCTGTGCTGACGGTGGAGATGGGGCAGGCGGCCGCGCACCAGGGCAAGGGCTGGGAGCTGTTCACCGACGCTGTCATCCGCGCCGTCAATAATCAGCCCCATCCGGTCGTCTTCATCCTTTGGGGCGCCTACGCCCAGAAGAAGGCGGCCTTTGTCGATACCTCGCGGCATCTGGTCATCCGCTCAGCCCACCCATCGCCCCTGTCGGCGCACAATGGCTTCCTCGGCAGCCGTCCGTTTTCCAAGGCTAATGCCTTTCTGGAGGCCAATGGCCGCGATCCGATCGATTGGCGGATACCGGCGGATCCGGCGCAATCGTGACGGCGGCATTTACACTTTGCGTGATCGACGCTATGCAGATGCACCGCTACAGGGAGTTTTTATGCGCCTAATTCTCTGCTTGGGTGTCATCGTCCTTCTTTCAGCCTGTGGACGTCAGTCCAGTGAGGATGATGCGCCGCACGCCTATCCCGGAGAAGTGCCTGCGTCGGAGATGTCCGAGGCTGAGGCGCGTTCGGCCGAGCGCGCTCTGGAAGAGTCTCTGCACATGGACGCGCCCGCTGGGCAAGCCACAGAAAGCGAAGCGGCCGAATAGACTTCGATAACAGAGGAGGTCAGTATGGGTATGCGTATGAACCTAGGTACGTCGGCCCTGCTGGCCGTGCTGTGTGTGACCGTGGCGGCGTGCAACAAGCCCGCGCCGAACGCCGATGAGGCTGCATCGAAGACTGCTCCGGCCATGGCGGCCAAGGTTGATCCGATGCAGGCCAATCCGCTGGGGCGCAAGCCCGGCCTGTGGCGGATTACCCATACGGTCGATGGCGCGCCGTCGCCCATGCCGATGACAATCTGCGTCGATGCGGCGCTCGGCGACAAGATGAGCCAGATGGCAGGCCAGATGAGCAACGACATCAAGTGCGCCCAGCGCGATATTCGTGGCACGGCGAACGGTGCGGTCATCGACCAGGTCTGCACCATGAATGGCACAACGATGACCAGCCATATCGAAATCGTTTCGGCCAGCGACGCGGCCTTCCAGCAGACGATCGACAGCACCTATAGCCCGGCCATGATGGGGCGGACGGAATCGAAGGTCATCATGGATGGCCAATGGCAGGGTACCTGTCCGGCCGACATGAAGGCCGGCGACATGCGCATGCCGAACGGCATGGTCATGAACGTTTACAAGATGATGGAAGCGGCTAAGCCGCAATAGTCAGGGGCGTGTCCAGCTTGAGCGGGACAACTTCAATGGGCTTGACGGTAAGCGCTGTCATAGATAGCCTGTCCGGTATAACATTAAGGGAGCCCCCATGTTGAGACCTCTTTTGGCCGCCGTCTTTCTCGCGGCGTGCGCGACGCCTGTTCTGGCCGCCGAGATGCCAGCCTTTAAGCCGCAGACCCTGGTGCTGACCAACCTCCCCAAGGCGACGGGACCGGCGGTCGAGCTGTTCAACGGCAAGGACCTCGATGCCTGGGACGCCTGGCTGGGCTACGCCGATCCGGCCGAAACCTACCGGCCCGACCACGGTCCGTCGCTGGGTGTTGGCGGCAAGGGCGATATTTTCGACGTCCGTGAAATCGACGGGCGTCCGGCGATCTTCATCTCAGGCAAGACCTGGGGCAGCCTCGTCCATAAGGGCGACTTCTCAAACTATCATCTGCGCCTGCAGTACAAGTGGGGCGGCAAGCGCCACGCCCCGCGCCTGAACGAGCCGGAAAACAATGGCCTGCTCTATCACAGCCACGGCAAGCCCGGCGCCGTCTGGGGCACATGGAGCCGCTCGGTCGAGTTTGAAATCATGACGGGATCGGTCGGCATGGCCGTGCCCGTCGGCAATGGCATCGTGGTCAAGTCAGCGGTGGCCAAGGACGAAAGCCTGATCGCGCCCAAACTGCGCTACATGCATGGTGCGCCGGAAGGCGCCGCCATCGGCAATACGGCGGACTGGAACATCGAGAACAATTTCAATGCTGATCTTCCCGTAGGGGAGTGGAATACGCTCGACCTGTATGTCTTTGGCGATCGTGCCATCCACGTCGTCAACGGCGTGCCGGTCATGGAGGTCTGGGGCCTGTGCGATCCAGAGCCAACCGGCACTTGCGCGCCGCTGACCCACGGCAGCATCCAGTTGCAATCGGAAGGGGCGGAGACCTGGTTCCGGGACATTACCCTGGAGCCGATCTCCCACCTGCCGAAGATTGACGTGAAAAATTAAGCTTTTATTCTGTCGCGATATTTAGCCGGGAACTGCGGACATTCCCGGCATATCGCTCTTACCAGCGGGCGCCGGCATCGCGCATCGGCAACGTCATCTCGGCCAGCATATGGCCGAGGTGCTCGCTGTGGTGGCCGCGGCGGCCACCAATAATCGGCTCGGCTGGGCGCGGATGGGCCAGGCGCGCCTGACGCAGCGTGGCGTTGACCCGCGCATCGAACTCGGCGCGTAGGGCCGGCTTGTCGACCGCGATGCCCGCCGCCAGCAACTCGGTATCGACGTCGTCCATGACGAACAGCTCATCGACATAGCGCGTCATGGTGTCGAGGCTGATGATCAGCCGCTTGTTGTTGACGCAGTCGCCATCGCCCATGCGGATCATCCAGTCGCGGCAGAATTCGACGTGGGACTGCACGTCGCGCAGGGCCTTCGAAGCAATGCGCGCGATGTCGGCATTGGCTGAGCCGGACAGGGCATCGAGATAGACGGCCTGCCAGTTGGAGAAAAGGAACTGGCGCGCCAGGGTCTGGGCGAAGTCGCCGTTCGGTTGCTCGACCAGCAGACAGTTGTGATAGTCGGGCGGATCGCGGTGAAAGGCCAGGGTGTCGGCGTTCTGGCCCTTGCCGTCGATGGCGGCGGCGAGATCGAGGAAATCGGTGGCCTGTTCAACCAGGTCGAGCGCCAGGCTGGACAAGCCCAGGTCTACCTCATGATTGGGGGCGTGGCCGCACCACGTGCTGAGCCGCTGGCCCAGGATCAGGGCATCGTCGCCCAGGCGGAACACATATTCAAGCAGACTGTCGCGCATTGGCCGTCATTCCCTGTTTTTCTTTTATTTTATGCATAGAGCGTGCCAGGAGCCGTGCGTACGAACTGTTGCTGGTTCGTGGATCTCTTTTGAAATTCCCGCAACGCGAATATTATCCCCGCATACGGCAGCGGCCAGATGGCTGCGAAACCGCGGGCAAACTTCGATGCGCAGGCTGACATTTGTGGCACTCTTCTTATTCTGCGCCACTAGCCTAACCAAAGCCTAATCCAGGGTCAAATCAAAACTGACATTTATGTCAAATTTATTTTTGCGCCATAATCCTGACGCATAGTTGTCATTTGAAACCGATATAAACGTCCGATTCAGTCGGGGTTGTGCAGGCTGTCATAGGCCGCTTCCAGCAAGCTGTTAGGCGCCGGCGCATCCTCGGACAGCTCCCAGATCATGATGCCGGCTGTTTCCTTAGCCGCCAGTGCCGCCTTGGCGCGGATGGTGGGGCGACCATTATAGGTCACGTAGTCGCAGCCGGCGCAGGCCTTGCCTACCACGTCGTAACTTGCGGCGTCCTTGCCGAAGGTCGTCAACACCTTCTGGAAGCTGTAGCCGCCCTTGTAGCCGTTGAAACCCCGGCCATAGAAGGGCACGCCGAGCGTCAGCTGTTCCTTCTTGGCACCCAATGCTTTCCAGGTGGCGATGTCCTTGTGGGCGGCCGCCAGCGTTGAATGTTCGTCGCCGGCCTTGCCCCAGGTCTCGCCGATCTGGTCGTAGGACATGAGGTTGATATAATCGAAATGCGGGATCGAACCTATCGGGATCATGCCGCCTGGATTCGACGCGGTGGCGCACGTTAGAAGCTTTCCGCGCTTTGTCAGGCCTTTGCGCAGGGCTTCGGTAAAGGGCACATAGTTGCCTTCCTTGTCGATGGCGGTCAGCACGTCCCATTCCAGGTCGACATCGATGCCGTCGAGGCCGGTGGCGTCGGCGAAAGCCAGCAGGTCGGCGACCAGTTTTTCGCGCGCCCCCGGCCGCGTCAGTTCGGTCCAGTTGCCCGAGCAGCCGGGAATAATGCCGCCTCCCAAAGACACCAGCACCTTGACGCCCTTGGCATGGGCCATTCGGACGATTTCGCGCACTTCGGCGATCGAGCGTGTGCCGTTGCCATTGCCGTTGTCGGTATCCATGCAACTCATCTTATCGCCGGTAATGATGCTGCCGTCCTTACCCGGATTGACGAAAGAGATGTTGATATGGGTCAGTTTGCTGAGGTCTGTCATCTCCATGGTCGCCTTCATGTCGCGGAAGGCGGCGACATAACCGATGACCACTGGCCCCTGCGGCTTGCCGGCCTCCGCGGCGGTAGCGGTAAGCAGGGACAGGACTGTGACGGCGGCGGCGGCGGTCTTCATGGCGGTTCCTCTCTATTTTGGTTCGAGAGTGGCATTACCTAAACCAGGGATCAACCAGACCAATTTTATTTTGTTACTTGGTAACAATAAGCCCTTCGCGGACCTCGACCGGCCACGGCGTCAGGCTGCGGCTGGCACAGGGGCCGCCGACGCAATAGCCATCGGTGATGCGGAACAGCGCGCCGTGCCAGCCGCAACTGATCAGGTCGCCGCGCGAGGTCAGATATTCGTCGCGTTCTTCGGCCAGCGGCATTCCGGCGTGCGGGCAGCGATCGACATAGCCGTAAACCTGTTCGCCCTGGCGGACGACGAAACCATGAAAATGCGCTTCGCCGATCTCAAGCACGAAGTTGCGGGCCTTGCCGTCGGCGATCAAGTCGAGCGACCCCAGGGCGACGCCGGCCGGGGTCGAAAAGACGCGGGGAAAGCTCATTCGGCGCCTGGCTGGCGCGACGGGTGCGCGGCGGCGAATTCACTTAGTCCAGCACAGGCGGCGTCGACGGCGGTGATCCTCGGCCAGGGCGTGAGATCGATATTGAACCGGCGGGCATTGAAAACCTGGGGGATCAGGCAGCAATCGGCAAGGGTGGGCGCTTGGCCAAACGCAAATCCTTCGCCGTGACGGTCGATCATAACTTCCAGGGCGTCGAAGCCCGCCGTGATCCATCGGGTGATCCAGGCATCGATCTGACCTTGCGCCGCGCCAAACTCGGCCTTCAGGCCGTTTAGGACGCGCAAATTGTTGAGCGGGTGAATGTCGCAGGCAACGATCGCCATCATGGCGCGCACAGCGGCGCGGCCTGACGGATCGGACGGCTGGAGCGGCGGATAAGGATGCGTTTCCTCCAGCCATTCCATGATGGCGAGGCTTTGCGTGACCACGAGACCGTTATCTTCGATGGCGGGAACCAGCCCTTGCGGATTGACGCTTTTATAGTCGGTGGCCGATTGCGCGCCGGTGCGCAAGTCGATCGGCACGGCATCATAAGCCAGGCCTTTCAGGTTAAGGGCGATCCGGACGCGGTAGGCGGCGGACGAACGCCAATAGTCATAGAGTTTCATCACGGTCTCGCGGCAAGGATTGTCCCACGGCACTCGCCGAAGCCGATGGGGGCAAATCCGTCGGCCGAGGCGCGGGCGCTTAAGGTAATCTCATCGCCGTCCTCAAGGAAGGTCCGTGTTTCGCCGCTTGGCAGGATGATCGGCGATTTGCCGCCATTGCTCAGTTCCAGGAGGCTGCCCGAGCTTGCAGCGTCTGGGCCGGACAGGGTGCCCGTGCCCAGCAGGTCGCCGGATTGCAGGTTACAGCCATTCGAGGCGTGGTGCGTCAGTATCTGCGCGACCGTCCAGTACATATGGCGCGTGTGGCTGCGGCTGATGATGACGGGCGGCAGGTTCTGCTGGCGCATCTTCGCGGTGTGCAGAGACACTTCCAGATTTATGGAAAGGCCACCATGGGCTTGGTCGTCCTCGGTCCAGAGATAGGAGAGCGGGCGAGGATCGCCTTCGGGGCGCGGTGCCTGCGCCGCGCGGAAGGGGGCCAGTGCCTCGGGTGTGACGATCCACGCTGAGACGGTGGTGTGAAAGTTCTTGGCGAGAAATGGCCCGAGCGGCTGGTACTCCCACGCCTGGAAATCGCGCGCCGACCAGTCGTTGAGCAGGCAGAAGCCGCCGATGTGCTGTGGGGCGTCGGCAATGGCGATCGGATCGCCCAGGGCATTGCCGGGCCCGACCCAGACGCCGAGTTCCAGTTCGAAGTCGAGACGTTTGGAGGGGCCGAACGATGGCGCATCAGCGTCGGGCGCCTTGGTCTGGCCGCGCGGGCGCACGACGGCTTCGCCGGACACGCGAACGGACGAGGCGCGGCCATGATAGCCGATCGGCACGTACTTGTAGTTCGGCAGCAAAGGGCTATCCGGCCGGAACAGGGCGCCGACTTTCGTGGCGTGATGGATGCCGACATAGAAGTCGGTATAGTCGCCGACGCGTACCGGCAGATGAAGCGTGCAATCCCGCGCGCCGTGCAGGTAGGGCTCGGCGGCGGTTTGGAAGCTGGCGTCCGACAGCAGGCGCGACAGTTGCTGGCGCAGCGATTTGCGCAAGGGCGGCGTGGCGAGGATCGTTTCCAGGTTATTGGGAACGTCGCGCAACATGCCGGCGGCGACCAGGGCCTGGAGTTCGAGGATATGATCGCCGATGGCGACGCCGGGGCGCGGAGCTTCACCGGCCGGGCTGAACAGGCCGAACGGCAGGTTCTGGATCGGAAAGTCGTGATGGCCGTTGGCCGAAGCGACCCAGCTTTCCAGGGCGATATCGTTAGTGGCGTCGATCATTTCGGGAGGGTCGCTTTCGGGAAGTCCTGCCAGCAGGCATCATAGTCGGTTTGCAGCGCCGGCGAGGCGAGGGCGGCCGGTGTCGGCCGCAATACCCAGCGGCTTTCGAACATGAAGGCCATGGTGTCTTCGATTTTGTGCGGCTTGAGATCAGCCTTGATGGCGGCCGCATAGCTGGCGGCATCGGGGCCGTGGCCGTTCATGCAGTTATGGAGCGACGCGCCACCCGGCAGGAAGCCGCCGGCTTTTGCGTCATAGGCGCCGGTGATCAGTCCCATGAACTCGCTCATGATATTGCGGTGGAACCACGGCGGGCGGAAGGTGTGTTCGGCGACCATCCAGCGCGGCGGGAAGATGACGAAGTCGCAATTGGCCGTGCCCGGGATTTCGGATGGTGCGGTCAGGACGGTGAAGATCGACGGGTCGGGATGGTCGAAGCTGACCGTATTGATCGTGTTGAAATGCGTCAGGTCATAACGATAAGGCGCATAGTTGCCGTGCCAGGCGACGACGTCGAGCGGCGAATGATTAAGCGTCGTTGTCCATAGGGCGCCGTGGAACTTCTGGATCAGTTGAGTAGGGGCGTCGCGGTCCTCGAAGGCCGCGACGGGTGTTTCGAAATCACGCGGGTTGGCGAGGCCATTGGCGCCGATGGGGCCGAGCTCGGGCAGGCGGAACGGCGCGCCGTGGTTCTCGAGGACATAGCCCGTGGCGCTGTCACCTTTAAGTTCGACGCGGAAACGGACCCCGCGCGGGATGACGGCGATGCTCAGGGGCGCAATGTCCAGCCGGCCCATTTCCGTGAATATGGAAATGTCTCCGGCTTGCGGCACGATCAGCATTTCCCCGTCGGCATTGAAGAAACCGCGCTCCATGGAAGCGGTTGCGGCGTAGAGCCAGACAGTGACGCCGCTGTGTGTCGCGGCGTCACCGTTCATTGCCCACGGGGTCAGGCCATCGAGGAAATCTGTCGGGCTTTCTGGAAGTGTTTGCGGCGACCAGCGCAGGCGATTGGGCGTAGCTGGGCCGACGGACGGCCCGTCCTTCAGGCGTTCAAAAGGTGCATGACTGGCCGAGGGACGCAGACGGTAGAGCCACGACCTCAGGTTCTCGG
This sequence comes from uncultured Asticcacaulis sp., assembly GCA_946482045.1. The sequence continues at coordinate 9,038 of CAMLPZ010000129.1, forward strand.
CGCGGGGCGCGGTGAAGGCCGAGCCGGAAAGCTGCTCGGCGTAGAGGCCGAAAGGCGTTTGTTGCGGCGAGTTCTGGCCGACGGGCAGGGCGCCGGCCACGGCTTCCGTTGCGAAATAATTGCCGAAACCGCTCATATACTGGGACATCTGTTTGCTCCGGAGCGAACTCGCCCCCATCACCGCATCTCAGCTTCGCTTCGTGCAGTCCCGTTTGCCAATCACGCGACCTTAATGACACCGCGGCGAATCTGATCCAGTTCGATCGATTCGAACAGGGCCTGGAAATTACCGTTGCCGAAACCGTCATTGCCCTTGCGCTGGATGATCTCGAAGAAGATCGGCCCGAAGGTGTTTTCAGTGAAGATCTGCAGCAAAATCCCGTCTTCGCCACCACCATCGATCAGGATGCGGTTGCGGCGCAGGCGCTCAAGGTCCTCGCCATGGCCGGGCACGCGCTTGTCGACCAGGTCGTAATAGGTGTCGATCGTGTCCTGAAGCTTCACGCCACGCGCGCGCAGGCGCTCGACCGTCTCGTAGATATCGCTGGTGGTCAGCGCGATGTGCTGGATGCCCTCGCCGTTATACTGACGCAGGAATTCCTCGATCTGGCTCGTGTCATCCTGACTTTCATTGAGCGGAATGCGGATCTGGTGGTCGGGCGCGATCATCGCCTGGCTGAACAGGCCTGTCGCCTGGCCCTTGATGTCGAAATATTTCTGCTCCTCGAAGCCGAAGATACGGCGGTAGAACTCCGACCATTCGCGCATGCGGCCGCGACCGACATTGTGCGTGAGGTGATCTATGATGCCGAAGCCAACGCCGTCGCAGGCTTCGGCCAGAGGTGTCCAGCCGGCAAAGACGTCATGGTCGACAAGATAAAGCAGTGAACCGCCTATGCCTTCGAGCACCGGCACGTCGGCGAAGGCGCTCATGGCTGCGTCGACCGGCCGCGCGCCGTTTTCGAGTGCAAGCGCGTAGGCACGGGTGGTATCTTTTACGCGAAACGCCATGCCATTTGCCGACGGGCCATGCGCCTGGCTGAACGCCGAAGCCTGCTGCGTCGCCGCATCATTCAGAAGAAAATCGACGCGGCCTTGCCGATAGCGCGTAATCGCCCGGGTGGGATGCCTGGCGACGGCCGTAAACCCCAGGGCTTCGAGTTGTCCGGCCATCGCGGCTATGTCGGGGCCAGTGAACTCCACAAAGGCAAAGCCATCGAGACCCAGGATGTTGGTGTCGGTTTCAGGCATGGCGACCTCCGCATGATAGTATCAATGGAAACTATTACGATCCGGCCATCGTGGCAACGCTTTTTTTGCAACTCGTATGTTAGAGAGGGGCAACCGCGTCAGCATAAACCGGGCAGTTTCAAAAGGAGTTCCAGCTATGGCCGACCAGTATCCGCTCTATATTGCCTTGCGCGACCTGATGGTTCGCGCGGCCCCTGCCATGAAAATCGGCAAGGATGTGGTGGGCGAATGCACGGTCAATGTTCCGACCGCGACCATGGCGGCGAAGGACCCGATCTGGTTCGGCACGGTCCGCCTGGCCGGCAGCCGCGTCTCCTACTACCTGCCGCCGCTGGCTATGAAGGAAGGACGCGACATTCCGGTTCCGGACACGCTGAAGAGCCACGCCCAGAGCAAGACCTGCTTTGTTTTCGACGCCATCGAGCCGGAATTGTTCGGCGAGCTGGAAAATGTCACCCGCACAGCCGCCAAGGCGTTCGGCTGAACGGCCAAATCTGGCGAATTTTTGAGGCGTGATCTCGTCAGATCACGCCTTTGTCTTGCCTGTCGCCTTGAAGACCATGAAGGCGAAGAACAGCGCGCTGATAATGGTCACGACCGAGCCCAGGCCTACGACGGGCGCGGCCCACGGCGCCACGGCGATCGAACCGTAGATGCCGGGAATGATCAGCAGCAGGCCAACCAGTGCTATGCAATAGTGGACCAGAATCAGCTTCGGCGACAGGCTGGGATGGCTGTTGTAGAACAGGCCGGCAAGGAACATCAGGACCCCGCCGATCAGGTTGAGATGCCCGTGCACCGGCGCGTAGGCAAAGTCGTGTGTTCCGCCCATATAGGCGCCAAAACCCATCGACAATACGAAGGCGATGACGCTGGTGCGCAGGAAGATGTTACCGTGCATTGATTTGCCCCTGTTTATGTAGCCCTGTTATCCCTTACATCTGCAACGACCGATACGCAATATGGCCGTGCCGCTTGCGGAGCCCGGCGTTCTGCCGCACAGTGCGGTAAA
>CAMLPZ010000130.1 GCA_946482045.1 uncultured Asticcacaulis sp.
AGGCCCGAATGCGTCCGCCGCGCCAGCATGGCTTCGAACAGGTCGCGCGCCTCTTCCGTCCGGCCCATCATGTGGAGGGCCTCGATGTACCAGAAGGTGCAGAAGTTGAACGCCGTCTCCGGCTCGCCGAAATCGTCCGGCTCGACATAGCGGTAGAGATTGTCGCCACGGCGCAACTGGCGCTCGACCTCGGCGAAGGTGGCCACGCAGCGCGGATCGTCTGCCGGCAGGAAACCGAGCTCGAACAGCTGCAACAGGCTGGCATCGACCTCCTCGCCGCCGAACGAACCGGCGAAATAGCCTTTTTCCGCGTTCCACGCCCGCTCCTCGATGGCGCGGCGGATGGTGTTGGCGCGCTCGACCCAGTACATCGTCCGCTCGACCAGCCCCAGTGACGACGCGGCATTGGCCAGCCGGTCGCACGCCGCCCAGCACAGCAGCGCCGAATAGGTGTGGACGCGGGCAATGGTGCGGAACTCCCACAGACCGGCGTCGGGCTTGTCGTACATGGCAAAGGCGCGCTCACCGACCTTTTCCAAAGCATGAAAATCTTCAACGCTGCCCTGGTGCAGGAAGCGCTGGTCAAAGAAGGACTGGGTGAGCGGCAGGACCATCTGACCGTAGACGTCGTGCTGGAAGTGTTCATAGGCCTGATTGCCGATACGCACCGGTCCCATGCCGCGATAGCCGTTCATGCCGGGCGCCAGGCGCTCAAACAATTCGGGTTCAAGGCTGACGCTGTAAAGCGGCTGGACGTGGCCACCCGCCGACCGGTCTGTCAGATTGCGCAGATAAACCAGATAGGATTCCAGCATGTCGGCGCAGCCCAGGCGATTGAGCGCGCGCACGACGTAATAAGCGTCCCTGATCCAGCAGTAGCGGTAATCCCAGTTGCGCTCGGTCCCTGGCGCTTCGGGAACCGAGGTCGTCAATGCCGCGACGATAGCGCCGGTTTCCTCGAAGGAACACAGCTTGAGCGCGATGGCGGCGCGGATGACGGCGCCTTGCCATTCCAGCGGCAGATAAAGGGTTCGCACCCAGCTCTGCCAGTAGGCGGTTGTCGCGCGCAGCATATGCTCTGCGTCGTTCAGCACATCGGCCGGATAGGACTCGTCGAGGCCGAGGTGGAAGGCCAATGGTCCTTCGAGGCGGAAGGTCTGGCAATCCCGCAAGTAGGTCAGCGGCGCATTAGTCGTCAGCCGCATGGCCACGGCGCCGCAATCGTAGCGGATATGGCTGGAACCTGTCGTTTCACGTGCCAGATCGCTGCCCCAGTTTCCGGTCGGCTTGATGCAGACGCGGATGCGCGGTGTGCCCGACAGCGGCCGCACCAACCGGTAGAAGGCCCACGGCCGGAAGGTCCGGCCCATCTGGTGGAAGCGCGGCGCGAAGTCGACGACTTCCAGGCTGCCGCCCTTGGAATCGGTCAGGACCGTGCGTAGGCAGGCCGTATTGCGGATATAGTCCTGTTCGATCGCCACCTGGTCTTCGATTTCGATGGCCCACAGACCCGCCTCGTCCGGGCCCGCCGACGGGCTGAGCAGGCTGGAAAAAACCGGTTCACCATCGACACGCGGGCAGCATGCCCAGACAAAGCATCCCCGCCGGTCTATCAGCGCCGCTGCCGCGCAGTTTCCAATCGGCGCCAGGTCGAGATCGTGCTGGGGGGCTGCGGACGAAGCGTCAGTGGCCGCTTGTGAGACCAGGTCCGGTTGGAGGTCAGGACGGCTATCCGGCATAAAAATCTCCCTTAGAAGCAAAACATTACTATCACGGCGGACACCCTAGGCGAGTTCACAAAAATTTGCAGTCATAATCACAGAAGCGAGAGATTCCGTAAAAATACATATAAGGCCGTAGACACCATGATTATCATTTAATAACGTAAACAACGCGCACATTGCGCCTTACTGATTTCTTATTTTTTCAATTACTTTAGAATAACTAAAATTTATCTATGCATTTTCTGTATTTATTCCTCCAATAACAGGGAATATCAGTTTTTGCACGTATGAAGGTGTGGGGCGCGTAGCGTACACAAGAGGAGGCTGAGGTTATGACTGGATACATATTGCACCCGAACCGATGGGCGTGGTGCGGCGCATGACCGTTGCCGATGTTACAAGACTTCGCCTCGATACTGTGTCGCTTTTTCTAGATCTCGACGGCACTTTGGCGCCGTTCGCCGCCACGCCGGACGGCGTGGGTCCGGACGGCGAGCGCAATGCCCGGCTGAAACGCGTTGTCGAAAGATTGGAGGGGCGCGTGGCGGTCATCAGCGGCCGTTCATTGTCCGACCTCGACCGCATCCTGGAAGGGGCGGTCGCCGCAGTGGCCGGCAGTCACGGTCTGGAGTTGCGCACACCGGACGCCTTGATCGCCAATGAGGCCCATCCGCAATTGGCGCTTGCCATGGCCGAGCTTGAACAGTTCGCAGGGCAGTTCGCTGATGTCCGGATCGAAACCAAGCCGTTCAGCGTTGCCTTTCACTATCGCGGCAACCCCGCCGTCGAGGCCATGGCCCAGGTCTTCGCCGACGACCTGGCCAGCCGCACGGGATTGAAACTGCAACGCGGAGCCATGGTCGCGGAATTTCTTACCCCCGGCGGCGACAAGGGCCAGGCCGTGCGCGCCTTCATGGCCGAGTCGCCGTTTGCCGGCACCACGCCAATCTTTGTCGGCGACGACCTGACCGATGAGGATGGTTTTTCCGCAGCGCTTTCTTACGGCGGTTTCGGCATTCTTGTTGGTCCGCCACGCAAGACCCATGCCCGCTATCGTCTGCCCGACGAACGCGCCGTCCATGCCTGGCTGGACCAGGCCCTCAGTGAAGATGTTTTCAGTCTGGAGAGTCCCCTGTGAGCCGCCTGATCGTTGTTTCCAACCGCGTCAACCCTCCCGCCGATTCCGGCGTCGGCACGGCCGGCGGCCTGGCCATGGCGCTGGCCGCGGCGCTGCGCGAAGACAAGGGCCTGTGGTTCGGCTGGTCGGGCCAGACGGTCGAACAATATACCGGCCAGATTTCGATGCAGAAGGTCGGTGGCGTCACTGTCGCCCTGCTCGACCTCGAGCCCCAGGACCAGAACGAATATTACAACGGCTATGCCAACCGCACCCTGTGGCCGCTGTTTCACTACCGTCCCGACCTGGTCAGCTATGAACGCAGCTTCGACGAAGGCTATACCCGGGTCAACCAGCGCTTCGCCGACACGCTCTTGCCACTGATCGCGCCTGACGACCTGATCTGGGTGCAGGACTATCACCTGATCCCCCTGGCGCGCGAACTGCGGGCGCGCGGGGTCACGAACCGCATCGGCTTCTTCCTGCATATACCCTGGCCCGCCCGGCGCATCCTAAGCACCCTGCCCAAGCACGCCGAACTGGTCGAATCTCTCTTCAGCTATGACCTGGTTGGCTTTCAAACCGTAGATGATCGTGAAGCTTTCGAGGACTATGTGGTCCACGACGCTTCGGCGACGCTGACGGCAAACGGCGTCATTACCGCCTACGGCCGGTCGATCCGCGCCCGCGCCTTCCCCATCGGCATCGACGCCGCCGACTTTGCCGAGACGCTGAAAAGCGAGCGCGCCGAGTTGTTCTACAAGGCCATGTTGAAGAGCCAGCGCGGCCGCAAGATGCTGCTCGGCGTCGACCGGCTCGACTACTCCAAGGGGCTTGAAGAGCGCTTCAACGCCTATGACACCTTCCTGACCAACAATCCGGAAATGCAGGAACAGCTCTTCCTGCTCCAGATCGCAACAAGGTCGCGCGACGATGTTGACGCCTATCAGGACCTGCGCAACCGGCTCGACACCATTTCAGGCAAGATCAATGGCGCCCACGCCACGGTCGAATGGGTGCCGCTGCGCTACGTCAACCGCCCCTACCGGCGCGACGAACTGGCCGGGATCTACCGCTCGGCGGATATCGGGCTGGTGACGCCGTTGCGCGACGGCATGAACCTGGTCGCCAAGGAATATGTCGCGGCCCAGGACCCAAACAACCCCGGGGTCCTGGTCCTGTCGCAGTTCGCCGGCGCCGCCGAACAAATGCAGGACGCCCTGATTGTCAATCCGTTGAGCCGCGAGGACATTTCCGAGGCCATTCATCGCGGGCTGACCATGCCGCTCAAGGAACGCAAGCGACGCTGGGAGGCGCTTTACGACAATGTCCAGCGCTTCGATGTCGGCCGTTGGCGTGACGATTTCGTCGCCACGCTGAAAGAGCCTGTGGCGCTGCCGGCGGAGACCGCGCAGCAGGTCGGCGGCGAACTGGAAAAGATTTAAGTCAACGGCATCGTCATGCCCCTGCCGTTGGGGCCTTAACGCGCAGCACCGGCGCGGCTAAAGACGCTGGGCCGTTATGCCAAACCGTTGACTTGCAAACGTTTGTGATTATCTGCACGTTTTTGGCGAAATTCAGATTTCAGTAATCATTTGCGAACCCTCTCTTAACCAAACGTCCGCAATATGGCCCCGACGGGTTGGGCGAAGTGTATCTTTCGTCCCCCCACATTCTCAATACGAGGGTACGTCGTGGACGACTTAATTGCTGAATTCCTGACCGAAACGGCCGAAAGCCTGGAAGTCGTCGATAGCGAACTCGTAAGGTTCGAAGCCAACCCCAACGATCGCAAGACGCTCGACAATATTTTCCGTCTCGTGCACACGATCAAGGGCACGTGCGGCTTCCTGGGCCTTCAGCGCCTCGAAGCGGTCGCCCATGCCGGCGAAACGCTGCTGGGCCGTTTCCGCGACGGCAAGCTGGAAGTCACGCCGATCGCCGTGACGCTGGTCCTGCATTCGATCGACCGCATCAAGGTGATCCTGGCAGGGCTGGAGCAGACCGGTAACGAGCCGGACGGTAACGACCACGACCTCATCGGACAACTTGAAGCGATGGCCGAGGGCCATGAGGTCGATCTGACCGCCGTTCAGACCGTCGAAGTGCCAGATCGCCCTATCAACGGCGAAATCGAACCCGTCGAAATCAATGCGCCGGCCCTGGGCGTCGGCGACATCGACCCGGCCACCGGCCGCGCTCTGCGTCCGGGAGAGGTGTCGGAGGCCGACCTGCAGGCCGCCTTCGATTCAGCGGACGGTCCTGGCATGGGCCTTCAGCCCGGCGATGTCGACCCTGCCACCGGCCGCACCCTGCGCCCCGGCGAAGTTTCCGAAGCCGATCTCGAAGCCGCTTTCGCCGCCGCCGAATCGCCCGACTGGATGAACGAGCCGGTCACCGAAGTCGTCGACACCAAGCCCGAGCCTGTCACCGAAGTCGCGCCTACGCCGGCGCCGGCCGCCGTTAAGGCAACCGCACCTGCGCCCGCTACCGAACCGCTTCAGGGGTTGGGTGGGGAAGACGGCCAAGGCATCAATACAATCCAGTCGATCCGCGTGTCCGTTGATGTGCTGGAAGGCCTGATGACGCTCGTGTCGGAAATGGTCCTGACACGAAATCAACTGTTGCAGATCAGCCGGAACCGCGAGGATTCGGCCTTCGCGACGCCCTTGCAACGTCTTTCGACCCTGACCGGCGAACTCCAGGACAGCGTCATGAAGACGCGCATGCAACCCATTGGCGCCGCTTGGAAAAAGCTGCCAAGACTCGTGCGCGACCTCAGCTACGAACTGGGCAAGAAGATCGACCTCGTCATGGAAGGCGAAGGCACCGAACTCGACCGCCAGGTTCTGGAACTGATCCGCGATCCGCTTACCCACATGGTGCGTAACTCGGCCGACCACGGCCTGGAAGGCACCCAGGAACGCATCGACATCGGCAAGCCGGCCAACGGGACGATCAAGCTGTCGGCTTTCCATGAGGGCGGCTACATCGTCATCCGCATCGCCGATAACGGCCGCGGCCTGAACACCGGCCGCATCCGCGAGAAGATCATCGAGAAAGGCCTCGCTTCGCGCGTCGAAGTCGAAGGCATGAACGATCAGCAGATCCATCGCTTCATCTTCGCACCGGGCTTCTCGACTGCCGCCAAGGTCACCAACCTGTCCGGCCGCGGTGTCGGCATGGACGTCGTGCGCACGAATATCGAACAGATCGGCGGCCAGATCGACCTGACCTCGCTGCCCGGTCAGGGCACGACCTTCACCATCAAGATCCCGCTGACGCTCGCCATCGTTTCGGCGCTGATCGTCGGCGCTGGCGGTCAGAAGTTCGCCGTGCCGCAAACCTCGGTCATGGAACTGGTCCGTACGGGCCAGAATGCTGAGCACAAGATCGAAAAAATCAATGACGCACTGGTCCTGCGCCTGCGCGAAAAACTGCTGCCACTGGTCCAGTTGGGCCCGACGCTGCAGCTCGAAGCGGCAAAGATCGAGGACCCGACCTTCGTCATGGTCATCCAGGTCGGCGAGCGCCGTTACGGCCTGGTCGTCAATGACGTCCTCGACACCGAGGAAATCGTCGTCAAGCCGCTGGCCACCATTCTGCGCGACGTCAACCTGTTTTCCGGCGCGACCATTCTGGGCGACGGCTCGGTCGTCCTGATCCTTGATCCGAATGCCATGAGCGAACGCGCCGGCAATATGCTGGAAGAGAAGCAGGAGGAAGACGCCGAAACGGTCACCGACTCCACCGAGAACGAACGCGTCGCCATGTTGCTGTTCAAGGCCGGTTCGGGCGCGCCCAAGGCGGTCGAGCTGGAGCACATCACGCGCCTGGAACACGTCGAATCTTCGCAGATCGAAATCATGGACGGCCGCGCGGCGCTTCAGTACCGCGGCAAGCTGATGCCAATCCTGACCGTCAACGGCGACTACTCCTCGCTGGTGGCCAACCACGCCGAAGGCACGCATATCCAGCCCCTGCTGGTCCTGACCGGCGAAGGCTATGCCATCGGCCTGGCGGTCGACGAGATCGTCGATGTCGTCGAGGATCGCCTGCAAATCGAACTGTCGCCGGACCGTCCGGGCGTACGCGGCACCGCTGTCGTCGCCGGCAAGGCCTGCGAAATCCTCGACGTCAGCCACTATCATCTGCGCGGCCTGGCTGAACACCAGCGCCGCCCGCAATCCTCGAATGAAGAAAGGGCCGTCGCATGAGCATCCGCGACTACGTAACCCTGCGTGTCGGTGGCCAGCTGTTCGGCGTCGACGCCGCCCGCGTCCACGACGTTTTCCACCCGCGCGGTCTCACGCCAGTGCCGTTGTCGCGCTCGGAAATCGCCGGCGTTCTGAACCTGCGTGGCCGCATCGTCACCGCGGTCTGCGCCCGCCGCCGCTTAGGGCTGCCACCGCGTCCCGAAGGCTCGCCCGAACCCTTGGCTATCGGCCTTGAAGTCCACGGCGATTCTTATGGCCTGGTCATAGACTCGGTCGACGAAGTCCTGAAGCTCGACGATGAGAAGTTCCACTCCCCTCCGGGTAATCTCCCCCCACGCTGGGCAGAAATTATCGTCGGCGTTTATCAATTGGAAAAGGAACTTCTGATAGTATTGGATCCACACACGCTGCTGGATGCCGCACATCTCAAAGCCGCGTAACAGGCTTTATTAGGGAAGTAAAAGATGAAAACCTGCCTCGTCGTCGATGACAGCCGCGTTATCCGCAAGGTGGCCCGCCGCATTCTCGAGAACCTGCAGTTCGAGGTCATCGAAGCCAATGATGGCCTCGAAGCCCTGAATTCCTGCAAGGAAAAGATGCCTTCGGCCATCCTGCTCGACTGGAACATGCCGGTCATGGACGGCATCACCTTCCTGCGCCAACTGCGCAAGGAAGACGGCGGCAAGGCGCCTGTGGTCGTGTTCTGTACAACCGAAAACGACCTGGCCCATATCACCGAAGCCCTGACCGAAGGCGCGTCGGAATACATCATGAAGCCGTTCGACGGCGAAATCCTGGAAGCCAAGTTTTCCGAAGTTGGCCTGATCTGATTAACGCCCCGCCGGAAGGGTAGGCTTTTTAGAAGCCAGACTCCCGGAGGGCGCCGCGTCCGCGGACCAAGGCCAGGCGCGACTTAAGGTTTGTGCCGCCCGAATCCGCTCTTGCGGTTACGATAAGACTAAAAAAGTATCTGCGTTTTTGTTCACTACAGATGTCCGGGACCATGTCTGTTAACCCTAATCCTGCCGCGTCCTTGCGGCCCATTAAGATCATGATCGTGGACGACAGCGCTGTCGTGCGCGGCCTGATCTCGCGCTGGCTGGAGCAGGAGCGGGATATGGTTCTCGCCGGCCTTGCCATTGATGGCCAGAAGGCGATCGACAAGGTCCGCGAAGTCCAGCCGGATATCCTGATCCTCGACATCGAGATGCCGAACATGGGTGGGCTGGAAGCCCTGCCCAAACTGATCGCCGCCAAGCCCGGCCTCAAGGTCCTGATGGCCTCGACGCTGACGACGCGCGGCGCCAACGTCACCCTGCGCGCCCTGGAACTCGGCGCGGCCGACTATATCCCGAAGCCCGACTCGACCCGCATCGGCGGCGCTGAAGGTTTCCGCACCGAGCTTCTGACCAAGATCCGCGCCCTGTGCGGCCGCACGCGTCAATGGCCGTCGCCCAGCATCGGCGGCACGACTGCCCCTGCCCCGTCGGCCCTTTCACCGGCGTCGACCACCGAAGCCCGGCCTCAGATCGTTCCGATCGGGTCGAAACTCGCTGTTCCGGCCGCTCCGACCATGCGCCCGCGCTCAGGTCCCAAGCGCATCGACCTGCTCGTCGTCGGCGCATCAACCGGCGGCCCACCGGCGCTTCGCACCTTCCTGCTCGGCCTCGGGCCAGACTGGAAACTGCCTATCCTGATCGTCCAGCACATGCCGGCGACCTTTACCGCCATCCTGGCCGAGCACCTCGACAAGGCCCTGCCGCAAAAGGTGCAGGAAGCCAAGGACGGCATGCTGATCGAAAGCCGCAACGTCTATATCGCGCCGGGCGACTGGCACATGACGATCCGCCCCGACCCGATCGTCAAGCAGATCCGCCTCGACCAGTCGCCCCAGGTCAACTGGTGCCGGCCGGCGGTCGACCCCTTGTTCAAGTCCGCCGCCGAAGTCTACGGCAATCACGCGCTCGGGGTCGTGCTGACTGGTATGGGCCATGACGGCCGCGACGGCGCCCAGGCCCTGGTCAATGTCAACGGCACCGTCATGGTGCAGGACGAAGCCTCCAGCGTCGTATGGGGCATGCCGGGCGCCGTGGCCGAAGCCGGGCTTGCCGAAATCATCAAACCGATCGAAGGCCTGAGCGCGGCCTGTGTGGCTTTTGCGCGCGGCGAGCGTCCGTAAAAGGCGGGGAAACAAAATGACAAACGAAGATATCGAACACCTCTCCGCCATGCTCAAGACCCGTTCGGGTCTGATCCTCGGTTCGGACAAGACCTATCTGATCGAAAGCCGCCTGGCCCCGGTCGCGCGCCGTGAAGGCTTCGCCAGCGTCTCGGCGCTCCTGGCGTCGCTGCGCACCAAGCGCGACGAAAAGCTCATGACCATCGTCACCGATGCCATGACGACCAACGAGACCTTCTTCTTCCGCGACAAGGTGCCGTTCGACCAGTTCAAGTCGGACGTCCTGCCCGCCCTATCCAAGTCGCGCATGAACGGCGAGATCAAAGTATGGTGCGCTGCCTGCTCGACCGGTCAGGAACCCTATTCGCTGGCCATGCTGATGGACGAGGCCCGCGCCCAGTACCCGCGCATCAATCTCGACATCCTGGCGACCGACATATCCGACCGCTGCCTGGAAAAGGCGCAGGCCGGCCTCTACACCCAGTTCGAAGTCCAGCGCGGCCTGCCCATCACTATGATGGTCAAGCACTTCGAGAAGGTCGACGAGATGTGGCGCATTTCGCCCAAGTTGCGTCAGTCGATCCGCTTCAAGAAGGTCAACCTGCTCGACGATCTGCGCATGATCGGCCGCCAGGACGTGATCTACTGCCGCAACGTGCTGATCTATTTCGACCTCGAGACCAAGAAGAGGGTGCTGGAGCAGATGGCTACCCTTTTGGCCGACGACGGCTACCTGTTCCTGGGCGCGGCTGAAACCGTGCTCGGCATCACCGACGTCTTCAAGCCAATGCAGGGCATGCGCGGCCTTTACGTCAAGAACCAGGTCGCCCAATCCACGCCCCTGCGCAAGCTGGCCTGATCCTCTTTCCCAATCCCATGATGGAAGCCTCCGGAAACGGAGGCTTTTTCGTTTTATCAAGCCCTTAACCTGTGTGGCCTAACCTACATGGACGTTCCGCGTGCAGAGGAAGGCTGGAAACATGAGTATGGACCCGTCGGTCCGCTTCGAGCCTGCACGTCTTCTGGCCGTCGACGACGACCCGATCCTGCGCGAATTCGCCGCCGCCGAACTGACCTCCGCCTTCGTGACCGTTGAAACCGCCGCCGATGGTGCCCAAGGGCTGGAGCGCCTCAGGGCCGGCGGCATCGACATCGCCCTTGTCGATCTCGACATGCCGGTCATGAACGGCTTTACGCTCATCGAACGCATACGCGCCGACGAAAAGCTGGCCACCCTGCCCGTGGTGGTGGCCACCAGCCGCGACGACATGGCGGCCATCGACCGCGCCTATTCAGTCGGCGCGACGTCATTTGTGCTCAAACCGCTTAACTGGCGCGTCGTGTCTTATCAGCTGTCCTATGTGCTGCGGAACAGCCGCGAGGCCGCGCGCGTCCGCGCCCGCGCCCGCACCCTGCGCCAGACGGTACGCAGCCAGGACGAAGCGTTGAGTCTGTGCCAGGCCGGCATCGATGACCTGCTGCAGAAGATGCTGGATGATCCCGGCCCCGGCAACTTCACGACCGTGTGGACCGCGCTTGAATCCCTGAGTCGGGCGCTGCGGGACAAGTCCGCCCAGGCGCAATGATTGCCACATTGAGGCTTGGCTTCACAAAGCCGATCACATCTGGCTGAGATATCGCCTTGCCGGTAGGCTATTTCCATACCCCGGCCTATGCTTCTCCGACCCGAAAACGGAGGATGCACCATGCAGGTCGAAATCAGGGACGAACACCGCTGGCTGGAAGGTTTTACCGGCGAATGGCAGATGCTGGCCGACCCGGACGCCCCACCGGAAGAAACCACCGACGACTGGCACGAAAGCGGCCGTATGCTGGAAACCGGCTCATGGCTGGTAATCCAATCACGCGGCACAATGCCGGGCGGCGGCAAGGCCGAGAGCATATTCACTGTCGGCTTCGATGCGTCCAGGGGCAAGTATGTCGGCACCTGGATCGGCTCGATGATGGACCACCTATGGGTCTATGAGGGCGTACGCGAAGGCAATGCGCTGGTGCTCAACAGCGTCGGCCCCAGCTGGGATAAACCCGGCCAGATGGACA
>CAMLPZ010000131.1 GCA_946482045.1 uncultured Asticcacaulis sp.
TCGAACCCGCGCAGGATTTTCTCGCCGCGATACATCAGCGTGACCTCGACGCCGAGACCGTGCATTACGCCGGCGAATTCGACCGCGATATAGCCGCCGCCGACGATAACCATGCGCTTAGGCAGCTTGGGCAGCTTGAACATATCGTTCGATGTCAGGGCGTGTTCGGCAACGCCCGGGCAATGCTGCGGCAGGAAGGGCCAGCCGCCCACGGCGATCAGGATCGTCTTCGCTGTCACCTCTCGATACTCACCGGCGTGAGTATACAGCGCGATGGTATGTTCGTCCTTGAAGCTGGCATGGGCAGCGATGATCTCGGCGCCGGCGCGCGCCAGGTTCGAACCGTATATGCCCGACAGGCGCGTCAGTTCGGCTTCCTGATGGTTGCGGTATTTCGGCCAGTCAAAGGCACCCAACTGGACATCCCAGCCAAAACCACGGGCGTACTCGATCTGCTCGGGCACTTCGGACGCATAGACCATGAACTTTTTGGGGACGCAGCCACGCAGGACACAGGTGCCGCCCGGCCGGTCTTCTTCCGCCACGGCGACCTTCAGGCCCAGATTGGCCGCCAGCCGCGCGGCGCGCACGCCCCCCGATCCAGCGCCGATGACAAACAGATCGTAATCGTACTCAGCCATCTACTCAGTTCCTTGCACGCAGTGCTTTTGAACCACGAACCACACGAACAGACACGAACGGGTGCCATCGATAATGAAGTTCGTGCATGTTCGTGTGGTTCGTGGTCAGTCCTTACGGATATATGGTGTTCACGCCGGCTTCCGTCCCCAGAAGCGCCACTTCGGCGAGATCCAGGAAGAAGCCATGATCGACCACACCGGTCAGGGACTTCAGGGCGTTGGCCAACCCCGCCGGTTCTTCGATCCGTCCACAGGCGATGTCAAAGATAAGGTTGCCGCCGTCAGTCAGAAAGGGCTTGCCGTCGCGCTTGCGCATCACCGGCATCATGGCGATGTCGAATTCCTGGAGCACGTCGCCGATCCGGTTGACCGTGCCCTTATAGGCAAATGGCTCGACCTCGACCGGCAGCGGAAACTTGCCGAGCGTCGCCACGTGCTTGCCGGCGTCGGCGATAACCACGCAGGTCTTCGCCTGTTCCCAGATCAGCTTTTCACGCAGCAGCGCACCACCGCCGCCCTTGATCAGGGCCAGGCCCTCACCGATCTCGTCGGCTCCATCGACGCAGACATCGAGCGTGCCGACGTCGTTGATGTCGTGGATGGTCAGGCCCAGGCTCTCGGCCAACTGCGTCGTCTGCACCGAGGTGGACACCAGTGTCAGCTTCTTGCCCGCCTTGACCTCGCGCGCGATCGCCTTGACGAAATAGGCAGCCGTTGAACCGGTACCCAGACCGACCTTCATGCCGTCCTTGACATACTGGAGGGCCGCCTCGCCGACCGCTTCTTTTTGTTCGTCTGCCGTCATGTCTTGCTCGCTGCCTTTTCGGCGGATTTCGTGTCGCGGAAGGCCTTAGCCCAGCCCGGCTTATCGGTCTGCTGCGCGCGCCCAAACGCCAGCGCATCGGCCGGCACGTCGCGCGTGATCACCGATCCCGAAGCCGTCATGGCGCCGTCGCCAATCGTCACCGGCGCGACCAGAGCTGTGTTCGAGCCGATAAAGGCGCGCTCACCGATTACCGTCTTATATTTGAAATAGCCGTCGTAGTTACAGAAGATGGTGCCCGCGCCGATATTGCTGCCGGCACCGACGCTGCCGTCACCCAGGTACGACAGGTGGTTCGCCTTGGCGCCCTCACCGACCGTGACGTTCTTGACCTCGACGAAGTTGCCGATATGGACATCCTTGCCGATATCCGCGCCCGGACGCAGGCGGGCATAGGGTCCGATCAGGGCACCGGGGCCGACCTTGGCGCCTTCCAGATGCGAAAACGCCCGGATGACGGCGCCGGACGCCACCGAAACGCCTTCGGCGAACACGACGTTGGGTTCGATCGTCACACCCGGCTCGATCTGGGTGTCATAGCTGAAAAAGACGGTTTCCGGCGCCGGCATATGCACGCCGTTTTCCATGAAAGCCTTGCGCGCGCTGTCCTGCCAGACGCGCTCGATGACCGCCAGTTCCGCCTGGCTATTGGCGCCAAGGACCTCGGTCTCCATCGCCATAGTGACGCGCGGTTGCAGGTTACGCGCCCGCGCCAGGCCGACAATGTCCGTCAGATAATATTCGTGTTTGGAATTCTCGTTCCTGACCTCGGACAACAGCGAGAACAGCAGCTCGCGGCCGCAGGCCAGGACACCCGAATTGCAGGCCTTGATGGCGAACTGTTCTTTTGATGCCTCGCGCGCTTCGACGATTTCATTGAGACGGTCGCCGTCCAGCACCAGCCGGCCATAGGCGCCGGGATCTTCGGCGACAAAGCCAAGCACCGCCAGGTCGGCGGCGGCGGCCAGCACCAGAACGGGCTCAAGGACCTTTGCTGCCATCAGCGGGCTGTCGCCATAGGTAACGATGACCGTGCCGTCGAAATCCTTCAAGGCCTCACGCGCGCAATTGACGGCATGGCCGGTGCCCTGGGGCGGATCCTGGACGACGATGTTTTCGGCGCCGACGCGCTTCTCGGCCGTCGCGCGCACCGACGGCGAATGGTTGCCGACGACGACGATCACGCGCTCACAGCCGACCTCGAACGCCGCATCGATCGCCCGGTCGAGCATGGTGCGACCGCCGATCCGGTGCAGCACCTTCGGCAGCGGCGACTTCATCCGCGTCCCCTGCCCTGCGGCCAGGATGACGGCGGCGCGGCGGGCATGCGAGGAACCGGTATTTTCAGTCATATCAGCGACTCTTCAATTGCGGACCGCGCCGATTTAGCCCAAAGCGAAGGCGATTTCGACGGCAAACTGTTCAAGGCTCAAGAAAATATGGATCTTAACGGCTACATCATCGCATTCGACCTCGACGGCACGCTGGTCGACACGGCCCCGGACATCATAGGCGCGCTCAACCTGGTGCTGCGCGAAGAAGAAATAAAGCCCTACCATCTTGACGAAGCCCGCCCCCTGATCGGCCGTGGCGCGCTGGAACTCCTACGGCGTGGCTTTGCCCTGGCCGGCCATCCGCTGGCGCCCGAACAGGAACAGCCGCTGCTCGACCGCCTGCTCAAGCATTACGAGACCCATATCGACGCCTTCTCAAGGCCATTTGACGGCGTCGCCGATGCGCTCGATACCCTGTCGGCCGCCGGCGCCAGGCTGGCTGTCTGCACCAACAAGCACACCTATCTGTCGGTTGAACTTCTGAAGCGTCTGGGTCTCTTCGACCGCTTCGGCTCGATCCGCGGCGCCGACAGCGTGCCCAACAAAAAGCCCGATGCCGGACACCTCCAGGCCTGCGTCGATGATATCGGCGGCGACATCACAAAAACCATCCTGGTCGGCGATTCCGAGACAGATTTTATGACCTCACGCAATGCCGGCGTGCCGTCGATCCTTGTCAGCTTCGGCTACAGCGAGCGGCCGATACAGGAACTCGACTGCGATGTCCTGATCGATCACTACGACGCGCTCGTTGACGCCATAAAGACGGTGATAAAATAATCACCCCCCTTGCGCGCGGGCGCACCTCGGGCTAATACCGCGCCTCCCCATGGTTCGGACGCGTAGCTCAGCGGGAGAGCATTCGCTTCACACGCGAAGGGTCACAGGTTCAATCCCTGTCGCGTCCACCATTTTTCTTCGAAAAATGAGTTTTTGTTTTTGCGTTCAGGCGCAAAGCGCCTCGGCGCCACGCAGGCTGCGCTCCCACTTGGTCGCTAGTCGCTGCGCTCCAGCCTTCCGCTCACGGTTCGCTCGTTTCACTCACACGTAGGAGGCGCCCCGTCAGGCGCTGTTGGCTTGCGGGATAGCGGATCGCGATCGGTGAACGCATCCGCCAGGCTTATTTAGTCCGTACACAGCCGACACCATTGCACACGTAGGACAATCCTGTGCAAATATCCGGACAGCCTTAATTGCGCATATCAAAGGAGATGCATTTCTTCGATGCACGCCCATGACCGGACCTCGCAGATAATCGCCGTTGGGCTCGCATTGCTCGCTGGCTACATCGACGCGTTGGGATTTTTGAGCCTTGGCGGTTACTTCGTTTCCTTCATGAGCGGCAATTCCACGCGTTCCGCGGTCGAACTCGTCCACGGAGCGACATGGAAAACCGCGTTGATTCCGCTGGGAATTATCGCCCTGTTCGTTCTTGGCGTCATGGCGGGCCGGATCATCCGCCATTTCAGCACGCGTCCTCCTTCAACCTCAGTCCTCGTCTTCATGTCGTCGACGCTGTGCGCCGCGGCTGTGCTCCATGAGGTAGGCGCTGCCGCCTTTACGGTGCCGCTCATGGCCATCGCCATGGGCGCGGCCAACAATGTTTTCGTGCGCGAAGGTGAAGTTTCCATCGGCGTGACCTACATGACCGGCGCACTGGTTAAGCTGGGGCAACGGCTCGCGGGCTATCTGCTGGGTGAGAAGGACAGGGCGTGGAAGCCCTATTTCTTTCTTTGGGCCGGGCTTGTGGCTGGCGCCAGTCTCGGCGCCGTCGCTTTCGCCATCCTCGACCTGCGCAGCCTCTGGGGCGGCGTCCTGCTGTGTCTGGTCCTGACCTTGACATTCTGGCAACGGGAACGCGCCCCAATGCTGTAGCAGTATCCCAGACCACGCCATCATGACCCTTCTTTTATATCCCGTTCAACCGGGTCGTAAGGCGGAACGCGATGGGGATCGGCATGGCCAGCATAACGGTAGTGGCTTTCATCGATCCTCTTGATCAGGTCCTTGCCCTTATCGCCGCCGACCAGTTCCAGCAGCGCATCAAGCTTGGCCTCCGTGCGATCGTCATTCTCCTTCGATGACGGCGACCCGACATAGAGGAAGTAGGCCAGCCCCACGACCTGCCAGATCAGCTGGAGAAATTCCGACTGCCAGTTCTCGAACGTGTCGCGCCCCATCTCGATCAGATAGGCCATCACCTGAGGCGCCTCGGCGTGGCTCTTGGCCTCCTCGAGATAGGCGAACCAGCCGAACGCCCAGTGCCCAATCATTGATACGACAAAAAAGATAAGGGTGATCCAACCATAGGCGTAGCGACGCATTTTTGACATCTCCAGAAGCGCCCCTTATCGCTGCGGTAATCTTCCGGGATGTCAGAATTCAATTCGAAGCTTCCTGCGCCTCGCCATCCTGCTTGTCTTCACGCAGGATGCGCTCCAGTTCCTCGCGACTCAGCTTGGCGAAATTGATCAGTTCCGGTTCGCTTTCGAAGAACGCGAACGACGTCTTCAGCGTCTGGATGTCGTGCGCCAGGAACTTGGCCGCCTTGCGCTCGACATCCGCGGCGTCCCGGCCCAGCGCCACCATGGCCTCGCGCGCCAAGGCAAGGGAGGCGTCAAGCATCTCGCGGTGATAGGCATCGACCCCCGCCTTATGCAGGTCGTAGGCATGACGCCGGTTACGCGCCCGGGCAAAGACCAGCAGCTTCGGATAATGCTCCTTGACCTGGCGGACGATGTCCACCGCCGCATCGGCGTCGTCCACCGCCACGATCAGCATCCGCGCATCCCTTATTCCCGCACTGTGCAACAGGTCCATACGCGTGGCGTCGCCGAAATAGGCCTTGAAGCCGAACCGCGCGACCGTTTCGACCTGGTCCGGGTTCTTTTCCAGGACCGTCACCGCCACGCCCTGTGACAGCAGAAAGCGGCCAATGACCTGGCCGAAGCGGCCGAAGCCGGCAATGATCACCGGGTTGGTCTCGTCAATGACGTCGAACGCGCGTTCAGGCAACTGACTGACGAAGCGCGGCATGACGAAACGGCTGAAGATGGCGACCAGGATGGGCGTAAAGCCGATCGACAGCGCCACCAGCAGGATGAGGAACTTCTGCGCCTCGGCATCGATGATGTTCAGCCCGCCAATGAGTTGCAGCAGGACGAAGGCGAACTCGCCGCCCTGGGCCAGGCCAATCGCCAGGCCCAACCCTTGCGGGCCGGTCACGCCGAACCGGCTGCCCAGGACGTAGAGGATCAGCCCTTTGACGGTCATCAGCCCGATCACCCCGCCAATCATGGCCAGCGGGTGTCGCATCAGCACGCTGAAATCCATGCCCATGCCGACCGAGATGAAAAACAGGCCCAGCAGCAGGCCTTTGAATGGTTCGATATCGGTCTCGATGGTGCGGCGATATTGCGAACTGGCCAGGACCACGCCGGCGATAAAGGCGCCCAGCGCCGGAGACATGCCGATCAGTTCCATCAGGATGGTGACGCCAATCACGATGGCCAGGGAAATGGCGGTGAAGACTTCGCGCAGGTTCGCCTTGGCGATGGCCAGGAAGACGTAGCGCGACAGGTAGCGCCCGGCCAGGATAACCCCGGCGATGACCGCCACCACCGCCAGTGGCTGCAGCCAGACCGGCCAGTGCGCGATCAGGCTGTGGTTCTCAGCATGGATCGCGCCGCCCGTGCCGACGGCCAGCAAGGGGATGATGATCAGGATCGGGATGACCGCGATGTCCTGGAACAGAAGCACCGAAAATGAGGTCTCGCCGACCAGGGTGTGAGTGAGGTTCTTCTCGTTGAGCATCTGCATGACCAGCGCGGTCGATGACAGCGACAAGGCCATGCCGATGGCAAGCGATGCCTGCCAGGTCTGGCCCATCATGAAGCCGGCCGCCATCAGGGCCGCCGATGTCAGGGTCACCTGTAAGCCGCCAAGCCCAACGATCGATTTTCTCAGGCGCCAAAGGACGGCGGGCTCCAGTTCCATGCCGATCAGGAACATCATCATGATGACGCCGATTTCGGCGAAGTGCATGATTCCGTCGGCATCGACGCCGATGACCGTGCGCGCCAAAGGGGCGATGGCGATCCCGGCGATCAGGTACCCCAGCACCGATCCCAGCCGAAAGCGCTGGGCCAGGGGCACGATCAGGCAGCCGGCCATCAGGAATACGAAGGTGATGGTAAGAAGCTTGATATCCATGCCGTCCAGCCCCGATCACATCGCTTGGCAAGCCGTCCCTGCCAACGTATGATTCGCTTATGCAATCTAAGCAGGGCGGCGCACATGACAAGACATTGGATCATCGCTGGCGCAGGTATTTTGGCCGCTTGCGCTGCTGGTTTGCTGTTGGTCACCAGGACAGAGGCAACCTCCGAGCGCCGCCAGGCATCTATCGCGCCGCCTCGCGTTGTCCCAGGCGCCGGCTACAGACTGGTCTGGACGGATGAGTTCGACGCCGGTGCTATGCCTGATCCCGCCAAATGGGACTACGATATCAGCCGCAATAAGGACGGCTGGTGGAACAACGAAGCCCAGTACTATGCCTTTGCCCGTCCTGAAAACAGCCGCATCGAGGACGGTAAGCTGGTCATCGAAGCGCGTCGCGATGACGTGTCTGGGTTTGCCGATTTTGGCGGCCAGAAATACTCCTCGGCGCGGCTGGTGACGCGCGGCCGGGCCGAATGGACCTACGGATTCTTCGACATCCGTGCCAAGCTGCCGTGCGGACGCGGTCATTGGCCGGCCATCTGGATGCTGGGCACCGGCCAGTGGCCCGACACGGGCGAAATCGACATCATGGAATCGGTCGGTTTCGAACCGACGACCATCTACGGCACAGCCCATTCGCGCCACACCGTCGATACGAAATCCCCAAAGGGCGGGGAGATCGAAGTTCGGACGCTCTGCACTGAGTTTCATAATTATCAACTCGACTGGCGCCCCGACAGCCTGACCTGGCTGGTCGACGGTAAGCCCTACTACCGGCTGGACAAACCCGGGAACGCCGACTGGAAAACCTGGCCTTATGATACCCCCCAATACCTGCTGCTCAATGTGGCGATCGGCGGCGCCTGGGGCGGACAGCAAGGCATCGATGACACAGCCTTCCCTGCGCGGATGGAGGTCGATTATGTGCGCGTCTGGCAAAAGCAGTGATTGACAGACAGTCGCGCTATCGTCTCAATGGCAACCATGCAGGTCCACCGTCAGATCACGGATGAAATCGCCCTGTTCGACTTTGTCGAAGGGCCCGGCCCGCTTGTCGTTTCCGCACCGCACGTCGGCACCCATATCCCGCCCTATCTCGCCGGCCAGTTCAACGCCACCGGCCTGGGCGTTCATGAGACTGACTATCACGTCCACCGCCTGTTCGACTTTGCGCATGATCTCGGCGCCTCGACGCTGTTCGCCACGCATTCGCGCTATGTCATCGACCTTAACCGTGCGCCCGACAATGCCAGCCTCTATCCCGGCAAGTTCGAGACCGATCTCTGCCCATTGAGCGATTTCGACCGCCGCCCGATCTACGCGCACACGACGCCCGATGCTGTAGAAGTCGTCCGACGACGCGACGTCTACTGGCGGCCCTATCACGAGCAATTGCGGGCCACGCTCGATGCTGCCGTCGCCCGCCACGGCTATGCGCTCTTGATTGACGCCCATTCGATCCGGCCATCGATCCCCGACCTGTTCGAAGGCCGCCTGCCCGATCTCAATTTCGGCCTTAACGACGGCCGGTCGGCCTCGCCTGCCCTGGCTGAGATCATTCGCCACTGGGGCGAAACCGAAAGCCGCTACAGTCACGTCATCGACGGCCGCTTCAAGGGCGGCTACACCACTCGCCATTACGGCCAGCCTGCACAAGGCATCCACGCCATACAGATCGAAATTGTTCAGGACACCTACTTGAACATGGCCACGCCACACCTGTATGACGCAGGTCTCGCAGGCCCCTTGAGTCACGCGCTTCGGCCGCTCGTCGAAGCCCTGCTCGAAGCCCTGCCAAATACTTAGTTTCAACGCGCATTTTTATCCAAAACCGCTTCACAACGTTTTGGAATGCGCTCGATTTCGGAGGACAGATGTCCGCCCTTTCCAACGCCCTCCACAACCGCGGCCACATCATCGATGGCGCCGGCTATGCCGCAAGCCTTCGGACCCGCCTGGCGCAGCACGTCGCCGACCTCAAGGCTCAACATCCAACGCCGCCATGCCTGGTGGTCGTCATTGTCGGTGAAGATCCAGCCAGCCAGATCTACGTCAAGAACAAGGGCGAGCAGACCATGGCGATTGGCATGGAATCGCGCACCATTCGTCTGCCCGACACGACATCGGAATCGGAACTGCTGACGCTGATTGCCGAGCTGAACCACGACCCGGTCGTGAACGGCATCCTGGTCCAGTTGCCCTTGCCCAGGCACATGTCGTCGCTGAAGGTCATCGACGCCATCGACCCGATGAAGGACGTCGACGGTTTCCACGTCTCGAACGCCGGCAAGCTGGCCGTGGGCCTCGACGGCATCGTGCCGTGCACGCCGCTGGGTTCGCTGATGCTGCTGAAGGACGCCGCCGCAAGGTTCGGCGACACCCTGGCCGGCAAGAACGCCGTGATCGTCGGCCGCTCGAACATCGTCGGCAAGCCGATGGCGCAACTGCTGCTGGCCCAGGATTGCACCGTCACCATTGCCCATTCCAAGACGAAGGACCTGGCCGAGGCCTGCCGCTCGGCCGACATACTGGTGGCCGCCGTCGGCCGCGCCCACTTCATCCAGGGCGACTGGGTCAAGGACGGCGCCTATGTGATAGATGTCGGCATCAACCGCATCACGGTCGAGACGCCAGATGGCCCCAAGTCCAAGGTCGTCGGCGATGTCGATTTCGACGCCGCCAAGGATCGCGCCCTGGCCATCACGCCAGTGCCGAAAGGCGTCGGGCCCATGACGATCGCCTGCCTGCTCAACAATACGCTGAAAGCGTTCTGTTTGCAGAACCACCTGCCGGTGCCGGAAGGCGTCTGACATGGCCGGAGTGGTCATCATCGGTGCCGGCCATGCCGGCGGGGCGGCGGCAGGTTTGCTGCGTCAGTACGGCTTCGAGGGCGACATTACCCTGATCGGCGAGGAGCCCTACCTGCCTTATCAGCGCCCACCTTTATCCAAGGCCTGGCTCAAGGGCGAGGCCTCGCTGGAAGACCTGTATCTGCGCGGTGAGAATTTTTATGCTGATCAGCGTGTTACGGCACGTTTGAACACGCGGTGCTACACGATCGATCGTGCTGCGAAGAGCGTCACCGTCGCCTCTGGCGATCATATTGCCTATGACCATCTGATCATTGCCACCGGCTCCAAGGCGCGGCCCTTCCCGGCCAAGGGCGTCGAACTTGTGCCGCACCACCTCCTGCGGACGCTCGACGACGCCGAGCGTCTCAAGGCGGTGCTGGCGCCCGGCCGTCGCATTGGCCTGATCGGCGCCGGCTATGTTGGTCTCGAAGTCGCTGCCTCCGCCCGTTACCTCGGTTGCGAGGTAACGGTCTTTGAGCGCGAAGCCCGCATCCTGGCGCGTGTCGCGTCCGAGGCCCTGTCCAGCTTCTTCACCACGACCCACACCGCGCACGGCGTGAAGCTCATCACCGGCGCCCATGTCAGCGAACTGAGCCTCGGCGAGGGCGATAGAAAGGTCGTCCATCTCGCGGACGGTACGCAACACGAATTCGACCTGCTGCTTGTCGGCATCGGCGCGCTTCCCGCCGATGATCTGGCGGTCGCGGCCGGGCTTGAGACCGGCAATGGCATTATCGTCGACGAACAGGCGCGAACCTCTGATCCCGCCATCTTCGCCATAGGTGACGTGACCTCGCGCACCCTCCCCTTTTATGAGGGCAGGTTTCGCCTCGAAAGCGTGCCCAACGCGCTCGAACAGGCCAAGCAGGCGGCCGCCGCCATCACCGGCTTCAAGCCCCCCGTGATAGAGACGCCATGGTTCTGGTCGGATCAATATGATCACAAGCTCCAGATCGCCGGCCTGGCCATACCAGGCACGACGCCGACCCTTCGTGGCGATCCTGCCTCGGGCGCTTTCAGCGTCTTCCACCTCGATGGCGACGGCCGCCTGCGCTCAGCCGAATGCGTCACACGCCCGGCCGATTTCATGGCCGCCAAGCTGCTGATTTCGAAGGGAAAGACGGGTCTGGATGCGGGTGTCCTTGCCGATCCCGACGCGCCCTTGAAACCCCTGCTGCAATAACCGTTTGCAACGCAGCAATTATCGCGTGACAGGCGTGCCGCTTTCAGCTTAGGTGCCTGAAATCGTGCATTGGAGACCGATATGCCCGACACCGATTTCAAACCCATTTCCAAAGTATGGCCCGACGTCAGGACTGCGCTCGAAGGCCTGACGTTTGACGGCATGACCGTCATGTCCGGCGGCTTCGGCCTGTGCGGCATCCCGGAAAACCTGATCGCGGCC
>CAMLPZ010000132.1 GCA_946482045.1 uncultured Asticcacaulis sp.
CCGCTCAGGAATTCGGCGCGATTACGCCACTGGCTGTCCGGCGTATAGGCCAGGGCAACCCGGGCGGGATCGCGGCTGTTCCAGGCGTCTTCGGCCAGGCGGACCTTTTGGGTGGCGGTTTCGAAATCGAAGGGCGGCAAAGGCGGTCGTGACATTTGAGATCAGCTCCAGGTTCCGGTTCTGAGGTTATTAGGGGATAAGCCGTCCGGATCGGCTTCGAGATGGATGGGCAGCGCGCCGGGGCGCACAATCACACGCTCCGGCAGGAAGCGCCAAAAGCGTTCAGCGCCGTCGAAAACATGCGCGTCAGCCGACAGGTCCAGTTCCACACGGCCGGTCATCTGCACGAGGTCGCCGGTGGCGTCGTCGAAAAAGACCAGGCCCGCCTTTGGGTTGACCGCGAAATTGCCGAGCGTGTTGAACATGCGGTTGCCGGAAAAATCCGGCAGGGTCAGCCAGCCGTCATCACCGATGCGGACAAAGCCCGGCCGCCCTCCCCGGTGCGAGACGTCGACCTGCCGTCCGCCGGGCGTGTCGGCGTAGGAGGCGACAAAAAAGGTGTCAGCGGCGGAGATGATGGCCCGCGCGCGTTCCGTCAGGCCGTCGGTGATCTCCGGCGCGCCCTTGATGGCGTCAGGGCGCGGCCGGGCGTAGCGTATCTGGATATATTTCGGGCAATTGCCGAAGGCGTGCTCGACGGCGACGACGAAACCCGACGGTGTCTTATGCACCGTCCCGTTCAGCCGGTTGCGCCGGCGCGTATGCAGCTCGATCCCCAGAAGCCCGATCGCCCGTCCCTCGTGCAGGCCCTCATCCGCCGGATCGTCGGCGTCGGGCGCCAGGCGGACACTCAAGGCGCGGGGGTCGGGCGACCACATAAAGCCCGGCGGTCCGGCGCGCAGGGTCGCCCATGGCCGCCCCTCGTCATCGACCGCGCCGATGACGACGAAGGGCAGCAACGGATAGAAGTCGCGGTGCTGATCGGGCATGTAGTCGCGGATGACCACCGCATTGAAGGCGCGCGTCTTTTCCATGACGCCCGCGCTGTCCTGCATGCGCACCTCGCCGTCATGGAAGGGGCCACTCATGCCGCTACCAGTCCCGCTGCGGTCTTGGGAAACGGTACAAAGCCCGGCAAGGCCTCGATGCGGCTGAGCCAGGCGCCAATATTGGCGTAAGGGCTGAGGTCGACATTCCCTTCCGGCGCAGCGCTGATATAACTATAGAGCGCGACATCGGCGATGGTCGGCCGATCCGCCGCGATCCAGTCCTCGCCCTCCAGTTCATTGTCGATGACGCCGAGCACGGCGTGGGCGCGGGCGATGGTGCTTTCCGGATCGAGACCGGCGCCGAAGACCGTGATCAGCCGCGCCGCCGCCGGACCATAGGCGATCTGGCCGGCCGCGACCGACAGCCAGCGCTGGACGCGCGCCGCCTCGGCCGCGCCCTGCGGCAGCCAGTCGTGTCTTTGGAATTTGGTCGCCAGGTAGACCAGGATGGCGTTGGAGTCGGCGACCGTGACGTCGCCGTCCTCCAGCACCGGCACCTGGCCAAAGCGGTTCATGGCGATGA
This sequence comes from uncultured Asticcacaulis sp., assembly GCA_946482045.1. Next base: position 1,573 of record CAMLPZ010000132.1, read on the forward strand.
AGTCCGGCGCCTTGTGCGCGCCGCCCTTGAGATCGACCGCGACCATTTCGGCCGGCTCGCCTATCAGCGACAGGAATAATCTTACCCGGTGGCAATGGCCCGAAAGGGCAAAATCGTAGAGCTTCATCGTGGGTCTCCGCTTTATATTCGCGCGCAATGTCGCAGCGCAAGGTTTCCCCCTTCCGTCAGCTTCGCCGAGGCTCGCTGCCACCTTCCCCGTAAACGGGGAAGGAGTTGGATAAGTGCCTCTTACGTTTTCCTTCCCCGTTCACGGGGAAGGTGGCATTTGCGCAGCAAATGACGGAAGGGGGAATCCTCCTTTCGTTATGACGCGGACAAGGTCGTGACGGAACAGGTGACGGACGCAAAGGACTATTGCGCAGATTGCAATAATGTTATGACGCCTTATGGACCGCTTCCACGCCATGCAGGTATTCACCACCGTCACCGAAACGGGCAGCTTTTCGCGGGCCGCAACGCGCCTGCACCTCAGCGCCCCTGCCGCGACGCGCGCCGTGGCCGCGCTCGAAACCGTCGTGGGCACGCGGCTCTTCACACGCACGACGCGGTCGGTGGTGCTGACCGAGGCCGGGCGGCGCTATTACGAGGACTGCAAGCGCATCCTGGCCGAACTGGCCGAGGCCGAAGCGGCCGCCGCCGGGTCCTACAGCCTGCCCCAGGGCGAACTCAGCGTCACCGCGCCGGTACTGTTCGGCGAGATGTACGTCCTGCCGGTGGTGACGGCGTTTCTCGACCTGCACCCGCGTGTCACAGCACGCACTGTCTTTGTCGATCGCGTCACCAACCTGGTCGACGAAGGGCTCGATGTCGCCATCCGCATCGGCGAATTGCCGGACTCGAGCCAGTCGGCCATCCGCGTCGGCGAGGTCACGCGCGTCATCTGCGCCGCGCCGTCCTATCTCGAATCCCGTGGCGAACCGCTGACGCCTGAGGACCTCATTCATCACCGCCTGCTGGTTTCGACCGGCAGTTCCATGCCGGTGGAATGGAAGTTCGGCGGACAGGCGCCGGTGACGCTCAGGCCCGCCATGACGTGCAATACGACGCGCGCCACGGTGCTGGCGGCGGTTGATGGCTTCGGCATTACACGCAGGCTGTCCTACCAGGTGGCGCCGGACGTCGCCGAGGGCCGGCTAAAGATTATCCTGCCCGGTTTCCAGGAACCGCCCCTGCCCGTCCACGTCATCCACACCGAAGGCCGCCGCGCCGCCGCCAAGGTCCGCGCCTTTGTCGATTTCGCCGTGGAGCAGTTGCGCCGTAATCCGGCTATACGCGCCTAACTTCATACCTCCCCGCGAGCGGGGAGGTATGAATTAAGATCTACCGCGCCACGTCCGCGCTTTCAGCCAGTTTCGTCAGCTCAACGAACTCCGAACGGACATAGCCGCTCTGCTCGCCTGCCAGGGCCCGCGCGTCCTTAAGCGTGAAATCCCCCATGTTGGTATCACCGCGCAGCAGCTGGCCATAGGCGGCCACCGAGGCCACGAACGCCATGTCACCCTTGGGCGCCGTCGCACTCGCCAGCAAGGACGCCGGCAGCGACTGTTCGATCAGCCGCGACTGGTCCTCTTCCGGCAGCTTATAGCGCAGCTTGAGATAGACCATCTCGTCACCGTGCGGGTCCTTCACGGTCATCTGGTTGCCTGCGAAGCGGCGTTCGGGCATCCAGCCTTCGGCTCCGGCGGGAATGATCTCATAGAGCGCCGTCACCTGGTGGCCGGCGCCGATATCGCCGGCATCGACCTTGTCGTTGTTGAAGTCCTCTTCCGCCAAGGCGCGGTTCTCATAGCCGATCAGCCGGTATTGAGACACCTGAGCCGGATTGAACTCAACCTGGATCTTGACGTCCTTGGCGACCGTGTAGAGCGTCGACTGAAGCTCCTCGTCCAGCACCTTGCGCGCCTCCAGCGCCGAGTCGATATAGGCGTAGTTGCCGTTGCCGCTGTCAGCGATCTTTTCCATCATCGAGTCGTTGTAATTGCCGGTGCCGAAGCCCAGCGCCGTCAGTGTGATGCCGCCTTCCATCTCCTTTTTTACCAGCTCAACCAAGGGCTCGTCACGCGTCGCGCCGACATTAAAGTCGCCGTCGGTCGCCAGGATGACGCGGTTGATGCCATTCTTTATGAAGCTGGCCTTGGCGGTGGCATAGGCGAGCGCAATCCCCTGCCCGCCCGCCGTCGAGCCGCCGGCCGTCAGGCATTCCATCGCCTGCTTGACAAAACGGCCGTCCGAGGTCGGCTTGAGTACCAGGCCGGCCTGTCCGGCGTAGACGACGATCGAGACGCGGTCATCCGGCCGCAGGTTGTCGGCCACCATGCCCAGCGCCTGCTTGACCAGGGGCAGCTTATCCGGCGAACTCATCGAGCCCGACACGTCGACCAGGAAGACCAGATTGGCCGGCGGGCGGCTCGCGTTCGGCACGTCATAGGCGCGCAGGCCGATGCGCAACAGCCGCGACTGCGCGTTCCAGGGCGTCGCCGACACATCGGTGGTGATCGAGAATGGCTTCGTCTTGTCCTGCGGCAGCGGATAGTCGTAGCGGAAGTAGTTGACCAGTTCTTCCGTGCGAACGGCGGCTTCCGGCGGCTTCCGACCATCCTTGAGCATCCGGCGGACATTGGCATAGGCGGCGGTATCGACATCGACGGCGAAGGTCGAGACCGGCGTCTCCGCCACACGCATGACGCCTGAAACTTCCTTGCCGTCATAGCGTTCGCGGTCGGGTTCCACGGCCGGCGGCGCGAAGCGGTTCACCGTAACGCCCGGAACGCGCGACAGCGCTTCAGCAACCGGCTTGTCCGGAAACTTGCCGACCTCGTGGGCGACGACGCCGTTCATCGGCTGCACCGGAGCCGGTGGCGGGGGCGCAGCATTCGACGGCGGCGTCACGCGCGGCTGGACATTGGGCGGTGGAGGGCTTTGGACATGCGTGCGCTTGTTGGACTTCGCTGATTGCTGAGCGGTGCGCACGCCTGTCACAACAACCTGGTTGCCCGTTTGACTGTCCGTATCCGGCGCGGATGTGCTGCACAGGACCGGTGATGTCTCGTCCGGCACGGCGGCGACCGCATATCCCGCCGGCATGGATGTAACGAAAACGGTCGCGGCGACGCCGGCGAACAGCAGACTGCGCATGAAACAAGCCCTCCCTCGCGGGCGTCGGTTGCACCCGTTATGCGAGCCTGGTCCCGCATTGTGAAGAAAATATGGCGGGCTCGCGCTGACACAATTGTAACAATTCTCCTGTCCCGCCGACATCCGACTGTGACACGCACGCGCCAATTTGGCCCCATCGCCACCCAGGGACACAGACCATGACACCGACCGATATTAACCGCGTTCAATCCAGCTTCCGCCAGGTCACAGCGCTTGGCGACGCCGCCGCCGAGCTGTTCTACGCCCGGCTGTTCGCCATCGATCCGGCACTGTGGCCACTCTTCAAACACGATATGAAAAGCCAGGGCCGCAAGCTGATGACGGCGCTGGCCTTTGTCGTCGGCGGCTTGAATTCACCGGAAAAGATCCTGCCGGTCGCGCGGGACCTAGGGATCAAACACGTCGCCTATGGCGTCGAACGCAGCCACTATGCCACGGTCGGTAAGGCGTTGATTGAAACCTTGGAAGCCGGCCTCGGCGCAGCTTTCGACGAGGCGACGCGCGCCGCCTGGGTCAAGGCCTACGCGCTGTTGTCAGGGACCATGATCGAAGCCGCCTATACAGAAAAGGCCTGATCTTCAGTCTTCCAGCGCGAAGCGGCGGCAGTGTTCGAGATAGGCGACCTCATGCAGGCCCAGCAGTTCGACCGTCGATTGCCATAGCCATGAGGGCGCATCGAGGTCGGCCGGGCGCGCCTTGCCCAACGCGGCCAGCCAGTGTTCGCGGTCGCCGCCGTGCATCTGGCGGGCATGGGCGCGGCCGACGACGTGGCCAAGATAATAGGCGGCGTGCACCGCGTCCGCCGCCTTGGTGTGGGCCATGTCGAGCTTGAGGTCCTGCGGCCGCAGTTCGCGGACAAAGACCGGACAGCCGTTCAGGTCTCCGGCGACCATGCGTTCACCCAGGTTTGGCGACAGGTGGCGGGCGCCGTCGACGACACGCTGGCCGGGATGCGCAGGCATGGCGGCATTGGGCGCCGCGATCGTATCGGGCGCGCCTGCCGCCTTGATGTCCAGCAGGCACAGGGAGGGATCGTCTTCGCCGATACTGAGCAGCGCCGCATAGCGCGCCTTGCCGAGCGAATTGGTGCCCTTGACCCAGAAGGCCAGGTCGACAATGTCGATCCTGGCGTCATCGCGCGGCCGAAGGCTGGTGACGATGGCTTCCACTTCCGACGTCTTAAGCAACCGGCGCAGGCCGGCTTGCTCTTCCGCCGATATGTCCCAGAACTTCTTCCCGCGCGGCAATTCGTTATGGTTGTCGTCCAGCCGCTCCTCGGCCAGGTGTTCCCATTTCTGGCCGATGGCGCTTTTCAGTGCCTGCCTGACCGCGTCCGGCGGCGTCATTTCGGTGGGCCGGTCGTGTTCGAGCGCGATCTCATAGCCGTCGATGACGCGTTCGATAATGCGGGCGGTGACGGCGCCGGGAAAGTCCGTGCTGCGCGCGGCGCTGGCCAGCGACAGGCTGAGGCGCAGAAGGTCGAAGGCGGGGTTGCCGATCACCGCCTCGTCAAGGTCGCAGATCTGGATGTCGACATCGCCCCTGGCATTGGCCAGGGGCCCGAGATTGCCGGAGTGACAGTCGCCGCAGATCCAGATGGCCGGGCCTTCCGGAATCGCGCCGGCCGGACGCGCGGCGATCCAGTTATAAAACAGCCGCGTGCTGCCGCGCACGAAGCCGTGGGCGGACCTGGCCATTTTGATGTGGCGCAGGGTGTCGAGTTTTTGCCGGCGATCCGAATCCATGACCGGACTACCTCCCAAAGGAATCAGGGCGCGAGGTTTTCCCGACACCGGCGTAAGAAACAATAGGGAAGTTCATAGCTAGCCGGCGCTGCTTCGAAACTATGCGGTCCGGTTTTTTGTGATAGGGTGGCGAAACTCTCGGGGGAACATATGAAGCGCACATCCTGGCTGACCGCTTCGATCGGTCTTAATCTCGTGCTGGGTGCGGCCTTGAGTGGCTGGACGGTGGTTGAATTCAACACCTATCGTAACGCCCACGCTGTATTGATCCAGACACCGTGTCATTCCGAAATGCTGGTTTGTGACGCCTTTCAATACGACCTGTTCGGCGATGGCACCGTTGTCTACCAGCACGCCGATACAAAAGCTCCGGCAATCACCTATATGATCAATCCGCTCACGGCAGCGTGGGCACTGTGGCAACTGGATAACCCGCAATATCACTGGACGGCCTTGGCCGGAGCGGGCGGCATGCACTCGGGGAACTGCGTCGTGCTGTCCTACCAGTTCGGCAAGACCCGCGAAAACGGCTGCGGACATCCGGACCTGAAGCAAGCCAATCCGATGCCGCCGGCGCTTAAGCCCCTCATCAAGGCGGTGAGACTTGATGTGAACAAGCCCGATTATGCTCCCACCCTGCCCTCAGGTGTCGTTGCAAGGCCCTATGTGGCCTCCAAAGCGCATAAGGTCGACCCGATCTACTGGGCACCTTCGCCGGCGCCCTAGCCCTAAGCTAAGCCAAGCCAGACCCAAGCCCCTTGACTCTCGACACTTCTTCTCATACACTGTACGTCACACAGTATGCATCATACAGTGTACGAGACGAGGCATATGAGCGACGAAGACGATCTTTACGAAAGCCTGAGGCAGGAGCTGCGGCGCGGGTCGCTGGGTTTGGCCGTGCTGGCGCGGTTGCGCGTCGAACGCTACGGCTACACCCTGCGCCAGGCCCTGGCGGACGACGGGCTGGAGATGGAGGAAAGCACCCTCTACCCGCTGCTGCGCCGCCTGGAATCCAAGGGCTTGCTCAACAGCGAGTGGCGCGAGGAGGACAAGCGCAAGAAGCGCTTCTACGTCCTGTCGGCCGCCGGCGAGGAGATGCTGCGCCGTCTCGTCCAGGAATGGCGAATGATCAACGCGTCGCTGGAACGCATAATGGAGACGGGGAGCTGAACATGGACATGATCGAAGACTATTTGCGCGCCGTGTCGCGCCTTCTGCCTGCCGCCAAGCGCGACGACATCATCGCGGAACTGCGCGACGAGATCCTGACGCGCATCGAGGCGAAGGAAGATGAGCTTGGCCGCACACTGACACCCGACGAGACCGAGCAATTGCTGCGGGACATCGGCCACCCCATCGTCGTGGCGGCTCGCTATCGCGACGAGCCGCAATATGCGGTGGGCCCTGCCCTCTATCCGTTCTGGAGCTTCGCCGTCCGGCTGGCCATCCTGATCCAGTTGGTCATCTGCGTGCTGGTCTTTATCGGCCGTGTCATCGGCGGCGGCGATGTGGCGCAGGCCTTCGGTGCCGCCATCGGCACCGGCGTGACCGGCATCATGACGCTGATCGGCTTTGCGACGGTGGCGGCGTGGCTTGTCGAACGCAAGACCGTCAAGATCGACTACCTGACCAACTGGCGCGTCCGCGACCTGGGATTTATCGACTTCACAGCATGGGAATGGAATGACATGAGCGACTGGTTCAAATCCGGCGGCTATCCCGCCACCTCCCCGTCAACCGCCTACGTCAAGGACGCGCCCGCCCCTGCCCGGGAATGGCACCAGCGCCGCTCGGCCGCCAGCGAAGCCATTGGCACCATTGTCGGCTCGGCCTTCGTGCTCCTGTGGTGGACGGGTGTAATCCGCTTTGGCTTTACCGCCATCGATCCCGCGTCCGTGCCCGTCCTCTATTTCGGCGGCCTGGCCGATATCGACTGGCCGGCGCTGAAGGACATGCTGTTCGTGCCCGTCATCGCCTATCTGGCCGCCGCCATGGCCTTTGCCGGCCTGACCCTGGCCATGCCGGGCGCAATCCGCTTGCAGGGTATGGCCGGGATCGCGATGGGCGCTGCCAAGCTCGCCTTCGACGCCTGGGTCTGGTACCTGTCACCCCTTGCGCCGATCGTCAGCCTCGCCTCGCCGGCCGAGTTCGGCGACCGGGTCCGCGACGTGATTGGTCTGCCCATCCACCTGCCGGCGATCTTTACCTTCGCCATTATCCTCAGCGCGCTGGGCGCCCTGTTCCGCATCCTGTCGGGCCTGACCACGGTCGTCACGGGACAACGTTACGACAAGGTATGACGTCATGCCGGGGCTTGAACGGGATGCGCGCCATCCCAATCATGGCCTGGCAGGATGCTTCCCATCGGCCGCGAAACATAGACCAGGGCTCCGGCTTCCGCCGGAGCCTTTTTCGCGAGGATACGCCGGTACAGGTCGATATAGTCCTGCGCCATGCGATCGACGCAGAACCGGCGCCTGACCGCATCGGATGTTTCGCGGCGACTGAGCGTCCCGATCCGGCCGACGGCGGCAATGGCGTCATCGGTGCCGCCAACCAGAAAACCCGTGCGGCCGTGATCGATGATCTCGGGCATTGAGCCGCGCCGCACGGCGATGACCGGCGTGCCGCAGGCCATGGCTTCGATGACCGAAAGCCCGAACGGCTCGTTGAAATTGATCAGGTGCAGCAGGGCATAGGCTTGGCCCAGGGCCTTCTGCCGCGCGGGACCACCAACAGCGCCGTGATAGATGACCCGGTCGCCGTCGATATGGGGCCGGACGTCGTGTTCGAAGTAGCCCTGGTCCTGGACGATGCCATAGATATGCAATCGGCGGCCAACGGCTGTGGCAACCCGAATGGCTTCGGCCGTGCCCTTGTCGGGGTGGATGCGGCCGAAATAAAGCAAATCCTGGCTGCCCGCCGGATCGAACGGAAAGTCCTGTGGCACGATGCCATGGTGAATGGTGGCGGCATATTTGAGATCGGGATGCCGGTCGGCGTCGCTGATCGCCACATAATGAATGCGGTCTTCGAACGGCTTGTACATCGGCAGGATGCGGTCTGACGAAAAGCCGTGGATCGTCGTGACCATAGGCGTATCGACCAGCCCGGAAAAGGCATGCGCCGGGAAATCGGCCTGGTTATGGATGATGTCGAAGCGGTCGGCCTGGGCGAACACGTGGCTGAGGTGGCGGAATTCCCAAACCTTGGCGTCGATCGACGGGTCTTCGCTGTAAGGCGCCGGCACGACGCCGTCCAGGCGCGCCGAGGTCAGGCTGTCTTGCGTCGCGAACAGGGTGACATCGATGCCGCGCGCCACCAGCGCCTCGGTCAGCAGGCTGGTGACCAGTTCCCAGGGACCGTAGTGGCGCGGCGGCGTACGCCAGGCGATGGGGGCGATCATGGCAATGCGCATCTTACTTACTCTCCAGGCGCAGGACGACGCCTTCGTTGGGGCTCAGAACGCCTTCGCCACCGATGGACGTCAACGTCGACAGCAGCCGCTCGGCCACAGTTGCATCCGCCGGCACAATCAGCTTGCGCGGCTGGGCCGTCAGATTGAGCGCGACCAGAAGACGCTGGCCATCTTCGCGGCGTTCATAGGTCAGCACGTCGTGATCTCCCGGCTGAAGCGCGAAGTCGCCGCAGTTCAGCGCGGGGTATTCGCGACGCAGGCGCAGCAGGCGACGGTAGAAGTTCAGCATGGAGGACGGGTCGCTGTCCTGCGCCGCGACATTGCGTGCCTGCCAGTCGTCATTGAGCGGCAGCCACGGTTCGGCGGTGCTGAACCCCGCATTCGGGCCGTCATCCCACGGCATGGGCGTGCGCGATCCGTCCCGGCCTAGCCCAAGTCCCGGCTGGCGAAGGTCTTGCGGATCGCGGATACGATCGGGCGGGATGGTGACCTTGCCGATACCCAGCTCGTCGCCCTGGTAAAGCGTAGGTGTCCCGCGCAGCGTCAGGAGCAGCATGGCGGCCACGCGCGCCTGCGCCTCGCCCAGGCGGCCGGCGATGCGCGGCGCGTCGTGGCTGCCGATCACCCAATTGGGCCAGCCGCCGGGGGGCATGGCGGCTTCGTAGTCGGCAATGATCTTGGCTAGTGCCTGGGCGTTCCATGGCGCGTCGAGCAGCTGGAAATTGAAGGGCAGATGGACGCCCGGCGTATCGGGGTCGCCGTAATATCTCACCAGTTGCTCAACCGGCAGGCATATCTCGCCGACCAGCAGGCGTTCGCCATACGCATCGGCGATCTGGCGAAAGCTGTGGGCGACCTGATGAACTTCGGGCTGGTTGGCCGAATGGTGCTGCAATACCCGGAACTTCTCCCCCATTTCGGGGCGGAAATCGGGATTGAGCGGGTTGTCGGGCAGGCCCTCGGCCTTGATGCAATGCCACATGACGTCGATGCGGAAGCCATCGACGCCCCGGTCGAACCAGAAGCGCAGCACGTCGGTCATGGCCTGGCGAACCTCAGGGTTGCGCCAGTTGAGATCGGCCTGCTCCTTCAGGAAGGTGCGCAGGTAGTATTGCCCGGTCCTGTCATCCAGTTCCCAGGCCAGCCCGCCCATGTCGCTGGTCCAGTTATTCGGCGGCCCGCCGTCGGGCCCCGGATCGCGCCAGATGTACCAGTCGCGCTTCGGATTGTCGCGCGACGACCGGCTTTCGATAAACCACGGATGCTCGATCGA
>CAMLPZ010000133.1 GCA_946482045.1 uncultured Asticcacaulis sp.
CAGATATTGCCACGATCCGCCGAACTGGCAAGCAGGCCTTCGACCGTCACCGTCTGCTCGCCATTGCAATCCCACCGTCCGCACCGCGCCACGGCGGCAAATTCGCTCAGCGTCCGGTCGCCCAGCCGCCCCTGCCGGCTGAGATAACCGATACCGTCCAGCCGCGATCTCTGGCACTTGCGGCACGTAACGCGCAGATAGCCGTCGCGATTGAGGAACTTCAGTTGCGGATCGCCGCCCTGGACTTTCGCCCCGAAAAACGGCGTGAACGACCGCGCGAACAAGATGCCTTCGTTGCGGGCATTCCACGCCTTCAGGCTTCCCGAATTCGACGTCTCGCAATCCCAATACGTATCGACCTTTGGCGCCCCCTTGGTGAGCGGCTTCAACCGGCCTGAATACAAATAAGCGCCGATCCGGAACACACCCGGCGCAACCTTCTTGGCCGTATACATGGTCGTGTCGTCTTCCAGCCCACAGCGAAAGCCATCGGCAATAAAGTCCTCCGGCTCCGGCAGAGGGTTCCAGCGTGCCTTGCCCATGACACCCCCCGGTCAATGCAAGGTGTGCGGCAGCGATTGCAGCCCGCATTCCGCCGCCCACACATCGACCAGGTCATTGACGGCGTCCGGCACCGACACACGCCCGCTGCGGACATTGAATGCGACCTCTTCGACAAAGTCCGCCAGCAGCATGGCGTCGTGCTGGCTTCGCGGCCCGGTGAATTCCTTGAGCAGCTGGGCCTTCACGTCAATAATCGACATATGGCCAGCCTTGAACAACCGCAGCGCGGCTTCAAACGCGTTCATCTAACCCTCCATTATTATGTTCCCTTTTTGTTCTTTTTGTAGGTGATGGTCAAGAACGCGCAAGTTGAACCTGCCCCGGCAACGGAAGATCGCGCTTGTCGGTCGGATGCGGCCCGGACCATTCCCAGAAATAGGCCGCCGGCATCAAGCAGAACGACTTGCGCCGCCACGGCGTCCGGTAGGCCGGCGTGTCACCGATCTCTTCTCAACCGGGCTATCGGTGGCAGGGTCAATTGCACAGTGTGCCTGCACCCCTCTCGCCTGTCACATGTTCGAAAAACATGTTTTCGCTGACACATGCTGCGTCTCATGTTAAAAAATTCGCATTTCGCGAACATATCGTCCGGCACATGTTAAAACCAACCTACGCCATTCCTGCCCTGCCCCCGCCAGTCGAATTGGAGACCATCCGCGTCTACAAGGCCCTGACCACGGCCAGCCGGGCGCTGGCGGACCTCAAAGGCCACGCCCGGACTATCCCCAACCAGGGCATCCTGATCGACACCCTGGCGCTTCAGGAAGCCAAGGCCTCTTCCGAAGTCGAAAACATCGTCACCACGCAGGACGAACTTTTCCAGGCCGACCTCTTCCCCGACGATCCGCAATCACCCGCCGCCAAGGAGGTCGCGCTTTATCGTGACGCCATACGGCTCGGCTTGCGCAAGCTGACGGAAACCGACCTGATTCCAAACTCCACCCTGATCGACATGTTCCGGCTTCTCAAAGGTCGCAGCGATGCCTTCCGCACCACACCCGGCACTGCCCTGAAAAACGAGACGACGGGCGAAACCGTCTTTGTCCCGCCGCAGGACGCGCGGGAAATCGCCGATCATATGACGGCCCTTGAGCGCTTCGTGAATGACGACGCAGTGTCATCGCTCGATCCCTTGATCAAAATGGCGCTGATCCATCATCAGTTCGAAAGCATCCACCCGTTCCCTGATGGCAATGGCCGGATCGGGCGCATTCTCAATGTCCTGTACCTGACCCGGACAGGCCTGCTGGAGATCCCGATCCTTTACCTGTCGCGCCACATTACTCGCCATAAGGCCGACTATTACCGTCTGCTCCAGGCCGTGCGCGATACCGGCGCCTGGGAAGACTGGGTCGTCTTCATGCTTGAGGCCGTGACCGCCACGTCGGCGACGACCATCCGCCTGGTCGAAGGCATCGGCAGCCAGATGGCCGCCGTCAAACGCCGCATGCGCGAAGAACTCCCCAAGCTCTACAGCCAGGACTTGCTCAACAACATGTTCCGGCATCCGTATACACGCATCGAGCACGTTCAGAACGACCTCGAAATCACGCGCCAGACGGCGGCGAAATACCTCGATACGCTGGCCGCACACGGCTTTGTAGAAAAGCACCAGGCGGGACGCAACAACTACTACATCAATACTGACCTCGTCCGTCTCTTCCTCGAAGTGTCCGGAGAGCAATAGCCGCTCCTTTGTCAGTTCTCCGGCGTTGTCGGGGGTCGTCTGCTGGTCGGCACAGGGTCGGGGATTTCGTCATCAAAACCGTCCTCCTTGCTGAGCCGCAGCGTCCCTGCCTCCACCGGCTCCGTCAGATCGCGGTCCAGCCGTCCGGCCAGGTACGGCCAGGTACGGCCCCCATTCGTCCGGGTGCAGGATCGCCGGTTCGCGGTCGTGCAGCGCCGACATGTCCGCGCCCGCGGCGTGCGTCAGCATGGTGCAGCTCGTCACCACGCCATCGGCCGTCGTCGCCGTGTCGTAAAGCCCGGCGAACATCATCTGGTGATTATCCGCCCGCCCGATCCGCCAGCGTTGCTTCTTGCGCTTGTCGGTCGGATGCGGCCCGGACCATTCCCAGAAATAGGCCGCCGGCATCAAGCAGAACGACTTGCGCCGCCACGGCGTCCGGTAGGCCGGCGTGTCACCGATCTCTTCTCAACCGGGCTATCGGTGGCAGGGTCAATTGCACAGTGTGCCTGCACCCCTCTCGCCTGTCACATGTTCGAAAAACATGTTTTCGCTGACACATGCTGCGTCTCATGTTAAAAAATTCGCATTTCGCGAACATATCGTCCGGCACATGTTAAAACCAACCTACGCCATTCCTGCCCTGCCCCCGCCAGTCGAATTGGAGACCATCCGCGTCTACAAGGCCCTGACCACGGCCAGCCGGGCGCTGGCGGACCTCAAAGGCCACGCCCGGACTATCCCCAACCAGGGCATCCTGATCGACACCCTGGCGCTTCAGGAAGCCAAGGCCTCTTCCGAAGTCGAAAACATCGTCACCACGCAGGACGAACTTTTCCAGGCCGACCTCTTCCCCGACGATCCGCAATCACCCGCCGCCAAGGAGGTCGCGCTTTATCGTGACGCCATACGGCTCGGCTTGCGCAAGCTGACGGAAACCGACCTGATTCCAAACTCCACCCTGATCGACATGTTCCGGCTTCTCAAAGGTCGCAGCGATGCCTTCCGCACCACACCCGGCACTGCCCTGAAAAACGAGACGACGGGCGAAACCGTCTTTGTCCCGCCGCAGGACGCGCGGGAAATCGCCGATCATATGACGGCCCTTGAGCGCTTCGTGAATGACGACGCAGTGTCATCGCTCGATCCCTTGATCAAAATGGCGCTGATCCATCATCAGTTCGAAAGCATCCACCCGTTCCCTGATGGCAATGGCCGGATCGGGCGCATTCTCAATGTCCTGTACCTGACCCGGACAGGCCTGCTGGAGATCCCGATCCTTTACCTGTCGCGCCACATTACTCGCCATAAGGCCGACTATTACCGTCTGCTCCAGGCCGTGCGCGATACCGGCGCCTGGGAAGACTGGGTCGTCTTCATGCTTGAGGCCGTGACCGCCACGTCGGCGACGACCATCCGCCTGGTCGAAGGCATCGGCAGCCAGATGGCCGCCGTCAAACGCCGCATGCGCGAAGAACTCCCCAAGCTCTACAGCCAGGACTTGCTCAACAACATGTTCCGGCATCCGTATACACGCATCGAGCACGTTCAGAACGACCTCGAAATCACGCGCCAGACGGCGGCGAAATACCTCGATACGCTGGCCGCACACGGCTTTGTAGAAAAGCACCAGGCGGGACGCAACAACTACTACATCAATACTGACCTCGTCCGTCTCTTCCTCGAAGTGTCCGGAGAGCAATAGCCGCTCCTTTGTCAGTTCTCCGGCGTTGTCGGGGGTCGTCTGCTGGTCGGCACAGGGTCGGGGATTTCGTCATCAAAACCGTCCTCCTTGCTGAGCCGCAGCGTCCCTGCCTCCACCGGCTCCGTCAGATCGCGGTCCAGCCGTCCGGCCAGGTACGGCCAGGTACGGCCCCCATTCGTCCGGGTGCAGGATCGCCGGTTCGCGGTCGTGCAGCGCCGACATGTCCGCGCCCGCCCTCAAATCTGCGGCGGCATGCGCCACGCCCGCGGCTGGCGGCGCAGCGGCTTAAGCCTGACCGGCTCCAGCACCAGCAGGAGCAGCGCCAGGCTGTTGAGAATGGCGCAGGTCACCAGCACATAGATCATGTCCAGTCCAAACAGCTCATCGCCCTGGTCGCCGTACCAGTAGAGGACGAGCGTGCAGGCGACGCTCAGGCCGATGGCCGTCCAGGCGGTACCCGAAATCAGCCGCCGCCGGATGATGGGATAAAGCGCGTTCAGAACCAGGCTCAGCCCCAGAAAGGCCACGCAGGCGGCATAGCCGTAGAACGCGATATCGACGGCGCCAAGCTGCGGAAACGCGTCAACAAGCCGGCCGGACACAGCAGCGACCATCAGGCTGGCAATACCGCCAGCCACAAGTACTCGGTCCAAGATCAGCGTGATCATCGCCCTAACCTCCCCAGGTTGCACAAGTGTACACAATTCCGCCACATTTGCCAATGTGCACATGCGAACGCTGTCCAGCCTTGCAAACACAACACCCCCAGAGGCATACTCGGCCAAAACAGGGGAGTTGCCATGTCCGGTCTCAGAAGCTTAAGCGCGGTCCTGTTCCTGTCGGTCTCACTTGCCGCTTGCAATCAGCAACACGGCTTAAACGAACACGCCGACTACGCCGACGCGGCGCCGCAAAGCCTGGAGATGGCACTCCCCCAGGCAGCGCCCGCCGACGCCGGCGCACCCGCCAACACAGCCATCGCCGTCGCGGTCCCTCAGTTGGCCTACACTTACGAATACAGCTTCGTCCTGCCCGCCGCGAAGCTTGAACCGCTGGTGGCCGCCCACCAAAAGGCCTGCGATGCCGCCGGTCCCGCAACCTGCCAGATGATCTCGGCACGCGGCAGCACCGACAAGGACGCCTCAAGCCTCTCGCGCACGCTCGAACTGCGCGTCACGCCCGCCTGGCTCAAGACCTGGCAATCGCGCCTCGACGCCGACATCAAGAAGGCCAATGGCCGCATCGCCCGCCACAGCGTCGAAAGCGAGGACCTGAGCCTCCAGATCGTCGATACCGAAGCGCGCCTGAAGAACAAGGAAGCCCTGCGCGACCGCCTGGCCGAAATCGTCCGCTCGCGCCCCGGCAAGATCGCCGACCTGGTCGAGGCCGAAACCCAGCTGGCCCAGGTCCAGGGCGACATCGACGCCGCCCGCTCATCCCTGAACGTCATGAAAAAGCGCGTGGCGACCGTCCACCTGACCCTGACCTACGAAAGCGAAGCCGTCGCCGCCTCCTCGGGCACCTTCGCACCGCTCAGCGACGCGGTGAACAGCATCGTGCGCAACATGGTCTGGGCCGTGGCCTGGGTGATCCACGGCGTGGCCTTCTTCTTCCCCTTCGTCCTTTTGGGCGCGGGCGCATTCTGGCTCCTGCGCCGGTGGTGGAAGGCCCGCAAGGCAAAGCGCGGCGATCAATAACCGCGCCCTACCCGTCCTTCAGCGCACCGTAGAAGTACGACGCTGTCACCCCGCCATCCATCAGCACGTCGCTGCCGGTGATGAACCCGCCGTCCGGCCCCATCAGCAGGGCCGCTATGTTGGCGACCTCCTCAGGTGTCCCGGCCCGCCGCGCCGGCGACCGCGCGACCATCCGCTGATCGTCCTCGTCTGTCGTGCCCACGATAATCCCCGGACTGATGGCGTTCACCCGGGCGCCGAACGTGCCCCATCGCGCGGCCTCGGCCATTACCCGCAAACTGTTGCCGCGCATTGACAGCTGATAGGCGTGCAGCTCGTCCCGGATCGCCTCGGGCCGCAAGAACGGCAAGGCCAAAAGCTCAGCCGCCGGCATCACCGCCAAGGCCCTGTCCTGCTCGGCCGACAAAGCCTCCAGCCTGTGCCCGGAATGCGAAGCAATCACCACGGCCGCCCCACCGGGCGCGATGACGTGGCCGAATTCCTCAAGCACCACCGCCGTGCCATAAAGATCGACAGCCAGTATCCGCTCGACCGAAGCCTGCGACGGCGATACCCCGGCCGAGTGAATGAGGCCGGTAATATTGCCAATCGTGCTGGCCGTATCGACCAGCTCCAGCACCGACTCCCGCGACGCCACATCGACCCGCGCCGTGCTCGCGCGCACGCCCGCAGCGCGCAAGGCCTCCGCCACAGCCTCAGCCTTATCGGACTTTACATCCGCCACGACCACATGCCGCCCGCCCGCCACCCGGCGCGCGATGGCCTGGCCGATGGCCCCGGCGCCGATCAGTACCAGAACGCTGTCCATGACAAATCTCCTTCTCCCGCCGCAGATAGCCGCTCATCCGCCGCAAGGAAACCTGAGATTGACGGACGCCATCATTTCTGTTGACCTGCCGCCTTGGAGCGATGTGCCGAAAAGTGTGCAGCGGTTTTTGGCGAAGTATCGCGTCAGGAAGAAAGTCTAGAGCATGATGGCGGTTCGACCTAACGCATCATGCTCCAGCATCATTTGGGGGCCATCATGATCACCAGACGCGAAGCCGCACTCGGCGCCATGGCGCTGCTTTTCCCAGGCGCCGCCATGGCCGACGACGTCCTGCGCATTCCGCTGCACATGACAGGCGGGCGCCCGACCGTGAAGGTCACCATCAATGGTCGCGGCCCTTATCTTTTCGCTATCAATGCCGGCCAGGGCGCCTCCTTCGTCGAACGCCCCGTCTCAAACCGCGCGAAACTCAGGATCATCGGCGATCAGTTCGAAGCCTCCACGATCCTGTCCAGCACCGAGACCATTATCGCCCACCGCGTCAACGCCGCCAAAATTGTCGTCGGCGACGTCTTCACGCTGAAGAATGTCAGCATGTTCCGCACGCCTCAGCTGTTCCCCAACGATATCCCCGACGTCTTCGGCATGCTGGGCCGCCAGCTCTTCGTCCAGAAGGACTGCGTGCTCGATTTCGAAAAAGCGGAAATCCGCGTCTACCCCAACGGCTTTACCCCCACCGAAGGCTTCCGCCAGGTCGAGGCGAAGATCGGCACCTCGCCGACCAGTACCTATGGCATAACCCTCGACGCTGAGCTCAACCAAAAGCCCCTGCGCCTGGCCCTGAACACCTGGATAGGCGAACAAATCCGCCTGTCGCCGGACTACGTCCTGGCCAACCGCCTGTGGCCCGCGACCGCCGACTACGCCAACGCGCCGGGCCAGCCCGTCATCGGCGGCCGCATCATCGAAAACACAACGTTCCGCATGGGCCCCTTCGTCTTCGATGAGGTGTCGCTGATGCTCTATCCGCCCGATACCGGTTCGCATATGGCCGACTTTGGCATCGACGCCTATATCGGGCTCGGCCTGATGAAGATGTTCTCCCTCGCCTTTGTCGGCGGAAAGACGATCTTCCTTAAGCCCAACGCCAGCGCCAACCGGGGCTGGGACGTGCTGCCGTAAGCAGCTTGCCCGACGCCACGACACATTGATTTTTTATGCCAATGGCGGCATTGGCTAATTTTCTTCAATTTGGCGAATTCACATGCAGACGCATCCCGCACTCATTGAGCGGTCGGTCGGCTCCACCTTGTGCAGCTATTCACGAGGCAAGCTGACGTTCGAAGAAGCCGCCCTGGACCTGTTCGAACTGGTTTCGAGCCAGATCAGTGGCCGAACCCATTATTCTATGGCCATCATAGGTTACTATGTCCGCGCCATCCTCGCCGGCATGCGCAACCGGGAAATCGCCCTGGCGGATGCGTTCGACGCGTTTGTCGACGCCGCGGCTGCCGGGGCGGAGGGGCATTGCTCGGTCACGTCGCGATTGGCGCAACCTCTGTCCAGCGCCCGCTGCTAGGCCTTATCCTCCGCCAGGGTATGCGCGACAATGGCGTTGGCGTGCCCGTGGCCCATCCCGTGCTCGGTCTTGAGCATCGCGACCAGCTCCATGTGTTTGGCTGGATAGGCCTGCCGCACGATGGCCTTCCACTCGGCGATCGGGCGGCCATACTTTTTCTCGATGGACGGAAAGTAGGACGCGGGTCCCTTGATCGGCAGGTCTGTCATACGCCAATTAAGGCGTCTCACGATGGACCTGTCAACGGGACTTTGCCGTGACGGTTTCGGGTTCAGCCGAACCAAGGGACGGCGACAAGGGCGATCTGCGCCTAGCTTATATAGCCAGGCAGGGGAGCGCCGAAATACATGGCGGTCAGTGAAACCGTGTCCATGGTCCCGTGCGCTAGGATCGGCGCCCACAGGTTTCGCCCTGACAAGTAGTAAGCCGCTGCCAGGACGGCGCCGACATAAGCCGTGATAATCACGCCGGTTGCGCCCTGGATGGCGTGCAGTGCGCCGAAGATCGCCGCCTGCCCCAGGACGGCCGCGACGATCCCCGCACGCCCTTGCCCAAATACCACCTCAAGGCGGTTCAATATGAAGCCGCGCGCCAGCAGTTCCTCGCCGAACGCGGCGCTGCCCCACACCACGAGCAGGATCCAGATAGCATATGCAACAAAATCACCCTGAATGGAGTCGCGGATATAGCTGACGTCCAGCGGCGGCCAGTCGGTGACGCGCCGTATGCACTCGCCGATCGCGACCGCTCCCGCCAAGCTGGCCGCGACGGCAGCCGCGCTCCATAGCAGGCATTTGCCCCAGTTGGCGGGCGGACGAAATCCGATCCGCTCGTATCCGGACTTCGACGCCATCAGCATGATCGCCCCTGCGATCACCCCGCCCCACAGCGCCAGTCCCAGTACCGGCGTGCGCAAGTTTTCAGGCAGGTTCGGCGTGACCAGGCCACCTATGAGCCCGGATGCAATGAACAGAGCGGCGATGGCCGCCGTGATCTGGACCAGCGCGATAAGGCGCGCGGCAACGCTTCCCATGTCCTTGGCCATGAGGCTCCTCCTTGGGTTTGTATGATGGTTTCAGAGTTCGCGCGCGGCGACTTTCCTGTGTTCCGCCATGCGGTAGGCGCGGAGCACGAACAGGATAGAAAGGCCGTAACCGGCGGCCATGACCAGGCCAGTGGCCGCAAGCGGCAGGACTACGTGGACAGGCTGCCCGGACAGACCGGCGGCAACGCCGGCGATCAGCAGGAGAACACCCAGCGCGATCACCGCGCTCCATGTGCCGATCACCACCCGCTTGTGCCGGCCCTTGGCGATCACGGGCGCCGCCAGGGCGGTAAGGCACAGGAAACCCGCGCTGGCGAACCATGTTGCGGCCTCAGGCGAAAACCATTCGTGCGTCATCAGTCCTTCCCCTCCGTTTCCAACTGCCGGCGATGCAAGTCGAGCAGTTCGCGCGCGACGCGCGGGTCCAGCTCCCCCCCAGCCACCAGGTCTTTCAGCCGGGCGCGCAAGGGATCTATCTTCTCGGTCTCGGCCGCCCGCAGCCGCTCGATCACCTGGTCGAGCCGGATGCGAATGGTCGGGTATGAAACACCATACTCGGCCGCCAACGCTTTTAGAGATCCAGAGGTCAGGACAAAGCTTCGGATAAACGCCAGGTCTTCAGCTGTGACGTTGCTGACCCACGGAGGAAGGCGGTCTTGCGGCATGACATCTTTTACAAAGTTTAAGTGACTTTAACAAAATTAAAGAGACGCGCAAGTGAAAACTGCAAGCCGTGCCAGACCGCGCCCTCACCCCAGCTCCCGTATCGCATCGGCGATATCGCTCATATCATTGTTGAGCTGGTGATCGCGGCCGGGCAGCTCAGTTACCATCATCCGGGGCAGCGCCTTCGCGTACAGCACCGCGTGCGACAGCGGCACGTCCTGGTCCTTCGTGCCGTGATAGAGCCGCAAGACCACCCCTTCCGGCAAGCCGCTCGCAAGATCGCCACCCGGCAATCCGTCCGCCGGCCATCCGCCGTCACCGGCAAACGGCGGCGCGATGACGATGATCGCCGACGGCCTGAAGCCGATAGTCACTTCGGCCAGGACGTGCAGCAGGATGGTCCCGCCGACGCTGTGCCCGATCAGGACGGCTCCGTCGCTGAGGCTACCGAAGGCGTCGAGCAGAGCCGGTTTCCACGTGGCGTACTGCGGATCGGCCTCGTCGGGCATGCGCGGATAGGCGACGTCGTAGGCAGGGCCCAGTTCGTGGCGCAGACTGTTGACCAGGGCATTGTCCCACTGGGCGTGGACGTTTTCGCCGCCGCCCTGGACGAAGAGGATCTGTTTCGGCATCGCTGGCTTTCCGGGTTCGAGACGCCCGGAAACTGCGCCCGCCCTTGTTTGCGGTCAACCGGCCAATTTGGAACATTTCACAAACCAAAAAAATGGCTTGCGCACAGCAGCAGCAACTTCTTCCAACTCCATTGTTCTGGTTCGGTTAGGGTTTTAATTCTGGCTAAGGCTCTGGTTAGCCGCGCACCGCTGCAACGGCCGCTCAACGCTCGTTGACGTTATTTCGTTGTTTTCATTAACCGTTTTTTCGCACGCCCTATTTTTGTGGCTTTTTGTCATGCAAAAACGCCGCGCATTCCCTCCCGAAACCTTATCCCCACAGACCGCAAAAACCATCGTCCGGAGATGCGGCGGCGTGATGCAATCGGCGCGAAGGAGACCGCTCCGCCGTGACCGCCGTCCTGCTCCTTGCCTGCTTCGTCGCCCTGCTGATCGTGTCGCTTGCGATCCGCAATGAACCCTTGCGCTTCGTCCTGTTCTTCGTCCTGGGTTGCCTGGCCCTGGCGCTGTGGAAGGTCATGGCCGAACTGCCGTGGTGGGGCTGGCTGCTGTTCGCAGCCGCAACGGCACTCGCGCTCTTCGCCTGGCGCATCGCCCGACGACGCGGCCGGGAACAGACGCGGTAAATATCACTTGCCGCTTGCAACCGGCAACTTTTCCGACAGAGGCTGGCTGCTCACACGAACACGAAATCGTCCTTCGTCACCCCGCCGTCATCGATCAGCGCCAGATCGATCCCCGCCGCACCGCCCGCACCATCGGTGTCCCAGTAGAGATGCAAGGCCACAGCATCCCAGAAGAACTGCGCCGCCGCTCCGACAGCCGCCGCGCCCACGGT
>CAMLPZ010000134.1 GCA_946482045.1 uncultured Asticcacaulis sp.
AAGATCGTCGACTGGTACATGGACGGCAAGATCGAGATCGATCCGATGATCACCCATACCTTCGCGCTGGAAGACATTAATAAGGCATTTGATCTGATGCATGCGGGTGAAAGCATTCGCAGCGTGGTCGTGTTTTAAGGAAGAGGCCCCACCACCATCTGCTCCGCAGATGGTCCCCCTCCCCATCGCTGCGCGACAGGGAGGAGTGATCGCGCGCTTTTTCTCCTCCCTGGCTTCGCCGGGGAGGGGGACCACACGAGTGAGGCATTGCATAAGCAATGATGAGCGAGATGTGGTGGTGGGGTTTGTTACTCTGCCTTACCGAAAACTTGCGGGTTTTTCGAAACTTTCCGCTGACATTCCTGCGCCTTGCCGTGTAAGCGTCTAAGACATATTCAAAGAGGGCCGGCCATGTCCGATATCGAGATCACCGAACAGCACCGTACCCACGGGGGCACCCTCTATTTCGTCAGCCACACAAGTACGGCCGTGACCGGCCAGATGGCCTTCACCATCTTCGTGCCTGACGCTCAGGGAAAGCTGCCCGCTCTTTACTGGTTGTCGGGCCTGACCTGCACGGCCAACAACTTCACTGAAAAATCCGGCGCTTACCGCAAGGCGGCCGAGCTTGGCCTGATTGTCGTGGCGCCAGACACCAGCCCGCGTGGCTCCACCCTGCCCAACGACCCGGCGGGCGACCTGGGCCAGGGCGCGGGCTTCTATGTCGATGCCACGCAAGGCCCTTGGAAGAACAACTTCCAGATGGAAACCTATGTGACGCGCGACCTGATCGAGGCGGTCGAGGCCAATTTCCCGGCCGATCCGGTGCGCCGGGGCATTTCCGGCCATTCGATGGGCGGCCATGGCGCACTGACCATCGCGCTGAACCACGCACATCTTTTCCATTCAGTCTCGGCCTTTGCGCCGATCAGTTCGGCCATGCGCGCACCGTGGGGTGAGAAGGCGCTGACCGCCTATATGGGCAGCGATCGCATTGCCTGGGAGCGCTACGACGCAGCGCTGCTGATCGCGGAAGGCAAGGGCAAGGCCTATGACACCATCCTCATCGACCAGGGCCAGGCCGATCCGTTTATCGATAATCAGTTGATGCCGCACCTGCTTGAACAGGCCGCCGCCGCTTCGGGGCAGAACCTGACGCTGCGCTATCAGCCCGGCTACGACCATTCCTACTATTTCATCCAGAGCTTTATCGATGACCACCTGACCTTCCATGCCGAACGGCTGAAGGCGGTCGTCGCGGAGGAGGTGACGGCATGAAATCGTTGCTCGTCGCCGGGCTCCTGGCCCTGACGCCGGGCGCCGCTTTTGCCGAAGACGCGGCACTGCCGGTCTGTTCGACGGCATTAAACTCTGCCTTGCCCGAAGCATGGAAAAGCTGGGCGGTTCCTGAAGCCGTGCCGGCCGCGGCAACGCCGGCGACGCAGAGCGAAATTCTGATCGGCCAAGCCTATACGGCCCCGCTTAAAGCTACCGCCTCAGTCAGTTATGCGGTTCAGCCGAAAAAGGTAACCGAAGGGACGTTCGGTGGGCTGTTCATGCTGACTGTCGAAAAGGCTGGCATTTATACGATCGGCCTTGACCAGGCGGGCTGGATCGACGTCGTCCGAGACGGTAAGGTGATCAAGTCTTCTGGTCAGGGGCTTAGCCCGGACTGCTCGACGATCCGCAAGATGGTCGACTTCAGGCTCGACCCTGGACACTATACGGTCCAGGTTTCCAATGCGCCCAAGGAGACTGCCGTCATCGCAGTGGTGCCAAAATAACGTGAAACCCTTGTTTCACGCAGTTGTGAAAAGGGATCGCATGCGATTCCGTTAACCTGTGCTTTCCTGACGCCGTGCGCGTCGCTTCGGACACCTTTAATGCTCCTCCTCGCCTGCGCTGTCGTGCTCGCGCTTATCGTCCTCAATGGCATCTTCGCCATGTCGGAACTTGCGGTCGTTTCTTCCCGCCGCGCCAAACTTCAAACCCGCGCCGACAAGGGCGACAAGGGCGCCGAAAAGGCGCTGCGACTGGCCGAGGAGCCGACGCGCTTTCTATCAGCCGTCCAGGTCGGCATTACGCTGATCGGCATCCTGGCCGGCGCCTACGGCCAGGCGACGATCGCCGGCGAGCTGGAAAAGATCATCCTGACCTTTGCGCCGATCGGGGAGGACACTGCCGAAGCCATTTCGACCGGTGTGGTCGTCGTGCTCCTGACCTATCTGTCGCTGATCGTCGGCGAGTTGGTGCCCAAACGCCTGGCTATGCTGTTTCCTGAGACGATTGCGGGCGCCGTTGCGCGGCCCCTGTCCTTCATGGCCCTGCTCTTGACGCCGTTTGTGACGCTCCTGACCGGCTCGACCAGCCTGGTGCTTAAGATTCTGGGCATCCGCGACAAGAAGGGCGACGCCATCACCAAGGAAGAGGTCGAAAGCGCCTTGGCCGAAGGCACCAGCGCCGGTGTTTTCGCGCCGGCCGAGCAGGCGATGATGACCGAGGTCCTGCGCCTAACCGATCGCCAGGTACGTACCGCCATGACGCCGCGGCCCGACGTCTACTGGGTGTCGCTTGACGACCCCGAAGGCGCAGTGCGCGACGAGATCCGCAACTGTCCCTATTCGCGCCTTGTGGTGGTGCGCGGCAATGACCTGGAAACGCCGGTCGGCATCCTGCACAAGCGCGATGTTGCTGACGCCGTTCTTGAAGGGAGAGACCTGGACCTTGAGGCCATGACCCAGGAGCCGATCTATATTCCGGAAACGACCTCGCTGCTTCAGGCGCTGGAAACCTTCAAGTCGTCCAAGATCCATATGGCGTTCGTGGTCAACGAGTTCGGTGGCATCGAAGGCGTGCTGACGCCGACCGACCTGCTGGAAATGATCGCCGGCGATTTCAACGAGGAACATGACGACGACGACCCGATGATCGTTCAGCGCGATGACGGCTCCTTCCTGATCGACGGCCGTACCGACTTGTTCGAGTTGGGCGAAACCATCGGGGATCATTTCGAAACCGCCAATGGCTATCACACGGTCGCCGGTCTCGTACTCCATCGCCTGGGCCATATCCCAAAGGCGGGTGAGAAGGTCCGCCTGGGCCACTTTGACGTCGAAATCGTCGACATGGACGAACGGCGCATCGACAAGCTTTTGTTCACGCGGCGCGTTGAAAAACCTAAGGAAGCCGTGTTCGACAACGGTTGACTCGGCCGGGACTTTCCGCCATAAGCCGCCCTTCCTCATAATCTGAGGTTATTACGGGCCGTTCCGGGCTGCCGTTGCGATCGCAATCCCTTGAGGGGTTGCCAGCCGGAATAGATGATTAAGGTACGACATGTCCAAGCGCCATAGCGCCAAGTACAAGCTCGACCGCGCCATGGGTGAAAACCTGTGGGGCCGTCCCAAATCCCCCGTCAACAAGCGTTCGTATGGCCCCGGCCAGCACGGCCAGCGCCGCAAGTCCAAGGTTTCGGACTTCGGTCTGCAGCTGAAGGCCAAGCAAAAGCTGAAGGGCTACTACGGCAACATCACCGAAAAGCAGTTCCTGCGCACCTACGAAGAGGCCGATCGCCGCAAGGGCAACACCTCGGAAAACCTGGTTGCCCTGCTGGAGTCGCGTCTGGACGCCGTTGTCTACCGCTCGAAGTTCGTGCCGACCGTGTGGGCGGCCCGTCAGTTCGTCAACCACGGCCACGTCCTGGTGAACGGCAAGCGCGTCAACATTCCTTCGTACCGCGTCAAGGCTGATGACGTCATCGAAGTCCGCGAGCGTTCGCGCAACATGGCCCTGGTCCTGGAAGCCCTGCAGTCGCCGGAACGCGACGTGCCGGACTACATCGAACTGGACGCCAAGGGCATGAAGGCGCGCTTCGTCCGCGCGCCGGAACTGGCCGAAGTGCCGTACCCGGTGAAGATGGAACCGAACCTGATCGTCGAATACTACTCGTCGTAATGCTCTGATGGGCTGCAAACGCCCGTCTTTCTGCGATCCGATGCTCATGTACTCAAGTACATTCCGCTTCGGGTCTCGAAAGCCAGACATTTTCGCCGCGTCATAGCAACACGAGCTACGATGAATAGTGAAACCCCGGAAGCCAGGCTTCCGGGGTTTTGTTATTCGAGATGGCGCATGGCTTCGTGAGTAGGGCGGCCGGCCTTGATGGCGTCGATGGTTTTCTGGAACCGTTCCGCCTGCGCCCGGTCATGCGGGTTGCTGACAAACGGAGTTAACAATGCCACAGCGTCGTCGCGTTTGCCGTTGCTGAGGCTGGCGAAGGCGGCGAAGACCGCATAGTCCGGAACTCCGGGCGCCAGAACATGGGCGCCCTTTGCGGCGTTCAGGGCATTTTGATCCGGAAAGCCCGGTTGGTTCTCAAAACTACGCGCGAGATAATAGAGGTTGGGCGAATTGAGTTTGTTGATGTCATAGGCCGCCAGGAAAAAGCCCCGGGCAGCATCTATCAGGTCGTTGCGATCTTGCCCCTTCGCGCTCTGGGCCATGAGGTAATAGGTCCGACCCATCAAATAGTTCACCTCGGCGTTTTCCGGATGGGCATCGACCAGTAGACCGATTTCCGCCTCGGCATCCGTCACCTTGCCATACAGCAGATGCGCGCGTACCAGCGCCAGGCGGTAGTCTATATTGCCGCTCAACTGAGGCTTCTTGGCGGCGAGTTGGGCCAGGACGGCCTTGCCCTGTTCTGGCGGCATGCAGGTCGTCAAAAGCGAACGTTGAAGCATGTAGCTGTCGGTTTCCGGCGGTAGCGTCGTTGTCCGGATATTCCCGTCGGCATATTCAGGCACCGGCACCGTCAGATAGAATATCTTGTCGCGATAACGCTTGAGGATCCCCGCCAGGTCCCGAACCTTAATTCCGGTGTGGGTTTCGAAGCTTGCCACCGGATCGGCACCCTTGCCGACATCTGCAAAGTAGGCATTGAGTGATTTCGCGCGTGTGGAATCGCTCAGCATGTAATGGGTCAGTAGCCACGATTGCGCGTAGAAGCTGGAAACTTCCCACTCATCATTGCTACGGTCGCCGGCAAAACCGAACGTTGGTTTCAGGATTTTTTCAAAGCTGATCCACCGATCTTCCGCCAGGGTCCATGTCCGCATCGTTGACGGCTCCCCGACCGTGATCTTGCCTTTATCGGGGTAGGCGGTCGCCAGGAAGTCCGCGAATCCTTCGACGTACCACGCCGGATAATAGGACTTGGCGTGCTGGAACATGATGTAGTGGCTGTACTCGTGGAACAGGGTCACAAGGCTCGGGTCCTGGTCGCCAAGCATTTCGCCGTTCTGCAATGCGCTATAGGCGCTAAGGCCTTCGCCGCAAGAAAAATACACGCCGGCGACGTGTTTCGAGAAGGTTGGACGAACCTGCAACATCTGGTCGGGATTATCCAACAGCACAATGTCGAACTTCACCCTGGAGGCTGTATCAGGGCTCCCCAGCAAAAGGCTGGTCAGACGCCGAAAGACCTCCAGGTCCTTAACATAGGCCCGCGTTGTCTTCTCGGAGGCGTTACTGTAGATGACGAAATTGTCGGATTCCGCCTTAAGCCATTTATCGGCAGCAACCGCCGGAATTGCAATTGCGGACAAGCAAAAGGCCAGCGCGCACGCGCCGGCCGTATAATAACGTCTTAATGTGGGTTTCATCCCGTTTTCCCCCTGCCACTGATGCGAGCATATGACAACTCGCATCGTGAGTGAAGAGAGAAGAACAGGGCAATCAGGCGGGCAGCAAACCCTTTTCGTCGAGCGCCGTCTTCAGTTCGCCTGATTGGAACATCTCACGGACGATGTCGCAGCCGCCGATGAATTCGCTCTTGAGGTAGAGTTGCGGGATGGTTGGCCAGTCGCTGTAGATCTTGATGCCTTCGCGCAGACCTTCGTCCTGCAGGACATCGACGCCGACATATTCGACGCCCAGATGGTCCAGGATCTGAACGACCGTGCTTGAAAAGCCGCACCGCGGCTGTTCGGGCGTACCCTTCATGAACAGGACCACGTCGTGATCCTTTACGGTTTTGTCGATAAAGTCGTGAACTTCGCTGCTCATCGCCGGTACTCCTGTCGAATATCCGAGCATATAGGGCAGGTGGCGAGGGAAATCCAGCCCAGCTGCCAGCTCAGTTGCGGGCGCTCTTGGGTATATGCGCCGTAAAGCGCGCCATTTCGATTTGCGCCGGGACAGAAGACGGCAGGTGCCGTTCGGGCACAGCGGCCAGGGTTTCCAGCTTTTCCGGTGTTTCGGGCTCGATCAGGATGCAGGACAGCGATGGCAGGGACAGGGCGTAGCCCAGGCACAGCTCCTCGGGCGTCCAGTCAGGCGTCTGGTGCAGGAAGGCGTGGGTGCCGGCGCCGGCCAATGGATTGGCGGGCTTGCCACCAAAGAAGCCGCGGCGCGCTGGCTTGGGCACGACATCGGACTCCTTGCGGTATATTTCCGGAAAGAAGTCGCAACCGATGACGCACAGGTCGTGACGAATGGCGAAATCGATCTCGTGGCGCTTTTCCCAGGTCGAATCGATATCGAAGCTTGTCTGGATAACGTTGAATGCCCCGCTTTCCACCAGCGGCCTGATTTCACCGACTTCGGCGGTGGCCCCCAGGTTACGGACCATGCGCGCCCGTTTCAGGTCCTTCAGGAACCGGAGACTATCCCCCGGCATGAAGCCGACGCCGGGTTGCACGAACGTCAGTAGGTCGAGCCAGTCAAAGCCTGAGTCCTTTATGGCGCCCCGTAAACTTTCTTTCAGACCCGGCATGGTGTAGCCGGCGATATCTCCCGGCGCGCCCGGCGCGTCAGGCGTCAGGCTGATGAACAGCAGTTTGCGGTCGACCAGCGAGAAGATGGCGGCCATACGGCGCAGGAATTCCAGGTCCAGGCCATCGAAATGATAAATATTGATGCCGTTTTCAAGCGCGCCCATGATCAGCTTCTCGGCCAGGCCTAAGTTGCGGGCGAGCTTCGCTGCCGACAGCCTCAGTCCCAGGGCCGACAGGGCGATTCCGGAATGTCCAAACGGGCGGTAACGCATATGATCAGATGGCCCGACTTGCGTTAAAAGCGCATTAAGAATGATCTTCGCGCTCATCGAATTTTAACGGTGAAGCTTGAGTTTGTTACCCGAACTGGAGCTTTCATGGCTTACGACATGCAGCAAAACGATCACGCGCGGCTCGATACGCTGTATGACCGCCTGTTTCCGCTTATGCGCTCGATCACCGGCGAGGGGATCGAGCAATCGCTGCGCATCATGGCTGAGGCCATGCCTCTCGACATCTTGGGCGTCGCGTCAGGCACGAAGGTCTTTGACTGGGAGACGCCGCCGCAATGGAACTGCCGCTCGGCCTGCCTGACCGGGCCGGACGGCGAGGTGATCTGCGATATCGGACAATCCAACCTGCACGTCGTAAACTATTCCGAAGGCGTCGACCGCGAACTGACGCTCGATGAACTGCAACCGCACCTGCACAGCCTGCCGCACCTGCCGGACGCCGTGCCCTATGTCACCAGCTATTATAACCGCACCTGGGGCTTCTGCCTTAGCCACAATCAACGCCAGGCATTGAAGCCGGGTATATATCGCGTCCAAATCGACGCCGATTTCAGCGCCGGACGGGTGCCCTTGGCCCATACCTTTCTCGATGGCGACAGCGAGCGCGAAATCCTGATCTCAAGCTATCTTTGTCATCCATCGCTGGCCAATAATGAACTGAGCGGGCCGCTTGTGCTGCTGGGCCTCTATCATCGCCTGAAGGCCTGGCCACGCCGTCGTCACCGTTTTCGCTTCGTGCTCAATCCGGAAACCATCGGAAGCCTGTGTTACCTGCACCTGCACGGCGAAGAGCTGATGGCGCGCATGGACGCTGGCCTGGTCCTGACCTGCCTGGGCGGCCCGGGCAGCCTGACCTATAAGGCCAGTCGCCGTGAGACGGCTGTGGTCGATCGCCTGGCCCGGCACTGGCAGGAGCGGGGAGAGGCCTTACGCTTAAGGCCTTTTACGCCGGTCAGCGGATCGGATGAGCGGCAATACTGCTCGCCCGGATTTAACCTGCCCGTCGGCCAGTTCGCCCGTTGTGCCTATGGCGACTATGACGGCTATCACAACTCGCTCGATAGCAAGGATTTCATGACCATCGAAGCTTTGGTCCAAAGTGTCGATGAGATCGAAGTCTTTTTGAAGCAACTGGATTGGGTCGGACCATGGATGAACCTGTCGCCCTATGGTGAGCCGCAACTGGGGCGGCGTGGGCTCTATCCCAACATCAATTCCGCCGCGACCTGGGGCGCCAGCAGCGACGAGGTCTTCGATGGCCGCAAGATACTCGAGCGTATCCTGACGGTGTTAAACTACAGCGATGGCGCTCACGACCTGATTCATGTCGCCGACAAGGCGGGCTGTTGCGTGCACGACCTTCTGCCGGTCGTCGCACGGCTTGAAGATGGCGGGCTAATCAAGTCCGCATTGGAAACTTAGCGGCGCATCGCTCAAAAACAGGCCGGGAACAGCACATTGAATCCGCACATGAAAGTCGTCTTTTTAACGGGCTCGCATCCGCGTCATGCCTTCATGGCGCGTAGCCTGTCGGCCGCAGGTGTCCTGGCCGGCTTGGTGATTGAACAGCGCGAAAACTTCATTCCGGAGCCGCCGCTCGATATCGCGCCTGAGACGCGGACGCTTTTCCGCCGGCACTTCGCCGCGCGCGATGACGCCGAACGCCGCTTCTTCGACGGCAACGTGCTGCCGAAGACTGCGCGGCACGACGTCACCATGGATACGCTCAATACGCCGGAGACGGTGGCCTTCATCAATAGCCTCAAACCCGATCTCGTCCTGTCCTATGGCGTGCACAAGTTGACGCCCGAGACTCTCACAGGGATAGACTGTCCGCGCAAATGGAACATCCACGGAGGGCTGTCGCCATGGTATCGCGGCGTGACGACGCACTTCTGGCCGAGCTACTTCCTTGAGCCGCAGATGACGGGCATGACGGTGCATGAGACAACCGAGGCCATTGACGGCGGCGCCATCATCCACCAAAGCGTCGCCGAGCTGGTGCGTGGCGACGGCCTGCACGACCTGGCCTGCCGGGCGGTGACGGCACTGGGACAGGAGATGCCGCAATTGATGCGTGTTGTCTCTGACCGCAATGGCAGGCCCCCGCACAAACAGGGCACGACCGGCCGTATCTGGCGCTCAGTCGACTGGCGGCCGGAACACCTGCACCTGGTCTATGAAGTCTACGCTGACCGCATCGTCGATCACTATCTCGACGGCCGTTTCGCGCATACCGAGCCAAAGCTGTTCCGGCAGTTTTAATCCGACGTTCATCGCGGGTTCAAGCGCGTAGCCGTATGTTTTGACGGCGGCCCAAGCTGCGCTATAGTTAACGGATCAAACAGGGGCGATGGAATGGACAGCAAGCTGAAAACAGGAGCGGCCATGGGTATCGGGATTGTTCTGGCGATGTCGCTGATCACTCAAGCCAATGGCCAGACCTGCGACCGCAATTACGATGCATCGCTGAAGCGAACCGTCGCATCGACTATATCGGCCGTGGCGGGCAACAACCCGTCCGCGCTTCTGAACCTGATCAGCCCGGACGGCGTGACCATCGGCGCGGAGGGCGCCTTCGTTTCGCGCGCGACCCTGGCCAGCCAGTTTGCCGCGAAGACCGGCTATTACTGCGATCTGTTTGCTTGCGGCGGCAAGGTGGGCGTCATGCGCCGCTTCTTCCGCAGCGGGCCGACGGACGCGCAACTGGACGAAACCAACCTGCGCGCCACGGTCTTCGTCAACGCGAATACGAATGACGAGCTGCAACTGAGCTTCAGCTATACGACCCGATGCAAGTGGGAAATCACCGGTATTGGAACGCTTTAGGCAGTTTACGCCTTGCCCGCCATATAGGCCGGCAGCCAGTGCTCGTTAGTCTCGCGCAGTTTGTCCAGGCTCAGGCAGAGACCGGCATAGGTCAGGTCCGAACCCGTTGCGACGCCGATAACGGCGGCCTTGACGTCGGCTTCGGCAGCTTGTGCTGTGACCAGGTGCGCGGCGGCTTCATCGACCGCGATCAGGTAGCGCGCCTGATCCTCGGCAAAGCCGAAGACGTGGTCGGCGTGATCTGTCGGGTTCTTGAGCTCAAGACCGACTTTAGATGCCAGCGCCATATCGACCGCGGCCGACAGCAGCCCGCCATCCGACAGGTCGTGGACGCCCTTGGCGACGCCCGACTTGATCAGGCGGCGCACCAGGGTGCCGTTGGCCTTTTCGCATTCCAGGTCGACCTTGGGCGGGGCGCCGTCTTCACGGCCCAGCACTTCGCGCAAATAGAGTGACGAACCCATCTCGCCCTTGGTCTCGCCGATCAGGATCAGCACCTGTCCATGGCGGACGGCATTGAAGCCGACGCGCTGATCGTAGTCCTTGAGCAAGCCGACGGCGCCGACGGTCGGCGTCGGCGGAATGGCCTGGCCGTTGGTCTCGTTGTAGAGCGAGACATTGCCCGACACGACCGGGAAGGCCAGTTCGCGGCAGGCTTCGGCCATGCCGTCGATGGCGCGGACGATCTGGCCCATGATTTCGGGCTTTTCTGGATTGCCGAAGTTCAGGTTGTCGGTGATGGCGATCGGCTCGGCGCCGACGGCGGTCAGGTTACGCCAGGCTTCGGCGACGGCCTGCTTGCCGCCCTCATAGGGGTTGGCCTTGACGTAGCGCGGCGTGCAGTCCGACGTGACGGCCAGGGCCTTCTTGGTGCCGTGGACGCGGACCATGCCGGCGTCGTGGCCGGTGGCGCTGTCAGACAGCGTGTCAGCCATCACATGGCGGTCGTACTGTTCCCACAGCCAGCGCTTGGACGCCTGGTCGGGGCAGGAGATTATCTTCAGCAGGGCGTCGTTGAGATCGTGCGCCGGCACGTCGGCGGCGTTCAACTCTGGTTCCTGAGCCGGCTCAACCCACGGACGGTCATAGAGCGGTGCATCGTCCGACAGCGGCGACAGCGGCAGGTCGCAGACGACCTCGCCCTTGTGCTTCAGGACGATATGGCCCGACGTATTGGTTTCGCCGATGACGGCGGCGTCCAGACCCCACTTCTCAAAGATGCGGTAGCCGTCATTCTCGCGGCCAGGCTTCAGGATCGCCAGCATGCGCTCCTGCGATTCGGA
>CAMLPZ010000135.1 GCA_946482045.1 uncultured Asticcacaulis sp.
ACAATCACCGACTGGTTACGGGCCGACAAAAGCGGTTCACGTCTGCGAGGCGCCAAGTGCGGAAATAAGATTGCTACGGTGACAGTTCATCAAACCTCACCCGATAGCGGACACAATGATCGGCCGACAGCCCCCACTAGTTCCCTCTCCATTGGGAAGCCGTATTGTCAACTGCGATGTACGCTATTTTCGCGCTAAGTCCCCGCCGGCCCGCTCCCCCTTCGGCGGAAAAAAACTAGACTGGCTTCGAAGAGACTTGGCTATGTGAACCAAGTCCGGTGAGATCGGCATGTCGAAACGCCTTTGCCTTTCGGAGGCGCGGAAGTTCGTTATAGGTGCGCTTTCCAGACTGAAGATAATTCGGAGCGCGTTTTCACCCACCACCTGCAATTCTAGGTTTGGCTCAGTAAACTGACAGAAAAGTTGACTGATATCTCCATCGGAAATTGCCTCAAGCCAAGTTGCCAACCTTAAAAGATCCCAGGTTTCCAGGCAGGGGTCGTTGAATGTCCACTGCCGCCCTCCGAGACTGCATTCTCCTCTGATGATAAGCCAGTTGGCATCATCGACGTTGGTGGCGTCTGGGAATTCATAACCTAACACGCGCAGCTTGAGCCACGAATTCCCATTACGAAACTCCGCATCCGGCAGAACTGCTGCTGATACACTGCCGCCTACGACTACCGCCGCTGCGCAAGCCCCACGAAAAACTTGTCTCCTGGTTTTCATGCAGAAAGTGGAGCGTAAACTACGTCATAAAGTCAACGGCTGATGTCGATGAAGCGACGGCCAAGTGGCGCCATTTGCGGAAATAGAACCGAGTCTGTGGCTTTTTCACGAAGTTCGCCCCGAAGCGGACATCAAGCCATGGCGATATATGGCGCGCCGATAAGTGCGCTGTTACGCGGCGCAGTGTTTTGCAATGGCGTCACGCACCCGTCCGGCGGTTAGAATCCACGCCCCGTCCATTTCGTCGATCTTCTGTTGTTTCATAACGATATCGGCCACAGAGCCGCCGCTCATGTTTAGGGCGTCACGCCACCTGGCCAGGAGGTGTCGGACGGTTGCGATTTCGGCTTGCGACGTGCGCAGTGACGCGCAGCCTGTTGTCTTGTCGCCGACGGCAAGCGCCTGCATACCGGCGCGTCCAGCGGCTTTCGCCCCTTCGGAATGGCTGCGCAGATCCTGCTGGATCACGCCGATATCGTCTGCCGTCAAAGCCGGCGTAGCGGCAATGGCCAGGCAAACGGGTAGCACGCGAAGAATGCACATGGCGTCTCCGGTTTGAAGGGAGCCGGACCATCCGGCTCCCAGAGTGAGATTGTTATTTCGGAAAGCCGCTGACACCCATGGTGTTCGCGCCCTTGGCGGTATAGTTGGCCTTGAAGCCTTCGGTCTTGGTATTGGCGGCCGCCGCCGAGCTTTCCCAGTTGCAGATGCCTTCGACCGGCTGCGGCGCACTGTCGTACATGCCCTTGGTGTAGCTGTTGTCGGCCAGGAAGGCGACAAAGTCGGTCCACAGCTTGTCGGTGTCGGCCTTGTTGGCGGCAAAGGCCGTCGTATACAGCACGCGGTTCTTGTTAGCCTGATAGGCCTGGCAGGTGACAAAGCCGTCAGCGGCCTGTGCAGCGATTGGCAGAGCGAACATAGCTGCCGTGGCAGCAAGGCACATCATCATTTTCATAGTCAATTTCCTCAGGTTGTGGATTGCACTCAGGTTTGCTGAAGCGCCGCGACAATTTCCGGCTCCTTCAGGATTTCGATCGATTGGACATGGCCCTGCGCTGCTGCCTTCTGGTACCAGCCCGCGGCTTCGCGGATGTTCTTCGCCGTGCCCGTTCCGAAATAGAGGCAGTCGGCATAGATGAACTGGGCATCGAGATTTCCGGCCTCTGCCGCGCGGCGGACATATGAGACGCCTTCTGCTTCATCTTTCGCCACCATCCGCCCCTGTAGGCGAAGAAGCCCGTAGACATACTGGGCGCGCGGGAAACCGGCGTCCGCCGAAGCCTTGACGAGACGCAAGCCTTCCGTGGTATTTTGCAGCATGCCGCTGGTGCCACCCAGGTACATTTCACCAAGGTCGTCCATGCTGCCGGGGTCACCGGCCGCCGCTGCCAGTTTCAAATAGGCAATGGCCTTTTCGGCATTTACGGGTGTGCCGACGCCCAGGTAATAGACGATCCGCCCTAGCGTGGCCTGCGCGATAACCTCGCCATTTGCTGCTGCCTTTTCCAGCAAGGCGATAGCCTCATCCAGTTGCGGCTTGTCTTCAAGCATGTGGTCTTGGACTGTAAAGAAGCCCAACAGAGCCATGGCATAGCTGTCGCCGGCATCTGATGCCTTTTTTAACGACGCCATGCCCTCGACGCGATCGGCCGGGCCGCCTTGGGCGTTGACCGCCATCATGCCGTATTGCGCCTGAGACGGCACGTGGCCCTGCCCCGCCGCTGCCCTGAACCACTTGCGTGCCTCCACATCGTCGCGGCGAATTGCGTAACCGGTGTAAAGAATACGGCCGAGATTGAACTGTGAGAGCATGTCTCCACCTTCGGCCTCGCTGCGGATGCGGGCGATGGTCTGAGTTTCGGTCTCTTTCTTGTAGATGACAAAGGTGTATGAGGCGACGACGCTCTGCGGACCAGTATCGGCCGGTGTAGAACTGGCAGGCGGTGCGACCCCACCGCCGGATGAACTCTGTGAACCCGTATAACCTGGCGCCGGATTGCTCTGCGACCGGTAGTCCGAAGTCCGCGACCGTTCAAAGCTGGCGCGGTCATTATAGGCTGCCTGCTGTCGCATCGAGCTCATCATGCGCTGGCGGTTTGCCTCGTCGTCGGATGCCGACCAGCCGGCATTCGCGGAGCCAGGGACCAGCCCCGCCAGCACAAGCAGGCTGACCATCGTGCGACAGGCCGTCTTCCACCGAAGCTTCATGCGAAACATGCGCGTCCCCCTTCCCAAAACCTTAACAGCCGTTTTCCGCGGCCAATGTCGCGGACGACTCGACGTTCAGGTTCGTCAGGTGAATGCTCATCGAAATGTCGGGAAAGAGGGCGCGGCTTTGCTTGCTGCCCTGGCCTTTGTCGAACGACGCTTTCACGGCCATGAGAATGTCACGGGTGCGTTTGCGCTGGGAGACAACGGTCATCATCAGGGCGCACCCGGCAGCTTTGTCGCCCTTTGCGAAAAGGCCCTTGGCGTCCTCTTCGTTTTTCACGGCGGCCTTGTGCGATTCCTGCGCCTCGGTATTCAGTTCAGCATAGGTGGCGGCATGGGCAGGCAAAGCACCACAAACCAGCATCATAGCCGTCGTCAAAGATATCAGGGATTTCAACGCGTTCTCCTATCTAGCCTTAGCGCTTCTTGCCGGCGGGTGCCGATGGCAGGCCGGCAAGGCGTTTGACCATGGCCGCCGACAGGCCACCCAGCGTACCTTCGAGCGCCGTCGGGAATGCTGCTTCATCGAGATTGATCTGAAAGGTCTTGGTCGAGTAGCTACCGCCGGCGCCGGTGAGCATACCCAGGGCCATCCCGGCGGCATCGCCCAGCTTCTGGCCCTTCGTCGTGACATCGCTGGTGCTGCGAACCGGGTCCGCGCCCGGCACAACGGTTTTCTGCAGCAGCAGCTCCTGCCGTCCCTTGTCGCTGTGCGGGTATTGCAAAAACCAAAGACGCGAACGTTCAGGGATGACCTGCATGACCGCCTTGCCCTTGACGCTGGCCTCGCCTGTGCCGAAGATATTCGAATACTTGCCGCCGCCGCTGGTCTTCACTTCGATAAACCCGACCGCCAGTTCCAGGCCGACAATTCCGGCCTGCAACTGTGTCGGCAGGTAATATTCCGAAGTGGCCTGGTCCATGACCCCACCAAAGCTGGTGAAGCCGGCCAACCCCTTTGCGGCCATACGTGGATCGCCCGCAGCGAAGTAAATTCCGGTGCCCGACGGCCCGAAAAACAGGCTGCGCCCATCATATGTTTCAGTATCAAGCGGACTTGGCCGAATACCCGGCTTGAGCTTGCGCCAGGCTTCACTTGTATCAGCGTCCTCGGGCGTAATGACGGCATAGCCAGCAGCCGTCAGGTCGGCAATGTAGGACGCATACAAGCGGTCGACCGCTGCCTGAACCGCCGACTGGTCAATCCCGTCGACGAGAAAAGTGGAACTGGCCGTCGCATTGGCGTGGTATTTACGGTCTTCAACGCGTTTACCGGACTCTGTAACGAGTTCGACCTGGAAAAATGGCAGCACGCGGCCTCCCGCCGGCATTGCGAGATTGCCATAGCGCGTCAACAGCGTGTCGGCCTGCGCCAGACCGTCGTCGCGGGTCGACACGGTGGCTTGAGCCGGTGCTTTCTCCTTTGCAAAAGCCGGTAAGGCGCTCGCGGCACCAATTGAGACAACGCTGGTCAAAAGCCCGCGGCGGCTGAGTGAAGTGGTCATGGATGTCCCCCTGTCGGTGTGGTCCCGTTATGGGCGCTATTAGATCGCCACAGCCCCGGCAGGATCAAATTACAAACCCTGTTAGTCGAACATTGTTCGCATTCCGCATCCTGACAGGTTTTGTAAATTGCCGCGCCGCACGGCCCTCTGTAAGCTGCCCGCCATGAGCCTATCCCCCCTCGCGCCCGCCGGCGCCGTATTGCTGATCGAGGATGAAGCCGACAGCGCGCATCTAGTGACGGGCGCACTGGCGGCGCAGGGCTATGCGGTCACCTGGTGCGACACGGCCATGGCCGGACTGACCGAGGCCGGGCGTGGCCGCCACGATCTGATCGTGCTCGACCGGATGCTGGGTGCCGAGGATGGCCTAGGTCTTCTGCGGCGCTTGCGCGAAGTGGGGTTCGCCCAGCCGGTGCTAGTGCTGTCGGCCCTGTCGCGCAGCGAAAACCGTATCGACGGGCTGGACAGCGGCGCGGATGACTACTTAGGCAAGCCGTTTGATGCCGGTGAGCTGGTGGCGCGCGTGCGCGCCCTGATCCGCCGGGCACAAAATAAGCTGCACAGCGCAATCCTAGTCTATGGCGACCTGGAATTGCACGTAAAGCCGCGCACTGCCCACCGCTCGGGCCGGCACCTGGCGCTCAGCCCCAAGGAGTTTGAGATCCTGCACCTGCTCATGGAAAACGCAGGGGATGTGGTGACACGCGAAATGCTGCTGCAAAAGGTATGGAACCTGACCTTTGACCCGCAGACCAACGTCATTGACGTCAATATGAGTCGGTTGCGTAACCGCCTTGAGGACGGCTTTGATCGCCCTGTGCTGGAAACGGTGCGCGGCATCGGCTTCCGCCTGCTCGACGCGACCGGACTGGCCCAGGCGTGAAGGCGGCGCGGCTACCAGCATCTCTTGTCCTGACGACGGCGCTTCAGGTGGCGGCCGCCACCGCGGTGCTCGGCCTCATCCTGTTCGTCGCCATCTATGCCGCCCTGGCCGATCATGGTCGCCGCAGCCTGACCGCCGCTATCGACACCGACCTGGCCGGACTGATCGACATCCACGCCGCCGAAGGCGCCCCCGGTCTAGCCCGCCGCATCCAGGACCGGCTCGACCTAGCGCCCAGCGCCACCGAGCGGCCATGGTACCGGCTTTCGGACGCCGGCGGGCGCGTGCTGGCCGGCAATCTGACCGTTGTACCGCCCGGCGATCCGGCGGCATCACCTGTAGCCAGCCTGAAAGCCGGCAATACGCGCGTGCAGGTCCGTGTCACGGCGCTGAAAGGCGGGCTCGTGCTCGCCGTCGGGCGCTCAGAAGACCTTCAGGACCGGGCGCTGGGCCAGGTGCGCCTGGTATTCGCGGTGGCTCTGCTTGTCATGGTGCTGTCCGCCTTCCTGATCGGGCTCTACGGGGCACGCCGGCTGCGCGGCCGCGTTGCGCACCTGAACGACGTCTTTTCCGGCCTGACCGGCACGGCCCTGCCGCACGGCGCGACACAGGGTGACGAGGTCGACGAGTTGGAGGCGCGCATCCGCCTGTCGGCGGCGCGTATTGAAGCCCTGATGGCCGCCCAGCGCGACATTTCCGACCACATCGCCCATGAGACACGCACGCCTCTAATGCTGCTCGATCGCGATATCCGCGCCGCACTGGCGGGGACGGACGATGCCACCGTTACCGCGCCTCTGGAAGCTGCCAGCGGGCGCATCCGCGACCTGCTGCGTCTGCTCGACGCCCTGCTCGACATCGCTTCGGCAGAGGCGCAGCGCGGCGACCTCAGCGCTTTGGGGTGGATCGACCTGTCGGCGGTTGCGCGTTCGATCGGCGATCTCTACGCCGCCAGCGCCGAAGAGGCCGGGCTCGACCTTCGCCTTAACATAGACGACGGCGTCATATGCCGCGCCGACGCCATGCAGATGTCACGGCTCATGGTCAACCTGCTCGACAACGCATTCAAATACGGCCGGGGCGGCCGGTTTGTGCGACTGTCGCTACAGGAAGGTCCTATTATCACGGTCAGTGACGACGGCCCAGGCATCGCCGCCGACGACCTGGAACACGTGCTGACGCGCTATGGCCGCGCTGGCGACACGACCCAGAAGGGCCACGGCCTGGGCCTGGCGCTTGTGCGCGCCATTGCCGCCCGCCATGGTTTGGCGTTACATGTCACATCAGCCGAAGGCAGCGGCGCGACCTTCCGCGTAGCGCCTCAGGACATGCCAAAGGGGGGCACATGACATTTCTGACGCTGCTGTTCCTGGTAACCCTGAATGCGTTGACACCCGCGGCTGAGGTCAGCCAGGCGCTGAGCGATGGCATGGCCGCCGAAGCGCGCGGCGACGGCCATGCCCTGATGGCCGCTGCCCTCAAGCTTGATACGCTGGGCGCACACCCAGCCGACGGCGAAAATGATTTGGCTGTCGCGTGGAAGACAAGGGCAAGCGCGCTGGGTGCAAAGGCCCCGGATGCTCCACCCTGGCGCGGTCGGCTGCTGGGCCCCGCCTATCGCCATGGCACGTTGGCCGCCAACGCCAGCTTCGCAACCCGCCAGAGCTTCATCGCCGGGCAGAAGGCCGATATTTCCGTGGAATCGGAAATGGACGCGCTGGAGTTGAAGGTCTGGGACGATGACGGCAAGCCGGTCTGCCAAGTCACGACCTCGGCGCGGCTACTGGGCTGCCGCTGGATACCGCCCTTTTCCGGACCGAGCACGATTACCATTGCCAATCGCAGGGCCGAACCCGCGCGCTACATTCTGGTCATCAACTAGGCTTGTACCGGAATCCCCGCCCCCCGACGGCAACAAGAATGGCGGACCTGAATATGGACGCCCTCTGAAGTTCAGGAACTCCGGCAGTTCCATCAACCAGCAAACCGTTACGCTGTCCCGTTACAAACACTGTTAGGGGCGAACCAATGAGAACGGTGCCCACACAGCGGGATGATCCCCGGTCGCGACACGGCTGGATTTCCTAAATTTCAGGGTTGCCGCGCGCAGCGCCATTGCCTCGCTGCGTCCCCGGGCATAGCCGCGCACGGTGTCAACGCTGATGGCGGCGGCGGCGTCATCGCGGACCGGCCACAGCGATACCAATACGTTCCGCCCGCCCGCCTGCAGGAAGGCCTTGGCCAGGCCGGAATAGCCCGCCGCCCCCGCTTCCCGGCTACTGCCGGTATTGCACGCCGAAAGGATGACCCAGTCGGCGTCCAGCCGGTAGGTGGCAATTTCCGAGGCGGTCAGCAGCCCATCTTCGCCTGTACCGCCGGCCGTCATGACCAGGGCCGGTTCGCGCAGGCTCTGCAGATCGCCACTGACCAGGCCGTGGGTTGCGAAGGCGACCACGGAATAGGTTTTTAGCGGCAGGGCGCGCACCCTGGCTTCGGTCGCGTCCGCACCTGTGAGAATAATGCTGCCTGGCAGGGCCAGCGCGGCGTCCATGCGCTTCAGTTCAGCTTCGGCATTCGGCAGTTGCGGCAGCGGCCAGACGGCGGCGCTGCGCATTACCGCCGTCGTTTCGGCGGGTGACCCGCTTGGCGCTCCGATACCGGCAAAACCGCCTGTGAGGTTGCGGCCGCCATCCGGCGTCGCGGCCAGCGACGTCCTCACCGACACGGCAAAGCGGTCGATCAACCACGGGGCGTCGTTGCGCCCGAACCATATCTTGCGCGGTTCCGTAACCAGCAGCCCTAACGGCAGCGACATGACTGGCCCGGCGCTGACGACTTCCAGCTCATCAATCCCTTTCAAAGCCTTGAGTGTGCTAGCGGGAAACAAAGCACCGCCCAGGGATTGCGCCGCTTCACCGTCGAACGGCCGAGTCGCGTCCGCGACACTGAGCCGGACGCGGCGCACAGCTTCCGTTACGGCGCTGCGGTCGAGATCCGACCGATGCCAGCTGATGCTCTCGCGCGTTACGACCAGAGTCAGCGTGGCGTCGTCGCTACTCAGCGGTAGGACGGTCGCGACTTTGGCGGCAAGGCGTGCCTGGGCTTCGCTCACGCTCAGCGGACGCGGCTGGCTTAAGACACGATAGTCCGGAAAGCGTTGAAAAAGCGCCTCATCAAGCTGCTTCAACTGGGCATCGGCCGCCGCAATCCCTACGTCGAGCCGAGCGACCTCTTGCGTCGATTTACCGGTCGCGAAGCTGCGCTCCCGGTCCAGGCGTTGGCGCGTCACCCGCAACGTCTCCAGTTCCTCGATCAATGCCAAGACCGCAGGCTCAGCAGTGGCCTTTGCCGCAAGCGTGCGCGAGGTAGCAGCTACCTCTGTAAAGGCCGCCAGTTGCGCGGCTCGCAACGCCAGCTCCGGGCGGTTAGCGGTTGCAGCCACATCCGCGACGCGTGTGAAGCTGCGCCCATACAGCAATGCCGCGTCGGCCTGATCACCGGCGGTCAACGTTAGGCTGTTCAGCCTGGCTTCCATGGCACCTGCCGTCGCCTGCGCCTGGGTAAGGGCCGCTTCCGTGTTGCCCATACGTGCAAGGATCAGTGCGCGCAGGGTTTCGGCGGAGACCCGCGTCTTCTCAAACTCCGGCTTTTCGGCGCGATAATAGACCAGCGCCGCGTCGATTTGTTCCAGTGCTTCCGAAAGACGCTTCGTCGTCAGCAGGGTCAGTGCCAGATCGGCGCGGGCGTTGGCCGTTTGGGGCCGGCTGCGCTCGCCCAGTCTTTCCAGTACGTCAATCGCGTTTCGTAGACGCTCTTCTGATGCTCCGAGGTCTCCTTGCTCATAAGCCAGTTGCCCAAGGTTGCTCCAGCTCACGCCAAGCAGGTAAGGGCTCGATCCGGTTGGAATTTTTTCGAAGATACCGATCGAAGTTTGTAACATAGCTTCTGCTTCGTCGATCTTACCTTGTTTGATCAGCACGCGGCCCAGGCTCGCCGTATAGCTTCCGGTTTCGTAACTGGTCTTGCCCCCGTGTTTGACTGAATAGTCAAGGGCCTGGCGATAAAGCGCCTCCGCCTCTGAATAACGCCCAAGATCGAGCAGGCTTGAGGCCACGTTGAACATACCCCAGCTGACGGCGCGGTCGCCTTCCGGCATCTGATAGCCGACGCTCAAAGCTTCGCGGCTGACGACCAGCGCGCGCTCCGGGTCACCTGCTACCCGTAACTGGCCAGCATAGTTGCCAAGGTAAGCCGAGAAGTTGGCAGGATCCCGATGTCTGCCATCAGGTCCGACATCGGGACGCATCATAGTCAGCCCGGCCTCGTAGTTCCGTAATGCCTCGCCAAGACGCCCGAGCAAACTTTGAGAATGTGCTATCGAACAGAGGATGGCCCCAGCCTGGGGACTGTTTTCCCCGTGATGTTTGCGTATCAGGACCAGCGCATGCTGCTTGGTGTCGAGCGATCCAAGCACATCGCCGCTGCCGGCTTGGTAAACGCTCAGTTCCTTTAGTGCCTGGCCCATTAGGGCGGTATCGTTCTTGCGCGCCGCTTTAAGTATCGCCACGGAATCGCTTGCCAGTTTCAGCGGCTCCTTCGCGTCTCCTTTCTCCCACAGCGCTATCGCGTAGAGAAGCGCCGCCTTGACTTTGTCTTCCGGAACCGCCGTCTTAGTCGCCAAGGCGTCGCGATAAAGCCTGCCCATAGTGTCAACCCCATCGGGCAGATACGCCGGGGACACATCGGCCGTGAAGGCGGCTTCGATACGAGTATGCAGGTCGGAGGACGAGGCGTTGGCAGCGCAAGGAATTAGGCAGGTGGCGGCAACCGTCAACAGCAGGCGTCTCATCGATAGCGGCATGCGCCTTCCCCCAAAACGTGGTTATGTCATGACCGCAAATGCCTAGGTGCGCAAGTTGTGCGGGCTGATTTTCCTCGCGAATTCCAAATCTTATCGCTTCTGTGAATCCATGCCTTCAGTTTTGGTATCCTCGCAGCATAATAACCCCGTACCGCCAACTTGTGAAATGCCTGATCCTGAATGGCGCGCCGCGATCACTTCCACTGGCGCAGGATTTCTACAAAGTCGCTAAAAGCCCGACATTCGCCGTACAGAGAATATTGCCATTTTCCAGAATCAATTGCGGGTGAACCTACGTCTCCTCGACACATTACCTTTTGAAAGTGCTATAATTATCTGCCGATAATCGAGCACGGGCGGGCGAATGACGGAGAAACCGCCATGTCGAATGAGCTGTGCGTAATCCCACCTCACCGCCCTTGGAACAAGGGCATCCTCGTCGGCCAGAAGATGCCGCTCAAGCCGAAGCACGTATGGTCAATTCGTGTGCGTTTGGAAATAGCTAAGTCTTACCGCGACCTGGCCTTATTCAATCTGGCCATCGACAGTAAGTTGCGAGCATGCGATCTGGTTCGCCTGCGGATCGACGACGTTTACGCCGGCGGCCACATGCGCGACAGGGCTATGGTCATTCAAAAGAAGACCGGCAAGGTTGTTCGGTTTGAGATTATGGAGCAAACCCGTCTTTCCATCGAGAAGATCTTGCCCGAGCTACGAGCACAAGGCTCGGAGTACCTGTTTCCAGGAAAATCCAAAGAGCGTCCGCATATTTCCACCCGCCAATATTCCCGGTTGCTGCATGATTGGGTCGAGAGCATAGGGCTTGAGCATTCCGGGTACGGAACACATTCAATGCGACGCACGAAGGCGGCTCAGATCTACAGACAGACTGGAAATCTTCGAGCCGTTCAAATTCTGCTCGGTCACACGAAACTCGAGAG
>CAMLPZ010000136.1 GCA_946482045.1 uncultured Asticcacaulis sp.
GCAATCGTATCCTCGTGACCGTCCGCCATGCCGGCTGTATTGAAGGCAATGAAGAAGACGATGGCGACAGCCGCAAGGATCAGGACCACAAACAGACCGACAATCAGGTCGGCTAGGAAGAGACGCCGTTCGGGTGCGCCAATCTGCAGCCCGCCGAAACCCAGCCCTTCCTTGGGCGCGCCGCCTCCGAACAGGGCGATCCGGTAAAGCGCTCCGTAGGCCATGTACTGCGCGATCACGGTGAGGACCGCGAAGCCGATTTTCGTCACGAACTCAGGAATTCCGGGGATTTGCAATTGGGGCGCGAAAGCGTTTACGGCCCACCACAGGATAAGGATGGCCCATGCGCCGCCGAACATCGATGGCGTCGTAGAAAACGCTACTGACAGAGCGCGTCCAAGCGAAAACGACGGCCTCGTACTCATCGGAACCCCACCCCTCTTTATACCGCAAGACCCTTACAACATGGAGCCTTTGGCGACAATCGGGTCATTTACCATTTAGAAACAAATCCATTCTCGTGAGAAGGATATTTTTCCGTGCGGCGCAAAATAACACTGTCCTTGGCAATCAAGACACACATGTGAAGCCCCCGGCCCTTTTCATGCCCGCGCGCATGCGATAGAGCCGCGTCATGACAACGCAAAACCTCAAACCCATCCACGTTATCGGCGGCGGACTGGCGGGCTCGGAAGCCTGCTGGCAGATCGTCAGTCAGGGCGTGCCCGTCATCCTGCACGAAATGCGCGGCGCCTCAGATAGCGACGGCAAGACCATAACGACCGACGCGCACCATACCGACGGCTTCGCCGAACTGGTCTGCTCCAACTCCTTTCGCTCGGACGACTGGCAGTTCAATGCCGTGGGCCTGCTCCATGAAGAGATGCGCCGGGCTGGCAGTTTGATTCTCAAATGCGCCGACGCGCATCAGGTGCCGGCCGGTGGCGCCCTGGCCGTCGATCGCGAAGGCTTTTCCGCTGCCGTGACAGCCGCCCTGGCGTCGCACCCGCTGGTCACCATCGTGCGCGAAGAGGTGTCGGGCCTTATGGACACCGACTGGGACAATGTCATCTGCGCCACGGGCCCCCTCACCTCGCAATCCCTGTCCAATGTCATTCTGGAACTGTCGGGCGAAGGCCACCTGTCCTTCTTTGACGCCATCGCGCCGATCATCCACGCCGAAAGCATCGACATGTCCAAGGCATGGCGCCAGTCGCGCTACGACAAGGAAGGTCCGGGCGGCG
The DNA here is from genome assembly GCA_946482045.1 of uncultured Asticcacaulis sp. The sequence goes on from CAMLPZ010000136.1 coordinate 1,245, forward strand.
ACGCCGCCGCCTATATCAACTGCCCTATGGACAAGGGACAGTACGAGGCCTTTATCGACGCCCTGCTGGAAGGTCCCAAGGCCGAGTTCAAGGAGTGGGAGCACGTCCCCTATTTCGATGGCTGCCTGCCGATCGAGGTCATGGCGGAACGCGGCCGCGAAACCTTGCGCTATGGCCCAATGAAGCCGGTCGGCCTCACCAATCCGCACAATCCGACGGTCAAGGCGCACGCCATCATCCAGTTGCGTCAGGACAACGCGCTCGGCACCCTCTACAACATGGTCGGCTTCCAGACCAAGCTGAAGCACGGCGCCCAGGCCGACATTTTCCGCATGATTCCGGGGCTGGAAAACGCCCAGTTCGCGCGATTGGGCGGCTTGCACCGCAACACCTTCATCCAGTCTCCGAAAATCCTCGACCGCCAGCTGCGCATGAAGGCGGTTTATCCAGGAAAATCAATTCGTTTCGCCGGACAGATTACAGGCGTGGAAGGCTATGTCGAAAGCGCGGCCATCGGTCTTCTCGCCGGGCGATTCGCCGCCGCCCAGGCGCGCGGCCAGGTTCATGAGACGCCGCCGGAAACAACGGCCTTGGGCGCCCTGCTCAACCATATCACGGTCGGCCACCTCGAAGGCGGCTCCTTTCAGCCCCAATCTTCCTTTCAACCCATGAACATCAATTACGGTCTGTTGCCGCCGATGGAGGCGCCCAAGGCCGATGAGAACGGCCAGAAGATACCGCTCAAGGAACGCGGCCGCGCCAAGAAGCGTTTGATGAGTCTCAGGGCTTTAAATGACCTTAATTCGTGGCTAAATACGGCTCCGGAACAGGAAGTGGCGTGATTTAAGCGAGATGACGATGAAGGGATTGCAGCGGGGGGCGGCGATTCTGGCAGGGTGCGCGACCTTGCTGCTTGGGGCGTGCGCCACGACGACGACGACCGTCTACATGCCGGTGGCGCCAACCATCAAGCCCAGTTCGCTGACGCCGCAACCGGTCATCCTGTTCAACAAGCAGAAGAACGGCCGCAAGCTGTTCACGCTCAATGAGGAGTTCCCCTACTGCGACGCCGCGACCGGCCGCGTCATTGTGGTGCCCAAGTGGTACGTGACGGACTTCGCCTCCGTGCCGTGGTTTGGCCAGGGCGTGATCGACCCGCAGGGGCCGACGGCGCGCGCGGCCATTATCCACGACTGGCTCTATGCCATCGGCCAGCCGGGCAAGCGCGAGGAAGCCGACGACATCTTCTACCGCGCCATGATCAGCTTTGGTGTGAACGAAATGCAGGCGCGCACCGCCTACACCGCCGTCCGAACCGGCGGCGAAAAGGGCTATGGCCTGAAGGGGGACTGGACCTTCATCGACCCGACGCGCCCGGACATCCTGCAATCGCCGCCGTTTGCCAAGCCCGCCTCGGGCACGGTGCGCGTCCTGTCGAAATGCGCGGGCTTTCGCGACCTGGTGATGAGCGGCTGGAAGGCCTATCCGGAAAAGGTCATCCTGCCGACCGCGCCGCCGCCGGTGACGATCAAGAAGATGCCCTATGACGATCTGGTCGACGGCATACTCAAGAAGAAGTCCAAGTCGAAATCCTAGATTTTTCCAGTCACGAAGGCCCACAACAGCCGCAACCGCTTGCTTAACGGGTCCAATGGGCGACTGATCCAGATGCGCTCAGCGAGCGCCGCCGGCAGGGCCAATGGCATCAACGAGGCAGGGAGGTCTTTCGCGGCCGCCGCGGCATCACGGCGAAGGTGCGCGCCCTCGGTCTCCCCCGCTTCCTCAAGGCGCTGATTTCGCTTCAACAACGCCAGGCCGTAGAAACGCGCCGGTGCGACCACAAGCGCCGCGTTGCCGTCCTTGTCGAGAATTTGGGCGCACAGACGGGAGATGATGACCTCGCCGGCATCGACCACCTTGAGCGCGGTCTTGAGGTCGGACGGTGGCGGATCGAGCAACGGCATCTGCCCTTCGACACAATCGAGCAGATCTTGCACAGCCAGGCCGTACTGCGGTACCAGGCGTTGCAGCGCTTCCGTCAAAGGATGATAACGCACAGGCCTGTCGTCGCGGATTTCCTCCAGCGCTTCGTACCACCAGCGCAGGCGGATCTCGCCCATCAGCGGCTCAGTGGTTCGCTCGGGTATTTCACGCAGGGTTTCAAGAAAGGCGTGCAGCGTCAACACATCCGCCCGCTTGGCGGGGTCGGCGATGAAGGACGCTGCGAGCCGGATATCTTCCGATTTCAGCTCGCATTCCGAGGCCGTCACGGCAGGATTTTCTCTTTCTTGCTACCCTTGAAGCCGCCCATATCGACGACTTCGGCATCACCCGCATTGCGGTTGACACCCCACAGCAGGATGACCGGCGCAGCGACGTAAACCGACGAGTAGGTGCCGACGATGATGCCGAAGATCATGGCGACCGAGAAGCTGAACAGGGCCTCGCCGCCCAGCACGGCCAGACCGGTCAGGGCCATGACGGCCGTGACGCCGGTGATAATGGTCCGCGACAGAGTCTCGTTAATCGACAGGTTGATGATCTCCCGCAACGGCATCTTCTTGTACTTGCGCAGGTTTTCACGGAGACGGTCGAACACGACGACAGTGTCGTTCATCGAATAGCCGATGATGGTCAGGATGGCCGCGACCGCGCGCAGGTCGAATTCAAGCTTGAATAGCGCGAACACACCGAAGGTCAGGATGACGTCATGCATCAGGCCAAAGACGGCACCCAGGCCGAACTGCCATTCAAACCGGAACCAAATATAGACCATCATCAGGCCGATCGCTATCGCCAGCGCCAGAACACCGCCAGTCAGCAGTTCGCTAGACACCTTTGCGCCGACGATTTCCGTGTTTGTGAACTGCGATCCCGGAAACTCGGTGGCCAGTTTCGCTTTCACGCTGTCGACCTTGGCAACGGCATCGCCCGGCGTTTCGAACGCCATCATGGCGGCCGTGCCATCGCCGACGCCCTGCACCTGAACGCCACGCAGGCCTTGGTCCGTCAGCGATTCGCGCAAGGCCCCCTGGTCGATGACCTTGCCAGGCGTCATCATTTCAAAGGCGGTGCCCCCCTTGAAGTCGACGCCGCAGTTGAGGCCGCCGCACGGCGGTTTGCCCGGATAGATGGTCAGGAACAGCGAAGCGACCACCGCCACGACCGAAATGATGGCGGCGATGCGCGCGAACGCGACGAAGTTCAGATTGGTCTTGATCGGCAGGATCTTGATCAACGGCCACGCCTTGGGCGCGACAGCGTTCGAGATCGGCAGGGTCTTCGGACGGCGCCACTTGTACCACACGGCCACCAGGACCTGCGTCACCAGCACGGCCGAGAAGACCGAGGTAAAGATACCCAGCATCAGGGTGACGGCAAAGCCTTTGACCGGTCCGGCGCCCAGGAAGTACATGATGATCGCGGCAACCAGCGAGGTAACGTTGGCGTCCAGGATTGTTTCCATGGCGCGTGAGAAACCGGCATCCAGCGCCGTGATCAGACTGCGTCCGGCCAGCACTTCGTCGCGCATGCGCTCATAGATCAGCACGTTGGCGTCAACCGCCACGGCCAGGGTCAGGATAAGGCCCGCGATACCCGGCAGGGTCAGGGTCGCCTGCATCGCCGACATGCCGCCGATCAGTAGCACCAGGTTGACGAACAGCGCCGCGACAGCCACGCCGCCGAACAGGAAGCCATAGGCCAGCAGCATGAAAATGACGACCGAAGCCAAGGCGATCACGGTCGACAGAGCGCCTTTTTGTACCGAATCCGCGCCCAGTTCGGCGCTGACGGTCCGTTGCTGTTCGATCTTCAAGGGCGCCGGCAAGGCGCCGCCCTTCAGGATGTTGACCAGTTCCGACGCGCTCTGAACGGTGAAATTGCCTTCGATAATGCCGGAACCGCCGGTGATCGGGCTGTTGATACGTGGCGCCGAGACGACCTTACCATCGAGAATGATGGCGAACTGCTTGCCGACATTCTGGGCGGTCGCTTCACCGAACTTGCGGGCACCGTCGCCATCAAAGCTGAATTCGATGGCCGGGCGCTGATACTGGTCCGCGCCGACATTGGTTTTCTTGAGGTTGTTACCCGACACCAGGACGCGCTTGCGCACGACGATCATGCCGCCGCCTTCTTCGTAGGGCAGCAATTCTGATCCTGGCGGAATGCGGCCGGCCATGGCGTCCTGTTGGGACACGCTATCGTCGACCATCTGGAAGGTCAGCTTGGCGGTCTGGCCGATCACGCGCTTGAGTTGCTCAGGATCGCTCTCGCCTGGGACTTCGACGACGATGCGGTTCACGCCCTGGCGAACAATCGACGGCTCCTTGGTACCCAGCGCATCGACGCGGCGACGCACGACTTCCAGCGCGGCATCCACCGCCCCTGCCGACGTCGTCCGAATGCCTTCGTCCGTATAGACCAGGTTAAAGGTCTGGTCCGCCTTGCGTTGCACGACAACATCGCGCGTCGTCTGCTGCGCATTGACGGGCGGCGCTGTGATCTCATTGAGAATTTTGAACGCCTTGTCGCTGTCAGCCGCATTGTTGACGCGCACCGACACCGTCGTGCCCTGAGAATTCAGGCCGCTGAACTGGATGCCCTCTTCACGGAAACGCGTCCGGACGTCTTCGACCAGGTTGCTGGTTTCCTCCTTGATCAGCGCCGCGGTATCCACTTCTAGAAGCAGATACGACCCGCCCTGCAGGTCGAGTCCGAGGTTGAGGACCTGCGACGGCAGGAAGCTCTTGATACTGTCGCGCTGGTCGGCGGACAGGAGGTTCGGCAAGGAATAGAGGAGGCCCAGAAGGGTAGCGATGAGCACAAGCCCAACCTTCCAGCGCGACAAATTCATCATGGTCTTAGCAACCTGGATACAAAAAAGGGCTCCGGACGGAATCCGGAGCCGTAAAAGGCAATATTACGCCGCTTTGGAATCGTTGGCCGGCGCCGGCTCACCCTTGGAGCGGACCTCGGTGATCAGCGCCTTGACGACGCGAACGTTCACGCCCGTGGCGATTTCCAGCATGACCTCGGTCTCTTCGATGCGCGTCACCTTGCCGATCAGACCCGACGACAGCACAACCGTATCGTTGCGCTTGAGGCCGCCCAGCATTGCCTTGTGCTGCTTGGCGCGCTGCGCCTGCGGACGAATCATGAAGAAGTACATGATGGCGACGAAGCCGATCAGCATCGGCAGCATCGACAGAAGGTCGCCTCCGGGGGCCGGAGCGGCACCGGCGGCCTGGGCGAAAGCGGGCGTAGCGAACAAGAGCGTTCTCCTCAGAAGCTTTTAGGTCAGGCCAGGCGGTCGCACGCGTTCATGCGCCCCCCGGCCCTGAAATGTTTGCCATACATAAGAGCAAGCTAAAAAAGGTCAATGGATTTATCCACGCCCCCTGCCCGTCCTGACGCACCGGGCACTGCCTTATGACAAATAAGCTATGGCAGCACGAGGGTTGGATCGACCGGACGGGCGATATCCGTCGAAGGCGTATAGCGGATTTCAAAGTGAAGCTGCGGGCGGTCGATGACGCCGCTTTGTCCCACCTTCCCGATCACCTGGCCCTTGGCGACCTTTTCATTGTTTTTCACCGCCATGGTCTGCAGATGCGAGTAGCCGGTATACCAGCCGTTCGGGTGTTTGATGTAGACGGTATTGCCCAGTTCCTTGACCTGGTCGCCCTGGTAGACGACGACGCCGTCGGATGCGGCCTTGACCTCGATGCCGGCGTCAGCGGCGATATTGATGCCATCATTGCGCACATTCGGCGCCAGTTGGCCGAATGGGACAATGATCCGGCCCTTGACCGGCCAAGTGAAAAGGCCCTTGCCCATCTGCGCCAGTTGCGCATTGCTCGGGAAACCGCCTGACGTCGCGGGCTTCACCGGCGCTGTCGCAGTCGTGGTGGTCGTTGTTGTCGTGGTCGCAGGCTTGGTGCCCGGAGGCGCCACGGCCGGTTTGGTGGTTGTCGTGGTCGTGGTGGTGGTCGCCGGCGGAGGGGTGACGGCGGGCTTGGCCGCAGGCTTGACAGCCGCCACAGGAGCCACGGGCGCAGGCGTCGCGGGCTTGGCAGCCAGCGCCTGGTCAAGCCGCACCATCCCCGCGCCATTGGCGTGCTCTTCCTTGCCTTTGTCAACGGCATTGGCCGGCAACAGGATCTTCTGGCCGATGCGCAAGGAGGCGTTGGGCGCCAGGCCGTTCATTTCATAGAGCATCTTCACAGGCACGCCAAAGCGGCGCGATACGCCGTAAAGCGTGTCCTTGGCCTGCAGGACGTAGACATAGGCAGCGCGCGTGTCCTTGACCGGCGCGGTTTCTCCCCGCACCGGCGCATCACTCTTGGCCGGCGGCGGAGGTGGCGGCGGGGGTGGCGGCGGGGGCGGAGGCGCCAGTTCCGTCGTCTGGATGCCGCCCTGATTGCCCTGAGGCGTCACAGAAGGCTGCGATTCCGGCGCCGGTTGCGCATCGTCGCCGGCCTGCGCCACGGTCTGTGTGGCTTCGGCCGGCTTGTCCTGCATGTAGACCGGATAGCGAGGCTGCGGCATCGTGCCGGTACAGGCCTGAAGTATAAGCATGACAGCGCCGATCGCGCCGATAGGCCACAGCTTTCCGTATAGGCGGCGGTCGTTGGGCGTCATATTCCTGGCTCCCCTGCTTCGGTGTTGCGGCACGTAAAAGACCGCCGTTCCATGCAGCGACTATGGATAACGAATCGTTAGTAATGTTCTAAACAAAGCGTGAAAATTGGGCAAAACCGCGTTTGCGGCAAAAATTTTACATCCGCCACATCCAAACGCCTAGCCAGCGGACATTCAGTACCGAAAGCGGTTCATACAGCGACCTTAGTCGCGCCGCACGGACAGAGGAGGTATGGATATGGACGCAATGCAATTCTTAGCCGCCTACTGGTGGCTGATCTTCCCGGTCGGCTTCATGGCCATCGGCATCGCGCGCGCGGTGGCGCACGGCGATATCGAACGCAAACGTTTGGACATCATCAAGTCCTATACCGACAAGGGCATGGACGTTCCCGACGCGCTGAAGCGCAACGGCTTCTGAGGATAAGCATATGGAAGACCTTTTTCGCAGTTACTGGTGGCTGATCTTCCCTGTCGGGTGGATGATTGCCGCCGCGTTCGAAAGCTTCGGCCGCTACCATCAGCGCAGCAGCACGCTGAAACTGCTCAAGACCTACGCCGAACAGGGCAAGGAGCCGCCACAAGCCCTGCTGGATATGCTCAAGAGCGACGAGCAACGCGCCTATGACTTCGCGTCCACATCCTATAGCGGCTATGACTACAAGCCCCATCCCGGACGCCATCGCGGCTGGTGGGACATCGTCACCTTCGGCGCTCTTGCGGTCGGCTTTGGCTACTACGGTTATTACGGTGGCGGACATGAGGTCTTTACGGCCCTCGCCCTCGCGTTCGGCGTCGCCGCCGTCTCGCTCGGCGTCATCCGCATCGTTCAGGCGCTGTTCGGCCCGAAGCGTTCCGACAAGGCACCGGACTGATCCGGACGCGCTGCTGGGCATCGATCATGGACACGGCCGCCTTGCTGCAGCGCGCCCGCCAGGGCTCCGACCAGGCGTTTTCGCGCCTGGTCGCTGAGCATCAACAGGCAGTGCGGGCCTTTGCCCGCCGGCTGGCCGCCAATCCGGCCGACGCCGACGACCTGGCGCAGGAGGCTTTTGTGACCGCCTGGTCGCGGCTGGATCGCCTGAGGCCTGACGTGTCGTTCCGCACATTCGTCTGCGGCATCGTCTACCGCAAGGCGCTCAATGACCGGCGGGGCGCCAGCCGGTCTGCGGCACGCGACACAGAATGGCATGGCCTCCAGCCGCAAAGCGCCTCGTCAACGGTTGATACCCGACTGTCGGTCCAGGCGGCGCTACAGCAGTTGCCGATCGACGTCCGGGCGGCGGTATCGCTGTGCGTCGCCGCCGATTACAGCCACAGCGAGGCCGCGGAAATTTTGGGGCTTCCGCTCGGCACGGTAAAATCGCATATTCAGAAAGGAAGGGAGCGGCTCAATGCCCTTCTGGGAGTGCAGTCATGAGCAACGATCTTCTGAAAGACCTTCTGGCCGATGATCCCGCCGCCTTCGTGCCGGCACGGGACTTCGCTTTTGAACTCGACGTCATGGCCAGGGTCGAACGCCGCCGTTTCCAGGAGCGGGTGCTGGTGTTGGCTGTCATCGGTGTGGCGGCGATTGTCATGCTGGCCATCATCATGCCGCACGTTACTCCGGCCCTGATCAGCCTCGGCCAGGACATCGTTCCCGCCGCGTTCGCCATAACTGTGGCCGCAATCGTGATTTTCGGCTTTCAGCAGATGCGCCCCGGCATGCGCGCCTTGGGATTGCCTGTCTAAATCTTAGGAGTCTTTGGCCACACCGGCGATCAGCGGCACGAACCGCACCTCGCCAAGGTCTTCGATATCGTAATCACCTTCCGCCGATTTGGTGTAGCGCAGCAGGCGCTGGGTCGAGCCCTTGCCTTGCGGCCCGACCATGATTCCCTTGGGTTTCAGTTGCCCCAGCAGTTCCGCCGGCGCCTCAGGCAGGGCAGCTGTGACAAGAATGCGGTCGAACGGCGCCTGTTCCGGCCAGCCGTTCCAGCCATCGCCGAAGCGGTAGATGATATTCTCCAGCATCAGCCGCTTGTGACGGATTTCGGCCTCAAGCATTAGCGAGCGGTAGCGTTCGATCGTGTAGACATAGCGCGCCAACCGCGCCAGGATCGCCGTCTGATAACCGCTGCCCGTGCCGATTTCGAGGACGCGGTGCCGCCCCTCGATCTTCAGCGCCTGAGTCATCAGCCCGACGATGTAAGGCTGGGAAATCGTCTGTCCACAGTTGATCGGAATGGCGGAATCTTCCCACGACCGGTCGAGGAACAGTTCAGGGACAAACAGGTCGCGCGGCGTGTATTCCAACGCGTGCAGAACTTTCTTGTCCTCGATGCCCTGTTCTTTCAATCCGCGCAAAAGGCGTTGCAGGCGGCTTTCTTCCTTCGGCTCGCTCATTGCGCCGCCTCGACATCGATCTGCTTGGGAACCGTGCCACCGATGACCTTGCGCATCTTGTGCAAGGTTTCATTATGCGTCAGGTCGAGATGTAATGGCGTGATGGAAATCTTTTTGTCCGCCACTGCCCGAAGGTCCGTACCTTCAACCAGGGTCTGTTGCAGGTTATGGAAGTCCATCCAGTAGTAGGTCCGGCCGCGTGGATCGGTGCGCTTGACGGCGTGCATCTCATGCATGTCGCGGAAGCCCTGGCGGGTGATTTCGACGCCGGACACATCGTCGGCACTGCAATCCGGGAAGTTGACATTCATGACGACGTCGGACGGCCAGCCCTGCTTGAGCAGTGCATTGACAATCGGCGCGCCATGAACGCAGGCCGCCTGCCACTGCGCTTCGATATCAATGTTGAAATCGAGACACTGCGACAAGGCGATCGACGGCACGCCCAGCGTCATGCCCTGCAAGGCGCCAGCGACCGTTCCCGACAGGGTCACATCCTGGGCCAGGTTGAATCCACGATTGATTCCAGACAGCAGCAAATCCGGCGGTTCCGGCAGGATGTCGTTGATGGCGATCTGTACGCAGTCCGTCGGCGTGCCCGAGACCGCAAAACGCTTTTCGTCCAGCCGCTTGACGCGCAGCGGTTCGTGCAGGGTCACGCCCCTGCCCTTTCCCGACTGCTCGATGACCGGCGCGCACACCCAGACATCGTCGGTCAGGGTTTTGGCGATATCATAGAGCACGGCCAGCCCGTAAGCCTCTATGCCGTCGTCATTGGTGAGCAGAATACGCATGAGAACCTTCGGTGAACAC
>CAMLPZ010000137.1 GCA_946482045.1 uncultured Asticcacaulis sp.
TTGAGATCCAGCCCCGGCGGCGCCTCGCCATAGGCCGCCTGGACGCGCCCGGCCTCATCCAGGCTCAGGACCAAATGCGGCTGCTCGGTCAGGACCTTGAGCAGGCGTGCCCGCGCCTCCTCGCTATCAACGGCGCGCTCGGTGCGGACCCTGAGTGCCGGCAGCAGGCCGAGGCTTAGCGCCGCCAGGGTCAGAAGAACGGCGATCAGCGACAACCAGAAGCCTTCCTGTTCGTCGGGCATGTGCACGGCGCCGGACAGGCTGACCAGGGCGGCGAAAAGTCCGGCCATAAGCGACAGGGCCACCCCCAGAGAAATCAGCGAACGCTGGTTGAGGACGATGGCCGCCGCCATGGGCATGGCAACCCAGATGGCCAATGGCCCAGCGATTCCACCTGTAATCGCCACGGCAGTCAGCGACGCCAGTGTCCAACCCCAAAGGAGTACGCGCCGGGTCAGGGGCGTATCGCGGTTCAACAGCGCAATGGCCCCGATGCCGGGAAAGGTCATGACGACCACAGCCGCCAGTACGAACAGCGACGCCGGCAGGAACAAGAGCCCGACCAGCCCCAGCAGCAGACAGCCCGACCAACCGAGATGCCAGGCGATGACGGCCGCGCCCACACCTCCGCCTTCGGGGCGGAATGTGCTCGAATCGTTCGAGAAATAGGACTTGAGCGACAAGCGGAAAACTCTGTTCGTTGGCAAACCCTTGTATTTTAGCTGGATTCCGTCCCGTTACGAAACTTATCGCGCCGCAAGGGAGAAATAGCGCAGGGTGATCGCTGAAACGGTACGCTTCTTATACAGCCGCAGGCTGTAGCTATCATGCGCGACCCCTCGCCACCGCACACAATTTACACCTGATTTAGCCGTAATTCATGTTGGCGAGACGCAGGGCTTAGGGATTCCCATCTCAGGGGTAGAAATCTTTACGTTCCAATATCTTCGCACAGACTTTCGGATATCCAATGTTATCCCAATACCGCCACAACCGGCACGGAACTGTTCTATTATGGCAAAAGTTAGCCCGCAATAGGTCAAACCACATCGCACTCTTATAAGTTTCGGCGCATCAATCAGGGCTCTGCGAAGGCAAGTCTGCGGGCGGACAGGTCCATGACCTCCCGGCGACCGAACCCGTCCGCCCAATGCGCCAGAATGGTACAGACATGCCGCGCAGAACGGGAATATGCCGCGAAACATAGCGGCCGTGGTGCTGATAACCAACATCAGCGCGCGTTTTTCAGGGCTGGAAAGCAAAAATGGATACAATTGTCGAAACCACTCAAGTCGTGGCTGTGCTGGCACTCCTGCCGATTATCCTTGTGTGCCTGCTGATTATGGAACCCTTTGACCACATCCGTCTTCGGATGCCTCGATGGCCCCGGGTGCGTGTGGCACGGCAAAAGGCCACCCGGACGCGTCCGGCAATGGAGTCCGAACTGGCGTAAAATTTGCTGTGCTTCCCCGCATAACCGTGGAGGAACCGAAATGACAACGGTATTGGATATCGCGCGCGGCGTGGCGCTCTTGCCCCTGGCACTCGTTCTGGCGCTCTTCCTGGGCGTTCGGGAGATGGTTAGCAAGCGCGGCCAGCCAGCGTAGTCTTTCGATAAACCTTTATATCTCCAGTCAGGTCCAGTTCTATTTGCGCTGCGACACGACGGTGGGATTGGCTCCGCTACGCTTCGCCGAACTCGCAAGATGTGGTCACATCTTGCTCGTTTCGAACCCAGTGGGTTCGAAAAGACCGCCGGCTCCGGAATCAAAAAAGCCAGGCATCCGCTGGATGCCTGGCTTTTTTGATGGCGGAGACGGTGGGATTCGAACCCACGGTACCCTTTTGGGGTACGCTCATTTAGCAAACGAGTACCTTCGGCCTCTCGGTCACGTCTCCGTTGCCGGCTTGATTAGCCAATTCCGCTTTGAAACGCAACGCCGAAGGCAAAAATGTTCACAGACCCAATAGCTAAAGGCCCAAAGTCTTGCGGACATCCCTCTGCCCCTGCGCCGCCGCCCAGACAAAGGCCACCACTTCATCGCGGATATCGTCGGCATGACCGTCCGCGACACGATAGTGATCGACCTGTCTCTCAAAATAGTCCGTCAGCCGGTCCTCGGCACCCTCACCAAACAAATCTTCCGGAGCCAGCGCCAGGGTAATCCCTGTCAACGCCTTGACGGCGTTCAGTCGGTCGATCGCAGCGTGACGATAGCGATCCAGAATACTGTGAAGCGTTGGCGCAAATGCCGGTTGGTCGTCCGTCCCGGTGATGCTCATGAAAGTCCTGCGATACTGTTGACGTGAACGTAAGACTAGCTCCGCCGGCATAAGAACGGCGTTCGAATCGCGCTTCATTTCCGAAAATTCCGTACCAAGCCCCGGAAAAACCTCGCGCCCGCCATAAAAAAGACCGGCTGTTAACCGGCCCCTAAATGCATTCGGTTATGCTGGGCGCAGGACAGAACGCCCTTAAGAGCATAGCCAGAATGAACGCCGCCGTACCTCCAGACAGGCTCGCCCAAGCCATCCTCGCCGATTCCACCGCCGACGCCGTGCTGCCAAAGACCGGCCGCGACCGCCGCGGGCCCTTCCGTCCGGAAAGGCTTCTCTCGGCGCGGCAACGCGGCGACGGCGACATGTATGTGCGCCTGTTCCGCGCCATTGATGGCTTGGCTGTCCTTGGGACCACGGCTGCCTGCGCCGTAACCGTCCTGCCTTCGGGGCTCCTGGCGGCGCCGCTTGGCAACGTCCTGCCATTCGTAGCGGGTGTGTTGGTCCTGGCCTGGGTCCTGCCTGCGCTCAACCTTTATCGTTTCGGCCGCAAGGAAGGCTTGCCCGTCCACCTGGCACGTCTGACCGGCGCCTTCGCCGCCGCCTTTATCGCCGCGTGGGCCATGAGCTACCTGGCGCCCGATGCGGCTGTGTCCGCCCTCCTGCCCGGCTGGGTGGGCCTGAGCCTGGCCCTCGTCGCCGGCCTGCACATCGTCTGGTGGGGCTTCATCCAGCGCTGGCGCCGCCTCGGCAAGCTGACGCCCTCCATCGTCATCGTCGGTGCGACAAAGCACGCCCATAAGCTGATCGAAGCCGCCAAGGCCGCAGGCGACGTCAATGTCCTCGGCATCTTCGACGATCGCCTGGCGCGCAATCCGGACGCGGTGGCCGGCGTGCCGGTGCTGGGCGATGTCCAGTCGTTGCTGGGCCACAAGATCACGCCATATGTCGATCAGATCGTCGTCGCGCTTGACACCACCGCCCGGACGCGCGTCCGCGCCATCGTCGAAAAGCTGCGCGCCCTGCCCAACGAAGTCGCTCTTTTTGTCGATGTTGAAACCGAAAAAGACGTGAAGACCGCCTGGTCGCGTGTCGCCGATATGCCCCTGGCGCGCGTATCCGGCGTCGCCAGCGACAGCCGCAAGGCCCTGGTCAAACGCGCCGCCGACATCGTCATCGGCACGATTGCCCTTATTGCCTTCTCGCCGATCATGCTGGCCGTGGCCGTCATGATCAAGCTCGACAGCCCCGGCCCCATCTTCTTCCGCCAGCGCCGCCACGGCTTCAACAACGAAGCCATCATGGTGTGGAAGTTCCGGTCGATGTACACTCACCTGACGGACCACACCGCTGCGCAGCAGGTCACCAAGGGCGATCCGCGCGTCACCAAGGTCGGCCGATTCATCCGCAAGACCTCAATTGACGAACTGCCTCAGCTGTTCAACGTGCTTATGGGCGAAATGTCGCTGGTCGGCCCCCGCCCTCACGCCATCGGCATGAAGACGGGCTCGGAAGAAAGCGCGCAACTGGTCGCCGAATATGCCTGGCGCCACCGCATGAAACCGGGCGTCACCGGCTGGGCCGCCATCCACGGTTCGCGGGGCCCGATGGATACGCCAGAGGACGTCAGGCGCCGCATCGCCCTGGATGTCGAATATATCGAGCGCCAGTCGCTGTGGCTTGACTTGCGCATCATGGCGATGACAATTCCCTGCCTGCTTGGCGATGCCAAGACGGTGCGTTGATTATGCCGAAGCCTATGGCCGCACCACGCCCGTGCGTGCGGACACGACCGTAATCAAGGACAACTTCGCAGATGTTTTTCAAAGGCTTATGGGGATATCTTCCTGCGAATATCCTGCAGGGCGTCGTCGGTTTCGCGACCCTCATGGTCTTTACGCGTCTGCTGACACCTGAAGAGTACGGTCAATACGCCCTGGCCTTCGGTGTCACCACCCTGGCCCAGACCCTTTTCTTCACCTGGATCGAAGCCGCCATGGCGCGCTTCTACGTCGCGGAATCGCGCGACGATCCGGCCGCTCCCTGCCTCTACGGTACGCTGTGGCGGCTCTACGCCTGGGTGTTCGCGGGGTTCGCCGTGATCTGCGCCGTCGGCCTGTGGCTATGGCCGGGCAATGGCGCGCTTAAGGTCGCCATCGGCTTCGGCCTTGCGACCACCGTGTTCAGGTCCCTGATCAAGGCCGTGCAGGAACAACGCCGCGCCGAGGGCCGCGTCGGTCAGGCATCAATGATTGACATGGCTCAGACCGCGGGTGGTTTCGCCATCGGCGTCATCTGCGCTTTGGCCGGTCTGGGTGGCGGATCGCCTGTGCTCGGCGTCGGACTGATCGCGCTTTTGACCCTGCCGCTGTTTGCGCGCGAAGACCTGGGCCGCGCCCTCAAAGGCGTGTTCGATCCCGCGCGTGCCCGCGCCTACGCCCGGTATGGCATTCCGGTGTCGCTCAGCCTGATCCTGACCCTGGCTCTTTATACGGTCGACCGCTTCCTGATCGCCGGCTTCCTCAACGAAGCCGAAGCCGGCGCCTATCACGCGGGTTACAGCCTTGCCTCGCGCATCCTCGATGTCCTGTTTATCTGGCTGGGCGCCGCCGGCGGCCCCGCCATGGTACATGCGCTTGAAACCGGCGGTACGTCCGCGCTGCGCGACAATGCGCGTGAGCAGATCAGGACCATGGCATTCATCATGTTCCCGGCTACGGGCGGCCTGATCATGGTGGCGCCGGCCTTCGGCACGCTGATGATCGGCGAGGCCTTGCGCCAGGACGCGCTCAGCGTCACCGCCCTGATCAGCCTTGGCGCCCTGTTTTCGGGTCTCAACACCTACTACTTCCTTCAGGCCTTCACCCTGGCCAAGACGACACGTCTTCTGGTCGCGGCCATGGCCGTGCCTGCGGTCAGCAATATTGCTCTCAACCTGGCTCTCATCCCGGCTATGGGCCTGACGGGTGCTGCGCTCGCCAGTACGCTCAGCTTCGGGCTTGGCATCGTGGCCTCGTGGCTGCTGGGCCGCAAGGCGCTGACCCTGCCTGTGCCATGGCTCGACCTGTTCACCATGGCGGCCTGCACCGTCTTCATGATGGCTGTGGTCTCTCTGGTTCCCACGACGGGCCAGCCAATCGATCTGGTCACACAGGCAGCTTGCGGCGGCATTGTCTATGCCGGACTGGCGTGGCTGCTTGATCTCAACGACACCCGCGCCCTGACGGGACGCATTTATCAACGGTTGACAAAAAGGGTTACGGCATGACCGAGGCCTTACCCTTCCACAATGTAGCCTTTGAGACCGCGGCGCCGCGCCTGTCGGTGCTGATCCCGTTCTATAAAGAAAGCCCGCTGGCGCTCCTGCAGGCACTTGTTACCCGCGATCCACACGAGATCGAGGTTATACTGATCGACGATGGATCTAACCGTCCCGACATCACGGCCGAGGTCCGCGCCTTCATCACCGGCTCGGCTTTGGCCTGCGAACTGATCACGCTCGTTGAGAACCAAGGCCGGTCGCGTGGCCGCAACCGTCTGACCGAAGCGGCACGCGGCGGCCATTTCCTGTTCCTCGATTCCGACATGCTGCCGGATGGTCCGGAATTTCTCGACACCTGGCTCAATGCGGCGCGACGCGGCGCCGCTGTCGTCTTCGGCGGGTTTTCACTGCGTCAGGCGCCGGCCGATCCGGCCTTTGACGTCCATCGCGCACTGGCCGGCCACAGTGACTGCCTGAACGCCGCCGAGCGCGCTTTAATGCCGGAAAAGTACGTCTTCACCTCCAACCTGCTGATCCGGCGGGATGTCTTCACCGCCGAGGGCCTGGACCCGGAATTCACCGGCTGGGGCTGGGAAGACGTCGAATGGGCCATGCGCGTCGCCGCGCGCTATCCAGTCGAACATGTGGACAATACCGCCACGCACATGGGCCTTGACCGCCCCGAAACCCTGGCGCGCAAGTACGAACAGTCGGTCGGGAACTTCGCCCGTGTTATCAGGAAACATCCTCACGTTGTTTCGCAATATGCCAGCTATAAGGCCGCGAAATTACTGAAGTTTGTGCCGCTGCTTTCCGTCGCGCGCCCGGTCCTGAAAGCCGCTGCTTTGAGCAACGCCCTGCCCGCCCACCTGCGCGCCGGGCTTTTACGCCTCTACCGCGCCGCCCTCTATGCACAGGTGGTATGATGGAGCCCTATAGCGCCGATCGCTCGCTGTATGGAAAGCTGCGCCGCCGCTTGGCCCGGCTGATGACGACAAAGCCTGCCCAACTGTCCGGCCTCGCCCGCCCCCTGCTCACGATCAGCTTCGACGACGCACCGGTATCGGCCGCCCACGATGGCGCGGCCATCCTTGAACGCCAGGGCGCGCGCGGCACCTATTTCATCTCGACAGGCTTAAGCGGCCGGGAAAGCCATCTCGGCCGCTATACCGAAGCCGCCGATATCCAGGCGCTCGCCAAGACTGGGCACGAGATCGCCTGCCACACCCTGACCCATCTCGACTGCGGCCGCGCCAAGGGCGCTACCATCGCCGCCGAACTGAATGCGAATCGCGAAGCCCTGATCCACCTGGGCGTGCCCGCCCCGCGCACCTTTGCCTATCCGTACGGCGATGTGTCGCCGGCGGCCAAGGCCGTACTCAACACGCGGTTCATGGCGTCACGCGCCCTGCACCACGGTCTGGTCACCACAGGCACCGACCTCAATCAGGCACCGGCCGTCGGCATCGAAGGCGCCGACGGGGAAGATGTGGCGCGCCAGTGGCTGGAGCGCGCGGCCGCAACGCCCGACAGCTGGCTCATTCTCTATACCCACGACGTCCGCGAATCGCCGTCGAGCTGGGGCTGCACGCCGCAGGTCCTGGAGCGGCTGGTCTCCGAAGCAGCATCAAAGGGATTCGAAATCGTCACTTTTGAAGATGGCGCGCGGCGGGCATCCGCCTCCGAGGCAATTAGAGCCGCCTAACCACCGGCATTAAATACGTTAGTATATGCACGCCGAAGTCGCGCGTAATATCGATTGCACCTCTGGCTACCCTTGTTAACATAGGGGCAAGTTGAGTTAGAGGGGGATTCCTCGCACATGGACAAACCGTCCGCCGTCGCGACATTGTCAAAGCGTCAAAAAGAAATCCTGCGCCTGGCTGCGCGTCAGTACCAGGCGAAGGAAATCGCGCGCATCCTGAAAATCAGTGAGCATACCGTCAAGACGCACGTCGATGAGGCGCGGCGGCGGCTGAATGCGCCAAGCATGCGCGATGCGGCGCAAACCCTTGCATCATATGAAGCGCAATTAGATCAATCACCTCAGGGGGGACCCCCGACGGAGGTGATAGCGGAGCCCGAAAAAACGGAGCAAATTCCGCAACATGACCGAGCAAACCTTATCAAATCAACACGTCATGATGATCAGCTGGAACCAACTGGAGACAGTCCTGAAAATGATGTCGGCCTCAGTGAAACAACCGCACGTCACGGATACAGTCGCGGGAATACAGCACCATTACCGGACGGATGGACCGGAGAAAGCGCTGTTCAACCTGGTGACAGCCATCGCGTGGCTCACGGACGATGGGATTGGGTCAGCGGACGGCTGAAACGCCTGACCATTGTCCAATGTCTGATGTTCATTTTGGGTGGCACCATTGCCTTAGGCTTCGCCGCCATCCTGATGATCCTCATGGCAGTGACCATGGTCCAGGCCATTTATAACGTAACCGGCGAACCCCTGGCCGTCGAGGGGAAGCGTTAGACGACTTACATCGGCAGGAATAATAGACATGAAGCGAACGGAACTTGTGCTCCGCGGCGCGGAGCAACTGCGCGCAACCGAAAACATGATCGCCAGCGGGATCTGCGAGACCGCGAACCTGATGAGCATGCTGGAACGAATGCGCATGGACTCGAAACTCTCGGCCGTGATAGGTCAGGAGGCAATGACCGAACTGGCCCAAACCCTGACGATCCTAGCCGGCGCCCGCGCCTCCATCATCCGCGTTCATGGACATCTGGACGACGTGAAGACGCGCATCGGCTGCGGAAGCTTCATGTCGGGGCAAACTGATGAGAAACTCCCGCCCAAACCGACCGGCCAATTGCACGTTGTGGGAGACAATAAAGCGGCCTGATGGACTGGTACCTGGCGCATGTCATATGGGTAAACGCCGGCTGGCTGACGTTCGTCACCTGCATAGTACTGGCTATCTGGAAGGGCGGTCCTACCGAAAAGCGAGGTGCCGCCCTAATCGCCACCGGGTGCCTGCTTTCCCCAGTCCTAACCCGGTTCGACGGGCCGGGCCCCGGCATATATGTTCAGGCACTGGACACACTTCTTACTCTTGGCTTCGTCGCCCTGGCCTTGCAGTCGCGACGCCTTTGGGTATTCGTCATCTGCATGTGCTCGCTGAACGGCCTCATCACTTATTTTGTAACCGGTTATGAGGCGTTCAGCATGTACGCCTTCGTCACAGCCACAGGGTTCTGGCTTGGCTATGCCTGGCAGCTCTGTCTGATCTTCGGCGTTATCGATTACCAGCGGACGTTAAGACGCCAAAGCGATACGCCGAAACCCGCTTAGCGTTTCCGGCATATATCGCGATAGCAGCTTTGGCTCAATCCTGCTCCGGCAGCATCGAGCGCACCAGGGTGACCACGGCGCGGCGGCGGGCGGGCGTCAGCTTCGGAAACCATTGCGCCAATTCGACGCCTTCGCCCGACTGCAGGAACTTGCCGACATTCGCTTCCAGCGGACCGATATCCTCAGCGTCAGACACCGCTTCCTCGAAGAAATAGGCCGGTGGCATTTTCAGCGTCCTGGCGATCTCAAACAGCATCGACGCGCTGACGCGATTGCTGCCCCGTTCGTATTTCTGCACCTGCTGGAACGTCAGGCCGATTGATTCGGCCAGGTTTTGCTGGGTCAGGCCCATTTCCTTGCGACGCTTACGGATATTGGCTCCGACCTTAATGTCCACTGGGTGGCTGTCTTCGGTACTCACACGCAACTCCTTCACTTATCGAGCGTTATTTATACGTCATATTTGGCCGCATTCAAACGTTTGCAACCTCTGGCCGACATTTAACCAAACGCTAGGTCAAGATGATGTCTTTGTGGTCGCATACTTGCTCCGAAAAACCGGTTCCCCTTTCGGAGCATGCACTGGTGCCCGTCCTAACCCGACATTTTTAAGCCGCTATGCAGTTTCAGCTTTATCGCTCGCCGTCAATACCTGGGTACTGTCCTTGTCGCCCGGCAGGGACAGCTTGACCAGCACCATGACGAACAATGCCCAACGCAAGTCATTCCAGCCGAGCGCCATGCTTTCGGTGATGCTCGACAAACTGTAAATAGCCAACATTGGTAAGGCGAAATAACCCGAATCTCCGCGCCAGGTCCGCCACAAGCCCTTTGCCCAGGCTTCAGCAAAGACGCAGGCCCACAGGACAAGCCCAACCGCTCCCAGCCCCAGCCAGACCTCGAACCAGCACGAATGGGCGTGATAAGCCCGAAATCCTGCGACCTGGGTGATCTTGGCAAGGGGGGCATAGGCGCTTTCATCGGTCCAGACCACGCCGTAGCCATAGCCAAGCAGCGGCCGCGCCCGGATCACGCGTTCGATACCGTCCCAGATGAAGGTACGGCCGGTAAGCGTCGGGTCCTTGCCCAGCAACAGGAAGATCTTTTCCGGCGCGAACCACATGAAGCCCGCCAGGCACAAAAGCACCGTCACCGCCAGCCAGGTCAGCAGGATACCCAGGACCGGGCCACGCTGCGTCAGATAGACGAAGACGATCCCTGCGCCGCCCAGCAGGAGCGACACCAGCGCGGTCTTCGACTGCGACATGATCACCAGAAAGACCATGGCCGCGGAGATCCCCCACCAGAAGACCCGCCGGGACGGGTTATGCAGCGATGCCGCGATCGACGACACAAAGCCGATGGCCATGATGGCGCCGAGATTGTTCTTTTCCAGCCAGACGCCGCGCCACGCCCCGGGGAACAGCTCCTGCATACGGCCCATCTGCGGCACGAACACGGCCAGGACATAGGACGCGGCCATGGCGACGGTGAAGGTGATCGCCAGCACTTCCGACAGGCGCTTCCAGCTGAAGCGCGCGGCGATGGCGTAGCCGCACAGGACGGTGACCAGCATGGCGACACAGCGCCGGATCGTGCCCGATGGGTCGATCGACCACAGGACCGAAACGCAGCAAAGTGTCAAAAGCGCCATCAGCAGCGCCGTCCGCCAGGTGGCGTCGAGCAGCGGCCGCCAGCATATGGCGCACAGGACAAAGCCCAGCAGATAGAAGGGGTAGTAGAAGTTGCGGATCAGCATACCGGCTTCGCTATTGCCGGTCGTGTAGCCGAACAAGGGTGCCTGCCACGCCTGGGAAAAGACGAGCAGGACGGCGACGGCGCAGAACAGCGACAGCCAATTGCCGCGCCAGTCGTCTATGAAACTCTTCACGACGCCCTTGCGCGGCTTGCCGGCCACGACGGCACCCAGCCTTTTTGGGGCCTTGCGCGGTTATAGACGATGCCTAGCACCTTGCCGCCGGCCTGTTCGAGATCGGCCTTGAGCGCCAGGCGGCTCTGCGTGTCGCCCTCGCCTTCGCTGACCACCATGATGACGCCGTCCATCAGTCCGGCGAGTTGCAGGGCGTGAACCGACCGATCCGCCGCCGGCGCGTCGACGACGACAGTTCCGGCATGACTTTTCAAAGCCGTCCAGTAGCCGGTCTGCTCGAACAATTTGACCCTCTGTCCGGGCGCCAGCTTTTCGGCACAGAAGCG
>CAMLPZ010000138.1 GCA_946482045.1 uncultured Asticcacaulis sp.
AGGCCAATACACGTCGCACCGATGGGCGCTCGAACCAGGGCACCGCGCCGGCCGATGCCGGCACGCAAACGGCGCTGACGGCCCTGACGCGCCGCCTGCAGGAATTGTGGAACCCGAACTGCGATGTTCCGGGCGCACGCCTTGTCAGTCCGGAAATCGGATTTACCATCTCGCCCAATGGGCGGGTAGTGCAAGGGCCGCAGTGGGTGAACCGCCGCAACGACCCGGTATGGCAGGCGGCCGCGTCCAGGGCCATGAGCGCGGTCAAGCAGGGCGAGCTCTATGACGACCTGCCAAAGGAACTGTACAACCGTCCGCTTGAAATTACGTTCGACGGCAAATCGGCCTGCGGTGGCTGATGTGCCATAAAAATGCGCTCAATGCGCACTACGGTTAAATCCGCTACCTATCGCGAAGTGCCAAGATATATAACCAGGACACACAAAGGAGACAGCATGCGCAAGACAGCCACCGGACCTTTCGACCTGACAAAGCGCGGATTGCTTGCGTCGGGCGTGGGATTGGCGGGGCTGGCTCTGGCGCCGGCTGCTGCCTTTTCACAGGACGTGCTGCGCGGGACGGTGGACCAGGGCAATATCCAGCCCCTGCCGATCGCCATCGACATCAATTCCGGTGCCGATGCCTCCGGCACCAATATGGGCGCGCAGATTTCCAAGGTGATTTCGGCAGACCTGGAACGTTCGGGCTTCTTCAAGCCGATCGATCCGAACGCCTTTATCGCGCACGAAGCCGACGTCAATGTTCAGCCGAACTTCGACAACTGGCGCACCATTAACGCCCAGTACCTGTCCAATGGCCGCGCCTTCACCGACGCCGATGGCCGCCTGACGGTCGATTTCCGCCTGTGGGACGTTTTCGGCACCAACCAACTCCTGGGCCAGTCGATGACGGCGACGCCGGAAAACTGGCGGCGCGTGGCGCACAAGATCGCCGACGCCATCTATGAGCGCCTGACCGGTGAAGAAGGCTATTTCGATACGCGCGTCGTCTTCGTCGCCGAAAGCGGCAAACGCGGTAATCGCATTAAGCGCCTCGCTATCATGGACCAGGACGCGGCCAATCCGTCCTATCTGACCGATGGCTCGACCAAGGTTATGACGCCGCGCTTCTCGGCCGACAGCCAGGAAGTCGTCTACATGTCGCTGAGCGCCGACCGCGCGCGCATCTATATCTTCAATATCGAAACCGGCCGCCAGGAATCGGTCGGCGATTTCCGAGGCATGGTTTTCGCGCCGCGCTTCTCGCCCGATGGCTCAAAGCTGGCCTTTACTGTGACGCAAGGCGGCAATTCCGATATCTATACGATGGACCTGGGCTCGCGTCAGACGACGCGCCTGACGCGCGACGGTTCGATCGATACGTCGCCGTCCTTCTCGCCCGACGGCAGCCGGATCGCCTTTACCTCGGACCGGGGCGGCTCGCCGCAGATATATGTGATGAACGCCGATGGTTCGAACGTGCGCCGCCTCACCTTTGGCGGCGGCGCCTATTCGACACCCGTCTTCAGCCCCAAGGGCGACATGATCGCCTTCACCAAGCAGTCGGGCGGCCGCTTCTCCATTGGCGTCATGAATCCCAACGGCGGCGGTGAAAAGCTTTTGACCTCGTCCTATCTGGAAGAAGGTCCGACCTGGGCGCCGAATGGCCGCTACATCATGTTCTTCCGTGAGCCGCCGGGCGGCGCGCCATCCCTGTGGACGGTCGAGGCGTCAGGCAGGATCGAGCGGCCGGTGCCCTATCACGGTGGCGCCTCGGACCCGGCGTGGTCACCGCGCCTGAAATAGCGGAAGTCTCACGTTTTTATGAAGCATTTGCCCGGATAGTTGAAATTAACACTTGTGTTTGACAAAACCGACGGGGCATATGATGGTAACCGTTAACGCAGTTTGTGAACGTTAAAGTCACAAAAATCATGCAATAGAACCGCATAAGGGTTCGACCTGGTGAGAGAGGTGGATTTATGTCGATCAAGACCAAAACCGTTGTGAAAACAGCCCTTGTGGCCTTTGTGCTGACATCCGTTGCTGCCTGCTCGGACAAGCCGAAGCCCGTCGAGCCCACGCCAACGCCGCCGCCGGTGGCAAGCACTCCGGCTCCGCAGCCGCAGCCGGCTCCGACCCAGCCTGTCCAGACCGGTATCCTGCCGGGCTCGCAGCAGGACTTCGTCGTCAATGTCGGCGACCGCGTCTATTTCGACACCGATCAGTCGTCGCTGCGCGCCGATGCTCAGGGCGTTCTGGCCGCGCAGGCTGCTTGGCTGAACCGCTATCCGAACGTCAAGATCCGCATCGAAGGCAATGCCGACGAACGCGGCACGCGGGAATACAACTTTGCCCTGGGCGCTCGCCGCGCAGAATCGGTGTCGGAGTTCCTGATTTCCAAGGGTGTCGCCCCCGCCCGCATCTCGACCATTTCCTACGGCAAGGAAAACCCGCTGAATCCCGGTTCGGATGAGGATGCCTGGGCGCAGAACCGTAACGCGCACACCTCGCTGACCTCGGGCGCGCAATAAGCTTTCAACCTTTTTCCGGTTGCGGATCAGGCCTCTCACGATTAACGTGCGGGGCCTGATTTCGTTTGCGCAGCTAGCATTCGCGCCGTCACCGAACTTTCAGTAACTCAGCGTTTTTTTGTCGAGACATGCCAGTATAAGCGGGGGGCACCCGCTGAAGTCTACGCGTCTCAGCCTATTTCATCGGGGAGAAACCGAATGACCACTCTTAAACTCATTTCGCGTGTCCTGGCGGCGGGCGTTGCCGTCTCGGCGCTGATGGCCGCGCCGGCCGTGTTCGCCCAGGCCAAGGCCTCCAAGGTCCAGCAGACCCAGGACAAGATGTTGTCGGAAATCCCGAAATGCTCGCAGAAACTCGGCACCATCTCCATCGTCGATGGCGACGATGCCTCGGGCTGGACGCAGAATAGCCTGGCTCCGCCGCAAAAATTGCTGAAGGTCATCGTGCAGAAGTCGGGCTGCTTCAGCCTGGTCGATCGCGGCGCCGGTATGAATGCGGCCGCTAAGGAGCGTGAGATCGGCCAGAACCTCGGCCTGCAGCGCGGATCGAACGTCGGCAAGGGCCAGATCAAGGCGGCGGATTTCGTATTGGTCGCGGAAGTCGGCAGCGCGGACTCCAACACCGGCGGCGCCGGCGCAGCGGGCCTGATTGGCGGCCTTGTCGGCGGCCGTGCCGGGGCGGTCATCGGTGGCTTCCGCACCAAGAAGCTTGAAGCAGACGTCGTCCTGTCACTCACGGACGTGCGCACCTCGGAATCGAACGCCTTCGAAGGCCACGCCGCCAAAAACGACCTGAGCTGGGGCGCCGGTGGCGGCCTGGGCTTCGCCGGCGCGGTCGGCGGCGGTTATGAAGATACCGAGGTCGGCCGCATCGTCACTCAGGCCTTCATCGTCGCCTACAGCGAAATGGTCAACAATCTGGGCGGAATCGATGTTGGCGGCAAGGCAGCGGCGCCCGAACGCGCCTTTACCGTCCAGGCGGCGACGACCTTGCGCAAGACGCCCGATCCCAAAGGCGCGGTCGTCCGTGCCTTGCCGGTCGGCCTGACCCTTTATCCGACAGGCGAAAAGAACGGCATCTGGTGGCAGGTCGCCGACGACAACGACAATATCGGCTGGGTCAAGAACGACACACTGTCGGCTGCACAATAGGACTTCCGAAAATCGGGTTAAATTAGACGTTTACGTCTTAATTCGGCCCGACTATGGTGTTTACCTGAGCACTGTATTGCGCCGGCTCCGGCCGGCGCTTTTCTCGTGTTACGGGCGGGGAAGAGGTTCCATGACAGAGTATCGTTGCCGTAAACAGTTTACAGCGGGTTGGCGGGCACATGCCGCCGCGGGTTTGACCGGCCTGGCGTTGGTCTTGTCGTTGGGGGCGGGGACGGCCGCGCTGGTGTCGCCGGCCACGGCGCACGCGCAACTGTTCAGCACCGATGACGATGAGGACGATCCCACCATGCGTCCGACCGACAACGAGGTCTGGGACGCCAAGAAACTCCAGAAGCTGGACCGCAATGTCCGCAAGCTGCAGCGCACGATCGCCCGCCTGGAAGGCAAGGCACCCAATCCGCCGATCCTGATCGAACCTGATCCGGAAGTGGTGGCCCTGCAGGCGACCGTCGATATTCTGTCCCGCAAGGTAGAGGAGCAGAATGCGGGCCTTATCCGCCTGACCGGCCAGCTTGAGGAAACGCAGTTCCAGAATCGCCAGCTGATCGAACAGATTTCGGCCCTGACCGCGCGCGTCGATACCTTGACCAAGCGCGTCGATCTCAATGACGCGCATATCAAGGACATCGATGCCGCACTTGCGCCACCGCCTCCGCCGCCGCCTACCTTGGGCGATGCGCAGTCGGACTTCGAACGCGCCTATAACATGATGACGTCGGGCCAGATCGATGATGCCGAACGCGCCTTCGAAGGCTTTACCACAACCTGGCCCGAAGCTTCGCAACTGCCTGAAGCCTGGTTCCGCCTGGGCCAGATCCGCGCGAAGAAGCAGGACAACCCGGGCGCCATCGCGGCCTATGCGACGGCGCTGAAGGGTTGGCCCAAGGCCGCATGGGCGCCCGAAGCCACCGTCAACCTGGCCGGTACTCTGACCGACAGCAATCGTCCGTCAGATGCCTGCGCGACGCTTGCCCAGTTCGACAAACTCTACGCCAAGGCGGCAACGGCGGAAAGCAAGGCTCAGGCGAAGACGCTGAAAGTCCGGGCGAAATGCAAGGCCTGACGGCCGGCCTGGAAGACGCCTTCGCGATTTTCGACACCTATCTTGACGGACCCGCCGACCACCCGGTCGGCGTTGCCGTTTCCGGAGGCGGCGACTCGGTGGCGTTGCTGCACGCCCTGGCGCTGTGGGGCCGCCGGCCGCTGGAAGTTTTCTCCGTCGACCATGGCCTGAATCCCGATAGCCGCGGCTGGACGGAAGGCGTGGCGCGGCACGCGCAAAACGTCGGTGCGGGCTTTACCGCGTTGGCATGGACAGGAGAGAAACCCAAAACCGGCCTGTCGGCCAAGGCGCGAACCGCGCGCCACCGGCTTCTGGCGGACGCCGCGCGCGCAAAAGGCGTGACGGTCATCTGCCTGGCGCACACCCACGATGACATCGCAGAAGCCTTAGTCATGGCCGAGGAAGGATCGAATGTCGGCCCGCCGGCGCTTTGGGCGCCGTCGCCGGTGTGGCCGGATGGCCGTGGCGTCTTCCTCTTCCGCCCCTTTATCGGCAAGCGCCGGGCGGAATTGCGCGACTTTCTTGAAATGCGCGGCGTCAGCTGGATCGAAGACCCGGCGAACGCGAACATGGCATCGGCGCGGGCGCGGGCGCGTAAAGCGCTCGAAGGACAGGTCCTGGTCAGCCCGACGCTCGGCCTGTTTCTACAGCCAGTCCGGCTGTGTCAGGACCTGCCGCACCTGCTGCTTGACGATGGTCTGGACGAGTTCGGCGCCATTATATTCGACGCCAAAGTCTTCGACGCCCTGCCGGAGGTCGTAGCGCGCCACCGGCTGGCGGCGGCGGTCGTCAGTGCCGGCGGCGGCGACAGGCTGCCCCGGCGCGACAGTCTCGACCGCCTGCGCCGGGACATGACACCGGATACGACGGCTACGCTGTGTGGTGCGCGCATCCGCCGTAATGGTGGCCGGATCATGATCGTGCGCGAGGCCGGTGAACTGGAACGGCGCAGGCCCGATCCGCTTTGTGCCGTGGCTGGACACCCGGCCATGTGGGATGGCCGTTTTGAGATTCTCGCCGGGCAGGGAACGACCATCCATCCGTCGGCCCAGTTCCGTACGTCCTTAAGCGATGCCGATCGGAACGCCCTGCTGGCCTTGCCGGCCGCTCTTCGCGGCGCCCTGCCGGTTCTCATAGCCGGCACGGCTGCACCCGTTCTGCCATTTCCTCTTCATAATGACGGCTTGAACGGACACGGCATAAAGCTTGCTTGCTGGGTCATGCCGCGTTTTCTGGCCGCCTGCGGTGTCTTCGCCCGCGAAAGCGATTGTTCCCGAATGCGGGAAAAACCGCTGTAGCAATGTTTACAGATGCTCCCTATATGGTGTGATTGAAGTGTGTATCGCTCCTTTACCGGTCGCCGTGATAAGCGGGCGGAGGCAGGGGCGGAAACGATCAACCGGCGCGTGGTCCACGCGACTGTTTTTGAGGCCTGCGGGCGCGTTGCCTACGCGACCGTTTTTGAGGAATGACCTGGCATGAATATGCGTTCCATCACGATCATCGGCGTCGTCCTGGCCCTGCTGATCGGGCTCTATGTCGTGATGCAGTCTCAGATGAAGGGCGGTTCCGCCCTGACCGGCTCCGCGCCGCAGCAGCAGATGGTGTATTCCGATTTGCTGGCTAAGGTAAACGGTGGCCAAGTCAAGGAAATCGAAATTCATAATGACGAAGCAACAGGCCTCCTTACCGACGGCAAGACCCGTTTCAAGGCCACCCTGCCGCCTTTCGGCGAATACGCCCAACTGACCAATGCGCTGGAAGCTGCCAAGGTCAAGACGACCTTCCAGTCGAACCGCACACCCCTCTTGATGACCATCATCACGACGCTTTTGCCGGTGATCCTGATCATCGCCATCTGGATATTCTTTATGCGCCAGATGCAGGGCGGCGGCCGCGGCGCCATGGGCTTCGGTAAGTCCAAGGCGCGGCTTCTGACCGAGCACAAGAATCGCGTCACCTTCCAGGACGTCGCCGGTGTTGATGAGGCCAAGGAAGAACTGCAGGAGGTCGTCGACTTCCTGAAGGACCCGTCGAAGTTCCAGAAGCTGGGCGGCAAGATTCCAAAAGGTGCCTTGCTGGTCGGCCCTCCGGGTACGGGTAAGACCCTGCTGGCGCGCGCTGTCGCCGGTGAGGCCGGCGTACCCTTCTTCTCGATCTCGGGCTCGGACTTCGTGGAAATGTTCGTCGGCGTCGGCGCCTCTCGCGTCCGCGACATGTTCGACCAGGCCAAGAAGAATGCGCCGTGTATCATTTTCATCGACGAAATCGACGCCGTCGGCCGCCATCGTGGCGCCGGTCATGGCGGCGGCAACGACGAACGCGAACAGACGCTGAACCAGCTGCTGGTTGAGATGGACGGCTTCGAGGCCAATGAAGGCATCATCATGATCGCCGCCACCAACCGTCCGGACGTGCTGGATTCGGCCCTGCTGCGTCCGGGCCGCTTCGACCGCCAGGTCACCGTGCCGAACCCCGACCTGACGGGACGCGAATCGATCCTGCGCGTCCACATGAAGAATGTGCCTTTGGCCGTCGACGTGAATGTGAAGGTCATCGCGCGCGGGACCCCCGGCTTCTCGGGCGCCGATCTCGCCAACCTGGTCAACGAAGCTGCGCTTATGGCGGCGCGCAAGGACCGCAAGCTGGTCACCATGCGCGACTTCGAGGACGCCAAGGACAAGGTGCTGATGGGCGCGGAACGCCGCTCCATGGCCATGTCCGAGGAGGAAAAGAAGCTGACGGCCTATCACGAAGGCGGCCATGCTATCGTCGCCCTCAAGGCGCCGGAGGCCGATCCGGTCCACAAGGCGACCATCATTCCGCGCGGCCGTGCGCTCGGCATGGTGATGCAATTGCCGGAAGGCGATCGCTATTCGCAGAACTTCGTCCAGATGACGTCGCGCCTCGCTATCCTGATGGCCGGCCGTGTTGCCGAAGAACTGATCTTCGGCAAGGAAAAGGTTACCTCTGGCGCGTCATCCGACATCCAGCAGGCGACCCGCCTGGCCAAGGCGATGGTCACGCGCTGGGGCTATTCCGATGAACTGGGCCTGGTGAACTATAAAGACTCCGAGGATGAATACGGCGCGCTTGGCCGCGACACTTCCGAAGCCACGGCGCAGAAGATCGACGAAGAGATCAAGCGCCTGGTCAAGGCGGGTTACGACGAAGCCAAGCGCATCCTGCAGGAAAACCATGACGGCCTGCACCGCCTGGCCAAGACCCTTTTGGAACTCGAAACCCTGACGGGTGACGAGATCGCCAAGGTGCTGAATGGCGAGGAGATCAAGCGTGACGAGACGACCGGCGTCGCTGTCGAGTTGAGCTCGAACCTGGCGGTGCCGGAGACCGAGCCGGTTGCGGCCGAAAGGGTCGCAATCCGTATCTGACCGGTAACACATTAAGCGAAGCGGGCGAGGGAAACCTTGCCCGTTTCTGTTTGTGCATGGCAAAGACACTTTGCGCTTCGCCTTGCTTCGCTTGGCTCCGCCCAGCACAGAATTTCTTAATGCGCCAAATCTTTTAAAACTGCCGTATTGTATAAAAGTGCATATATTTCATACGTTTATATGTAGGGCTCCATTCCTTATCCTTAAACGAATCGCTGTTTGTTATGACATTGTTAAGGACGTTGGGGTTTTTATGGCTTCCTAACATTCAGGGGTCATGAGAACGCAACGTTCGCTGCCGTCCGGCGGCGCGGTGCTCCCGTGACACCCTATACGGCTTTGCGAAACGCGGAGCCATTTCTGTGACGTGATGTGGAGATCCGACTATGCCGGCTGTCGTGCGTGGTGGCAGACGACAAGCATCGAAACCCGAGGCGGCGCCGAAGGCAAGCCAGGGCAAGGGTGCATCGAAGGCAAGGGGGGCGGCGCGTAAAGGCTCCGCGCCCGGTGGCAAGCGCGCCATCATCGGCTCGGTGCCTATCCCCAACGAAGTCACCGCCTGGTTTTCCGTCATCATGGTCGTGAGCCTGCTGGCCGTCGTGCTGATGACAGGCGGCCGTGCCACCGCCCTGGGGCAGG
The DNA here is from genome assembly GCA_946482045.1 of uncultured Asticcacaulis sp. The sequence goes on from CAMLPZ010000138.1 coordinate 8,801, forward strand.
GCCTGACCCGCTTCGCCGACGGCCGCCTGGCGGCCATCGGGCTCAACCTGCAGCACGTCCGCCTCGAAGGTGTGTCCGATGCCGCCGCCCCCGACATCCAGCGCGTGCTGGCCATGAAGCGCGGCGACCCGTTGGCCCTGATGGACCTGACCGCTGTGCAAAAGTCGGTCGAAAGCGTCGGCTGGGTCCGGCAAGCCTCCGTCCGCCGCCAGCTTCCCGGACTGCTGGTCATTACCGTCGTCGAACGTCCGCGCCTGGCCGTCTGGCAGTACAAGGGCAAGAGCGTTGTCGTCGACGACCAGGGCCAGATTATTCCAGAAGCGCGTGCCCCCAACTTCCTCAACCTGCCACTCGTCGTCGGCGAAGGCGCCAACGAACAGGCGGCCGCCATCCTGGAACTTATGAACGCGCGTCCCGGCCTGGCGCAGAAGACCTATGCCCTGGTGCGCGTCGACACGCGTCGCTGGGACATCCATCTCAAGAACGGCACCATCGTCAAACTGCCGGCGCTGAACCAAGACGATGCCATGGCGCGCCTGGACGTCCTGATCGCCGAGCGCCGCGTGCTCGACCAGGGCTTCGCCGAAATCGACCTGCTGGATCCGACCGCGTTACAGGTCGTCCCGCTCGTCTCCCGACCCAACCCGCAAACCTGACCGCACTCTAAAGTATCCGCTCATGTCCCGTTACGAAGATCGCCAGAACGCCAAGCTGCAGGCCACGAAGGGAGCTTCCGCCTCCGGCCGCCCCGCCATGGCCGATGCCGCCGTCCGTCCGGTTGTCTCGTCCGGCCTGATCGCTTCGCTGGACCTGGGCGCTTCGAAGATTGGTTGTTTCATCATGCGGCCCGAAGGCGCGCGCCAGTCGGATCAGTCGATCCGCGTCGCCGGTGTCGGTTATGTGCAGTCCAAGGGTATCCGCGCCGGCGCCATCATCGACATGGAAGCTGCGTCCCAGGCGATCGCCCAGGCCGTTGAACGTGCCGAAGCCATGGCCAATGTCTCGATCCAGGGTGTGCGCGTTGCGATTCCGGGCGCGCAGACGGCGTCACATCGCGTGTCGGCCTCGGTCTCGCTGGGCCTGAAGCCCATCACCGACGAGGACCTGAACCGCGCTATCGCCTCGGCGCTGGCCCAGGTGCGTTTCCCCAACCGCCGCGCCATCCACTTGTTGCCGGTTTCGTGGACCGTCGACAGTCACGCCGGTGTGCGCGACCCTCGCGGCCTGAACGGCCGTAACCTGGGCCTGGAACTGCTCGTCGTCACGATCGACGAGAACGTTTTCAACAACATCCAGCAGTGCGTCGGCCTGGCGCACCTCGAAGTCCAGGCCATCGTGTCGGCGCCGTTGGCCGCCGCCGTCGCCGCGCTGGAGGAAGACGAAAAGGAACTGGGCTGCATCTGCATCGACATGGGGGCGTCGTCGACGACCGCCGCGATCTTTGCCAACGGCACCCTGATCCACGTTGACTGCCTGAATGTCGGCGGCAGCCACGTCACGGCCGATATCGCGCGCGGCCTGTCGACCACCATCGCCGGCGCCGAGCGCATCAAGACACTGCACGGCTCGGCCATCGCCTCGTCGAACGAAGACCGTGAAACCGTCGAAGCGCCGCCGCGCGGCGACGATCGCGGCGGCGGGCCGATCGTGGTACCGCGCTCGATCCTCAAGGGCATTATCGCACCCCGCGTTGAGGAAACCTTCGAACTGCTGCGCGAGAAGATCAAGGCGTCCGGCGTCCAGATCGAACCGGGCGCGGGTATTGTCCTCACTGGCGGCGCGTCACAACTGGCCGGCGTGCGCGAACTGGCCGTGCGAGTCTTCGACCGTCCTGTCCGTTTGGGCAAGCCGATGCGTGTTCCGCACCTCGGCGACGCGGCGGCCGGGCCGTCGTTCGCGGCGGCGGCGGGCGTCATCCTTCGTACGCTTTACGGTCCGCGTGACGTCGTCCAGGTCCGCCGAATCATGACCGCCAAGATCGGCCCCAAGGATGCGCCGACGACCAGCCAGGGCGGCATCGTCCAGCGCGTGATCAGCTGGCTGCAATCGAATCTTTAGCGCTTTCCAAAAAGCGCGACACGAAATCAAGCCGCCAGTGCCCAGAACTCTGTTTTGCGATTGTGCTGGGTCTTCAGTCGGTCGAGATAGGTTGTGTGGTCCCAAAAGCCCTTGAAATCGTCGATGCCGGCGCTGAGCTTTTCGGCCTC
>CAMLPZ010000139.1 GCA_946482045.1 uncultured Asticcacaulis sp.
TTGCCGATGGCTGCGCCGGCGATGGCCCCGACCACGGCGCCAGCCGTGGCGTTGTCGCGGCGGCGTTCATAGCAGTCCTGGGCAGAAGCCGCGGCGGGAATGGCGACGATGGCCGCGGCCAGGGAAAGGGCGAGGGGGTTGAAAATCCTGATCATGGGGCGGGGCTCCTGTACTCTGGCGGCGCATGATGGGACTTGGCCGTCATATTGCGGCAATTTTAGACCATCGAACCTGAACCGCGGATAACAAGTCCGTTCATAGCCAGGAGTCACCAGTTGCGGCGCGGCCAGCGATATTCATAGGCTGTGCGGCGGTCCAGACGGTGCCGATAACTGTAGTCATAGGCGCTGTAGTCATAAAGCTGGGGCCGTTTGTGCCAGCGCCCATAATAGTAAGCCTGGCTGCAGCCGCACCGGTTCCAGTACCAGCGCGGCGGGGTGCGGACGACGCCGTCGCGCCAGCCTTCCTGCTCACCCACGCGCGGATCGCGCGGCGGCGTGCCCTGGTAGGCGTAGTATTCGCCCCTCAGATAGTCGCGCGCGACCTGGTGGCCGGCGGGAGGGCGGTCGCCGGGGTAGCGGTAGCCTTCATCGAAGACCCGCTCGTCCTCGGGATAATCATAGAAACCATCATACCGACCGTCATAGCCGTAATCCTGCGCCATAGCGGGGACAGCGATCGTCAGCGCGGCAATGGCCGCGAGGGTAAGCTTTGACACGAACATCAGCCGTCTCCTTGCAGACCTGCCTGGATAAAGACAGGTGAGAGTGAACGCGCACGTATTGAGATGATCGGACTGTCAGAGCTGCCGGCAATTTGCGAAATGTCGAAGCGCGGCGGCTTTTCAAAAAAAATGGTAAACGCGCTTGATGCGCCAAAATCGTGCGGCGCCTATTCCATCCAACGGGGCCAGCGCGTGTGGCGATGACGGCCAGATCGGGTGTCGGCGGACAGATAGTGGTCGTTACGAATATAGATCCGCTTTACGACGCGCGTTTCAGCGCGAGACGTTTCTTCGTGATGGCCCTCGTGATGGCCCTCGTGATGGAAGGTCTCGTCATAGGTTGCGTAGTCGCCGGTGGAGATCTCGTCGACATAGGGCGCATGCCATGAGCGTGGCTCGGCGCGGTAGACGGTGACTTCGCGTTCGATCACCGGCTGGATGACCTTTACAATCTTGACTTCCTTGCGGCAGTTGCACGGCGTAGCGGCGACCTTGATCACCTTGGGCTTCGGTTTGGCCTTGTGGACCACGGCAACAGTCTTTGCCTTGGTGGATTTCGCCTTGGCCCTTGCCTTGTGCATCTTGGCTTTCTGAACCACCTTGACCGGTTTGCAGTTGTCCGTCTTGGCGCCGGCTATCGCGGCTTGCGGCGCGGCTAGTGACCCTGCCGACAGGAGCGCCGCCGCAGCGATAACGCATGAGAGTTTCAACGCGGACCGTGCGATGGTCATGGCTGCCTCCGTTTGAGCCGTGCGCCGATGTGAAGCGGCGGATCATAAGAAATCCATGCGTTAACCATTTGCTCATTGGACGCCGACGTCAAGGCCATGTGCGCACGAGGCCTAAAACCGGTTGCATTTCGTCGCCCAAGGTTTAAGCGGGCGTCTCCGCAGGCGGAGGCGTAAAGGCGTGCAAGACGTATTGATAGACAAGGTGGGCTTCCAGGGCGATGGCCTGACCCGCGACGGCGTGGTCGTCCCGCTGACCCTGCCGGGCGAGCGCGTCAGTGTGCGCCAAGGCAAGGAGCGAGTCGAACTGGCCGAGCTGCTGGAGGCCAGCCCCGACCGCGTAGCGCCGCCCTGCCGGCATTTCACCGCGTGCGGCGGCTGCGCCCTGCAGCATTGGGATATGAAGGCATACAGCGCCTGGAAGCGCGAGGTCGTCGAGGCTCAATTGCGCCGTGCAGGCCTGGAGACCGAGATCGCACCCATACTGACCACGCCTCCCGCTAGCCGCCGCCGTGTCGGCCTGCATGCCCGCAAGGTGGGCAAAGCGGTCGAGATCGGCTACAAGATGCGCCGGTCGTGGTCGCTGGTGCCGATCGTGGAGTGCCCGATCGCCGAGCCGGCCATCGTCCGCGCCCTGCCTCACCTGCGCCAACTGGCCGCGCCCTTGTTCGAGCACCCGAAGTCGGCGCCCATCCTGCACATCACGGCATCGCGAACCGGCCTCGACATCGACATCTCGGGCGTCGAGCGCACGCGCAGCGGCGGCCTGTCGGCCGATGCGCGTATGCAGATCGCCATGACGGCGGGTGAGGCTGACTTTGCTCGCGTCACTATGGGCGGCGAGATCCTCTACGAAGTGCGCAAGCCGCGTGTGGCGTTCGGCAAAGCGGTGGTCAGCCTGCCGCCAGGTTCGTTCCTGCAGGCCAGCGAAGCGTCCGAAGCCGACATGGTCCGCTTGGTCAAGGCGGGCGTCGCGGGCGCGTCGAAGGTGGCCGACCTGTTCTGCGGCACCGGCACATTTACTTTTCCGCTGGCCGAAAGCGCGGTCGTCCATGCGCTCGATGGGGCAGGGGAGGCCGTCGCCGCGCTGAAATCGGCCATAGCCACGGCGCCCGGCTTGAAAACCATCAATGCGGAAGTCCGCGACCTGTTCCGCAGGCCGCTGCTGGCCGAAGAGATGAAGGGGCTCGATGCGGTCGTTTTTGACCCGCCGCGCGCCGGCGCGGAAGCGCAAAGCTTGGAGATTGCCCGCTCCAAGGTTGCACGCGTCGTGGCCGTAAGCTGCAATCCTCAAACCTTCGTGAGGGATGCGAAAATCCTTGCCGTTAACGGTTTTTCACTGGACAGCGTGACCCCGATAGATCAGTTCTTATGGTCCAGCCACGTCGAGTTAGTGGCTGTCTTTTCGCGTTAAAATTGCGCGTCAGACAATAGAAAGTTGCGTCCTTGATTTCCGTCGTCATTCCCACCCTCAATGCTGAAGATCACCTTGCGCGGACCCTGTCCTCGCTGGTTCCGGGGGTGGTCGAAGGGATCATCAAGGAGGTCGTCATAGTCGATGGCGGCTCGACCGACTCAACGTTGGAGATCGCCGAATCGACCGGCTGCCGTATTGTCCAGGGCGACATCGCGCGCGGCCTGCAACTGTGGCAAGGCTGCCGGGCGGCGCGCGGTGAATGGCTGTTGATTCTCCATTCGGACTCGCAACTTGGCGAAGGCTGGATGGACGAGGTCCACGCCCATATTCGTATGCATCCCGCCCAGGCCGCCTATTTCCACCTGCGTTTCGATGATCCTTCCATGCTGGCCAAGCTGTGGGGGGAAGTCGTCGCGCTGCGCGCGCGCTGGCTGGCCTTGCCGAGTGGCGACCATGGCATGCTGCTGTCGCGCGCCCTCTATGATTGCATCGGCGGCTACAAGGACCAGGTGGCGTTCGAGGACGTGGCTTTGGCGCTGGCTTTGGGACGCGCACGCTTGCGGCCCATGGCGGTATCGCTCAGCACCAGCGCTTCGCGTTTCAAGCGGCGCGGCTGGGCGCTTGGCATCATCGGCAGGGGCTTGAGAATTGGCCTCTATCTGCTCGGCTTCCCGCCAAAGCCCCCTGTTAGCAAGGCGGCCTAAGGCTTTAAATTATCTGCGAATTATTCCGTTCCGACCAGAGCCACTTCAGCTTCCGCATCAAGGGCGTCAGCTGAGGCGTCAATGATGCGGGCGTCGTTGGCCGCCTGAATCAGGCTCGGCGTTTCCTTGCCCATGATCTGGCGATAAATCCAGTAGTTGGCGGCGACTTCCTCGATATACTGGCGGGTCTGGGCGACCGGGATCGACTCCATGACCAGCAACGAATCGTAGTCATTGCCGAGCGAATCCATGGCGTCCTTTACCGGACCGGGGCCGGCATTGTAGGCGGCGATCGTCCGCAGCAGGTCGCCTTCGGTTGCCTTGGTGTCCATCAGGCGCTGGATATATTTCTGGCCGATCCGTAGGTTCGTTTCGGGCTTCAGGAGCTGGTTTGGCTTCCTGGTGAAGCTGGAATCGCCTTCGACCAAGGCCGCGGTGCCCGGCATGATCTGCATCAGGCCATAAGCGCCGGCATAGGACTTGGCGGCGGCGTTGAACTTGCTCTCCTTACGCGCAAAGGCGTAGACGAGGGCGCGGTCAACCTTGGCATTGCTTAAGGCATAATCCGGAATCGGATAAAGGTCGGCGTTGAACAGGCGATCCGTGGTCTTCATCTGACCGACCGGAATGTTGTGAGACACCGCCAGGGCCATCCACTTTTGCCGCATCGTGTCATCGCTGGCCGTCTGCATGGCCGAGCGGACTTCGTCGCGCGCATCGTTCATGCGGCCAAGCTGGACAAGGGCGCTCATGCGCTGGGCCTGGGGATTGGTCTTGGCCCAGTCGCTGGAATGGCTGTTGAGGCTGGCGACCAAGGCTTTGTTGTTATCTGCCTGGAAGGTCGGCGGCAGCCCCTTCTTGGCAAGCGTAATGGCCGGTGTTACTCCAAGGCGTGCCTCGGCCAGCAGGCCGTAGAAGGTGAAGGGATAGGAGGCCGCGATCTTGAAATAGGTGTCGGCGGTCGCGGGGTCGTTCATCTTGAGCGCAGAGCGCGCTGCCCAGTAGGCGCCGCTCGACTGGCTCCAGGCATTTCGGCTGGGGTCGGTCGAGACGAACTTGAAATGAACCAGCGCCTGATCGTAGCGCTTGAGGCGATAGCTGGCCAGGCCCGCGACCCAGTGATCGCCTATGGTCTTGCCAAGCGTAACCGCCTGTTCCAACTGGCCGTTGTTATAGGCTGAACGCGCCGATTTCACCGTCAGGTCCGAATCGACCGCGTCGCTCATCGGCGCGCCAGGATTGAGGTCGGCGCGAAGGGTCGGTGCCAGCGATCCGGTCGAGGCTAGTTGCACGCCCGCGCCGTCATTCTCCAATGCGGCCGCGGTCACGCCTGACGCTGCCATGCCGGACTTACCCATCAGCGATGGAAAGGCAGGATCGGGCACGCCGTCCGGCTTCTTGCGCTTGGCCAGGTTCCACACCTTCATGGCCATCGGCTGGTCGCCATACTGGTTTACCCAGGCGACAAGTTCGTCATAGGTCGCGGTGTAGCCGCCGCTGAACAGCTTGCGGTATTCGACGTGGCCGACCAGGCTCTTGTCGCTGACTTGTGCCAGAGTCGCTTCGACATCGTCATATTTGCCGGCGTCGATCTGGCTGTAAGCGGTGCGGTAAAGCTCGGCGTCCTGCGCGGACAACACGCTCGGCGTGACGCGCATATAGGGTATCGGGCCAGAACTGAGATTGACCGGCACTTCGGACCGCGCGTCGTTGGCAAGGGCCGCGGCCAGGGTCAGCATGGCCTTGTCCGGCACTGGCTTAGGCTCAGGTGCTACTTTCTTGCCCTTCTTGGATTTCTTGACGCTGCCATCGGCCAGCTTCGACGTCTTGCCGTCGGCCTTGGCCTTTTTGTCGATGTCCTTGCCGCCCTTGCCAGAGGCCTTCTTGCCCTTTTTATCGTCAGCATCGGCGAGTTTGGTCTTGCCGCTCTTGGACTTGCCGGTCTTGGACTTGTCGGTCTTGGAGGTCTCTGACTTCGACGACTTGGCGGCCTTGTCGTCGTCATCATCCTCGTCATCGGCGCTGGCGAGCTTGCTCTTCGCGGCCGATGCCTTGGTCTTGCTGTCCTTGGTGTTTTTGGACGAAGCCTTGCCTGGCTTGTCGCCTGCGTCGGCCAGCTTGGTCTCGGTCTTGTCCTTCGATCCAGTCTTGCCGTCGCTCTTCGATCCGGTTTTCGACTTGCCAGTCTTGGATTCGGACGTGCCCGCCTCGGCGGTCTTGGTCGTTTTCTTGTCGCCGTCAGTGGTCTTTTTCTTGCCATCGCCATCCTTGGCGCTGGCGACCTCCGTCTTGGCGGACTTGGTTCCAGAGGTCTTGGAAGAAGCGCTCTTTTCGCTCTTTGCGTCAGACGTCTTGGCTTTAGCGGAAGTTTTCGCGCTGCTGCTCTTGGCGTCGGCTGCCTTGCTTTCGGCGGCCAGGGCGGGGCTGGTGGCGGTCAGCGCCAGGGCCAGAAGGCTTGTGCCGATGAGTGCCAAAGAACGCGAGAGTAGCGCTTTGCGTCCCTGTCGGCCGGCGTGCGCGAGGAGGCGGTGGCTTGCAGTCAAAACGTCCCCTCCTGGAGGCCTTTACACAACTGAAACTACGTCTTTGATGATCAAGACTTTAGCAAAGATTAACGCGCTGGCAACCGTGTTCGCCTGCCAAAGCGCATTGAAAACTTATTCGTGACAGGCGATCACAGACAACACACTTTATTGCCTTGCGGTATCACAACCGCTTGAGGGTAATTAAAGCCCTGCTTTTCCAATAACTTGTAATATGTCGCGCCACAAAAACGCCTTGCAGGCGGGTTGGCGCAGGACAAAGGCCGGCGAGTAGCTGGCTACCAATGGAATATTGCTGCCGTTTTCCGTATAGCTGACGACGCGACCGCGCAATTTCGACAACGGCTGATCCAGGTTGAGCACGCTGGTTACCGCGGACGCGCCCAAAAGCAGGATGGCCTTGGGCGCTGCCATGCGGATCAGGGCGTGGATAAATGGGGCGTTGAGCGCCTGGTCTTCATCGGTTAGGGGGCGACCGCCGGCCGTCCGCCAGAAGACACATGGCACCAGCATGGTCTTGTCTAAAACACCGGCGGCTTTCAAGGCGGCGTCGATCAGGACGCCGGGCTTACCGGCGAAGGCCTGGCCCAAGGAATCTTCGTCTGCGTCCGGAATTTCTCCGACGATCAGAAGGTCTGGCTGTTCGGCGCCTCGAAATTTTACGATTTGCCGCCCGCCTTCATGGCGCATCGGCATCTGCTGGAAGCCTTCCAGTTCGGCGTACAGGGCATCGAGAGACCTGATGGCGCCGGCGCGCTGCTTAGCGTCGTGAAGTGCTGCGCCAATATCAAGATTGGCAAGGCTTTGTGGGCGCAGATTGTGGCCGGTGTGACCGCCAGGTGACGGGGTCACGGGGAATTGCACAACTGCCGCAGCGGCACGCGGAATTTGCGTTTTGCTTTCCTGGAGAGTCCGATTAAGAGGTTCGGCTTCATACAGGTCGTCCAGTTCATGGTCCGCCAGAAAGCCTAAGTAGCTTTCCATCTCTTTGCGGAGATCGTCTGGGAAGATCATGAAGCGGGACACCTGACGGGTACGGACACGGGGACACTCATAAGCACTTCCCGCGTCCAGTTCAATGAAAGAGGCGCGTATCGCCTCGTAACGTAGAGAGAAGAGCAGGTCATGGCGGACACGCCCGATCAGGATATCCAGCGAGACGCAATGGAATACGACGTGGTGATCGTCGGCGGCGGCCCGGCAGGATTGTCGGCGGCCATCCGGCTCAAGCAGCAGGCCGAAAAGGCGGGCGCTGAGATCACCGTTGCCGTTCTGGAAAAAGGCTCGGAAATCGGCGCGCACATTCTGTCGGGCGCCGTCTTCGACCCATCGGGCCTGGCGAAACTTTTCCCGAACTGGAAGGAAATGGGTGCGCCCCTGGACACACAGGTCACCGAGGACAAGTTCATCTATCTGGGCCCCCAGGGCGCACTCGACATCTCATGGCTGCCCAAACCCGCCTATATGGATAATCATGGCTGCTATGTCGGCAGCTTAGGTAATCTTTGCCGCTGGCTGGCGGAACAGGCCGAAGGGTTGGGCGTTGAAATCTATCCCGGCATGGCCTGTTCGGAAGTCCTCTATGACGCCGATGGCGGCGTGGCGGGTGTTGTCGCCGGCGTCTTCGGCGTGGCGCGCGATGGCCACCACAAGCCCGACTACCAGCCCGGGCTCGAACTGCGCGCCAAGTACACCTTCTTTGCCGAAGGCGTGCGCGGCTCGCTGTCAGGCGAGGTCATCCGCAAGTTCGAGCTTGACGCCAATTGCGACGTTCAGAAATACGGCATTGGCATCAAGGAGTTGTGGAAGGTTCCTGCGAAGAACTTTAAGCCGGGCCTGGTCCAGCATACGCTCGGCTGGCCGCTCGACGACGCGACCGGCGGCGGCTCCTTCATGTACCACTTCGGCGATCATTATGTGTCGATCGGCTATGTGGTCCATCTGAACTACAAGAACCCCTATCTGTCGCCCTTCGACGAGTTCCAGCGCTTCAAGACCCATCCCGTCGTGCGTGAGATGCTGGAAGGCGCGACCCGCGTCGCCTACGGCGCCCGCGCCATCAACGAAGGCGGCTATCAGTCCGTGCCGCGCCTGGTCTTCCCGGGGGGCGCCCTGATCGGCTGTTCGGCCGGTTTCGTCAACGTTCCGCGCATCAAGGGCAGCCACAATGCCATCAAGAGCGGCATCCTGGCGGCTGATGCGGCGTTCAAGGCCATCCACTCTGGAGAGCCGCCGCGCGTGCTCGAGGGCTACCAGACGGCCTATGATCATTCCGACATCAAGAAGGAGCTGCGCCTCGTCCGCAACGTCAAGCCGATCCTGAGCCGTTTCGGTACGTCGCTCGGCACGCTAATCGGCGGCGTCGAGATGACGGTGACCAATCTGCTCGGCGGCTTCAGTCTTTTCACCGGCACGGGCACGCTCAAGCATGGCAAGAGCGACGCCCATTCGATCCGCCCGGCCGCGGAATGCAAGCCGATCAACTACCCCAAATATGACGGCGTCCTGACCTTCGATCGGCTGTCCTCGGTGTTTATTTCCAGCACCAACCACGAGGAAGACCAGCCTGTTCACTTGAAATTGAAGGACCCGCACATCCCCATCGACATCAACTTCGCCAAGTATGCGGAGCCCGCCCAGCGCTATTGCCCGGCCGGTGTCTATGAGATTGTCGGCCTGGAAAACCGTGAGCCACGCTTGCAAATCAACGCTCAGAACTGCGTGCACTGCAAAACCTGCGACATCAAGGACCCGACCAACAACATCGTCTGGGTCACGCCCGAAGGCGGCGGCGGTCCGAACTATCCAAATATGTAAAAGTACGTTAAAGGTTTTGCTGTTGGGTGGTGCGAGCGTCATTTCTTAGGCAGGACTACACAGTGAAAAAGCGTTTGGTGCGTTCGACGGCCCCGGCTGTGATTGGTATGGTTCTGGTGTCGGTGGTGCTGGCAGCGCCCGCCATGGCAGCCGACAGGCAAGCGGCGCAGGAGTCTTACGGCAACTTCCTGGTCGGGCGCTATGCGATGGCCATGGGTGATGTCGGCACGGCCTCGCGTTCCCTGACGTCGGCCTCGACCGGTGATCCGGCGGAAGCCGACCTGCGTGAGAAAGCCTTCCTGGTCGCTATCCTCAATGGCGATATCGACAGCGCCCACACCATTTCACCGCACGGCGCGACCGGCGTCGCCCGGTTGATGACAGGCCTGGTCGGCGCGACCGTGGCCGTAAAGGCCAACAAGCCGGGTGTGGCCGCCAAGGCCATCGACGGCGTGCTGAAAGTCGAACAAGACGAAAAGACCGCATCGCTGCTGCGTCCCTACATTCAGGCCATGAACGGCGACTGGAAGGCGGCTTTTGATGACAGCGGCGACGCGGCGCTGAACGCCAGCGACCGCGGCAGGCTGCTGGTTTTCCTGATCAAGGCCGAGCGTGCCCGCCTCTATGAGATGAAGGGGCGCATCAAGGAAGCCGACGCGCTTTATGCTTCGCTCTATCAGCCGGGCGCTGCTTCTTTCGTCTTCGGCCCCGACTATGCCGGCTTCCTGGAACGCCAGGGCCGTAAGGATGAAGCGCGCATCGTCTGGAAGACAATGGCTGAATCCTCAGGCGACCCGGTGTCGCGCCAGGCCCTGACGCGCCTTGATACGCCGGGCGCGAAGCCTGTGCCCCTGCCGGACCTCAAGACCAGCATGGCCCAGGCCCTGCTTTTGTCGGCGACGCTCTATTCCAGCGACCGTGACAACGAGATGGCCCTGGCGTCGCTGCGCCTGTCGCTCTATCTCGATCCGGCGTCCGATCGCGCCCGCATCTTCCTGGGCCAACTCAACCAGGACCTGAAGGACCCCCGCGCCGCCGAGAATGCCTGGGCTGGAGTTACGCCCGGCTCCCCCTATGCCGGCGAAGCGGCGCTGCGCCGCGCCTGGTCCTTACGTGCCCGCAACGAAAACGACGAGGCGCTGAAGCTGGTTGAGTCCATGCTGGCGGGCGCGCCGGACGACATCGCCTTCGTTGCCGAAAAGGCGGACATCCTGCACGCCCAGGGCAAGGATACGGAAGCGCTCAAGGTTCTGATGGACCGTGCGGCGCGTGCCGGCAGCGACGATTTCACCTGGCAGGCCTGGTTCATTCAGGCGGTGGTCAGCGACTCGCTCGACGACTGGAACGCGGCCGAGGCCGCCATCACCAAGGCGCGGGCGATTGCCGGCGACCGTCCGGAAATCCTTAACTTTATCGGCTACGGCTGGATCAGCCGCGACATCAAGGTCAAGGAAGGTATGGAACTGGTCCGCCAGGCTATGGCGCTCAGCCCCAAGTCCGGCGCCATCGTCGACTCGCTGGGCTGGGGCTATTACAAGCTCGGCGATTACGAGCAGGCTCTGACCTATGTCGAACAGGCCGTCCAGATGGATCCGTCCGATCCCGAGATCAACGAGCATCTGGGGGACGTATACCTGGCGCTGGGCCGAAAAGTCGAGGCGCGTTACGAATGGCAGCGCGTGTTGACGCTCGACGCGACCGAAAAGAGCACGACGTCGGTGCGCGCCAAGCTTGAGGCTCACAAGGAAAAGGCGCCGACCAGCGTCGGCATCGCTCAGCCGGCCAGCGGTGCAAAGTCCGAGACCGCCTTCAACGACAAGGCAGACAAGACCAAGTCCGCCCAGTGACTTTGACACGGCTGGCACCCGCCAAGGTCAATTTGTACCTGCATGTAGCCGCGCCTGACACGCGCGGCTATCATCCTTTGCGCAGCCTGGTCGCATTTGCCGATATCGGTGATGAGATTCAGCTTTTGCC
>CAMLPZ010000140.1 GCA_946482045.1 uncultured Asticcacaulis sp.
CGTTTACGGGGAAGGTGGCATTTGCGGAGCAAATGACGGAAGGGGGGCTTTGCTAAACTCAGCACGCCTTCTGCTTCTTATCGCGCGCCCATTCCATGGCGCCTTCGATATGGCTCAGGAAAACCGGATCGCTCCAGTCCTTGATCTGGTGCCCAAGCGCGCTATAGAAGATGCCGCCCTTGACCTGGCACTTTGTCCAGATGATCGGGTGGTCCGCGCCCATGCGCAAACGATCGGTCGGATCGTAGGTCGTCTCATCGACGGTCGCCAGGACCTTTACACCCGGACCGCGCGGATTGCGCTGGAAGGTGTACCACTCTTCATTATGCGTCCATTTGGTCGGCAGCCCTTTCATCGCGGGATGACTTGGGTCTTCGACGGTCAGGACGCCGTCCTGGATTGTCGGCGGGTGGGCGATGAAGCCCGTGCCGATGACATTGTCGATATACCACGGCCAGGGGTGGTTCTTGGTTCCGCCGGCGCCATGCACCGCTACGATGCGGCCGCCATCTTCCAGCCATTTCTGAAAGACGACCTTCTGTTCAGGTGTGAAAATCTGGCCAGTTGTGTGGTTGAGCACCAGCACGTCGAAGCGCTTCATATCCTTGGCGTTGAAAATCGCCGCATTGGACGTGTCATAGATCTGCCAGCCGCGCTTGTTGGCAATGTCGGTGATCGCCTTGGCCGTCGCCGGCATGCTGTCGTGACGCCAGTCATTGGCCTTGGACAGCATTAGGATAGCATGGGGTTTCAGGTCCTTGGGAAGCTTTGGCGCCTCGGTTTCGAAAACGGGCGTGGTGACACGTTCGGCGGCCGCGGGAACGGCCGCTAAGGCAAGCAGGGCTGCGGTCAGGTATAGGGTACGCATGACATCTCCTCTGTTTTCTGGAGAGGGTATGTCCACTTTTACGCCACGGCAAGGGCCGGTATGGGAGGACCGGAGTGGAAACGGAAATCCGCGTCGGGTTCGCTGATCAGGGCTTGCTCAACCAGGCGGATGACTTCGATGCGGCGCGCAATGTCGGAGGCGTCGCCGTAGAGGTGCGCCAGGCGAATATAGCCCTGGAAATGCCGGGCTTCGCTGGCCAGCAGGCCAGAGTAGAATTTCGACAATGCGGCATCGAGGTGCGGGGCGACCGCGCCGAAACGTTCGCACGAACGTGCTTCTATAAAGGCGCTGATCAGAAGGATGTCGGTGATCATGCCGGGCTCGTTACGCCGAACCAGGGCGCGCAGGCCCGAGGCATAACGGGCGGCGGTGAGTGGGCGTAAGGGTATGTTGCGGGCCTTGATGATCTTCAACACCTGCTCGTAATGGACCAGTTCCTCGCGCGCCATCCGCGACATGGCGTTGATCAGGTCGGGCCGCTCCTGGTACTTGGCCATCAGGTTGATGGCGTTGCTCGCTGCCTTGTACTCGCAGTTCTTGTGGTCCAGCAGCAGGGTATCGACATTGGCCACGGCGGCGTCAATCCAGGCCCGCGGCGTCGCGCTGCCCAGAAACTCATGAATATTGTCCGCCATTGTCGTGCTCCGTTGGTCCGGAGGCAGTGCCAAAATGCGCCATTAAAATCAAGTCATCACACATACTGTATACAGTCTTCGCCTATTTACTTGACAATGTAACTATCTTTACTGTTTTTGCAAACTTATGCAAAATGATGAATGAACATTACGTATAATTCATTCGACAATAGCCTGCCTTCACGTCAACATTCATAAACAGACGGTGGCTGAGTTACTCTAGGGCTAACATTACGATGTTGTAATGTTAGGGTGGGCGGGTCACATGTACATGACACGAGAGATATTCCAGAGATTATCTGAGTGAACTTCCTTCTCCGGGTTGCCGCAGCTCAGGTAATAAAAGGGGGAGGATGTAGGCGCGTCCTCCCCCGCCTTATCCCCCCAGTTAAACTTCAGGCGCGGTGGAAGCTGTAGGCGCGTTCAATCTTTCCAACCCGCACTTCGTAATGTTCGTACCAGGTCTCGCGGCCTGTCTTCTGCGCCGCCAGATGGTCGACCACGCGCTTCCAGGCGTGGATACTGTCCTCATCCGCCCAGAAGGAATTGGTGATGCCGAAGCCGTCGGCACCGCGCACGCTTTCGACGCCGAGATAGCCTGGCTGCTGTGCCGCCAGTTCGGCCATCCTCATCGCCATATCGCCATAGCCCTGGTCGCCTTCGGTCCGGCGCGAAGAGAAGCTCACGATATAATAGGGCGGCGCGGGCAGGGCGGTGAAACTCATGCGGTTGCCCGTGAGAAGGTCTGACGGTAGGCGGTCGGTGTCGTGTTCAGCTGTTCGCGGAAGTGGTGGCGCAGGTTGGTCGTGGTGCCAAAGCCCGCGCGCGTAGCGATTTCCTCGACCGTGATGTCGCTGGACTCAAGGTGGTCGCGCGCTTCGTTCAGCCGGGCCGTCAGAAGCCACTTGGCGGGCGTCGTGCCGGTCGCTTCGGAGAAGCGGCGCAGGAAGGTGCGTTCGCTCATGCCGGCGCGCTTGGCCAGGTCGCCGATGCGGTGATCCTTATGTAGGTTGCGGCGCATGTGATCGAGCAGCGGCCCCAGCCGGTCGCTTTCATAGACGATGGGGACGGCGCGTTCGATATATTGCGCCTGGCCGCCGTCACGGTGCGGGGGGACGACCAGCCGGCGGGCAACCGTGTTGGCGGCAGCCGGCCCAAAGTCGCGCCGGATCAGGTGCAGGCACAAATCGATGCCGGCGGCGCTGCCGGCCGAGGTCAGGATCTGGCCTTCATCGATGTAGAGCACGTCCGGCACGACCTCGATGTCCGGATAGTGCTGGCGGATGCGATCGGTATATTTCCAGTGCGTGGTCGCCTTCCTGCCGTCCAGCAGGCCGCACGCCGCCAGCACCTCGATACCGGAACAGATGGTCAGGATGCGCGCGCCGCGGCCGTAGGCGCGGATAATCACGTCGCGCAGCTTGTCAGGTACGGGCCGGGAAATCGGCCAGCCGGGAATAATGATGGTGCCAGCGTCCTCAACGGCTTCCAATGGGTGAGGGGCTGTAATCTGTACGCCGGCCGTCGTCTGGCAGGGGCCATGGTCGAGACTGGCGACCTGGAAGCTGTACCAGTCCGGACCCATTTCCGGGCGATCGAGGCCGAACAGTTCGACCGCGATCGAAAATTCGAACAACGGCATGCCGTTGAAGGCGACGGCGCAGACCTTGCGGTTGGGCAGCGGGGCGGGAGATGACGCGTTTGGCATGATTCTTACTCTATATGTCATTCTCGCCACCTTCAAGCCTTGCTTCCCTTACGGCACAATCACTTTCATCGACAAAGTATTGCGGACGCGCCACCCCGCCTTTTCGGCTTGACGGCTTATCGAACAGTCATGCCGGAAACTGTCACCAGCCGTTTCCACCCGTCGCTCAGGCAGGATGAGGCAGCCAGTGGCGGAGAGGCACGGTTCCTGCATTACGTTAGGTAAGCTTAGATTGTTCGGGCACACTTCCTTCTCCGGGTTGCCGCAGTCCGAATGATACGGAGGAGGATGTTGGCGCGTCCTCCTCCAAACTTCGTGAGGCTCATTTGCTCGAACTCAGGCCCAATTGCGAATGCTGCGACGCAGACCTTCCGCCGGAATCACGCGCGGCGATGATCTGCACCTTCGAATGCACCTTTTGCCAGGACTGCGCGCGGGCGATGGGTGACGCTTGCCCAAACTGCGGCGGCGAACTGGTGAGGCGGCCCATCCGGCCGGTGCAAAAGCTGACCAAGAACCCGCCGTCGGCCCGGAGAATTTTGCGCACTGTGCCATGCGGTCAAATTAAAATTGCGGGTATGACCACGCAAACCACCTGATCGTCCTGCACGCCAGTGCCGCTGGCGTCATGTTTGTTTCCAAGCCGTTTCCCGCCGTCATCGGCCAGAAACCGCAATCAGGGCTTGCCTTTTCCATGCTTTGCCTGTAACAGGCGCGCTCCGGCGTGAAGGGTTTGTCCTTTCACCCGTTCTGTCCGAGACCTTCGGGGAGCAGGGGCCACCTGTTCCATAATGTCTGAGAGCCCTCAGACGCCGAATTGAGACGGGACGCGAAACGCCTCAAGAGATCTACTGTTTCCTTAAACAGGAACCGTGGCCTCGTGGTGATCAGCATCTCATCTGGACAGTTGCCCTGACGGAGCCGCACCCGCGGAAACGACAGGGACTTCGTTGTTCCGGCCTCAGGGCCGGGATGTCACCGCCGTGACGGCATTTTGTCGTCACATATCCCATGGAGGCCACTTATGGACCGCGCTCAAAAGGCTGCGTCGATCGAAGAGCTGAAAAGCGTATTCGCCGACCATGCTACCGTGGTTGTCACCCAGTACACGGGTATGACCTTTGTGGAAATGTCTGAACTTCGCAACCGTCTCCGCAAGGAAGGCGCCGTTGTGAAGGTGTTCAAGAACCGTTTGGCTCAAAAGGCCCTGGACGGCAAGGTCGGCGAAAAGGGCGATGCCCTGTTCAAAGGCCCGGTCGCCCTGGTCTATTCGGCCGATCCGGTTACTGCTGCCAAGATTTCCGTCCAGTACGCCAAAGAGAATGACAAGCTCAAGATCATTGGCGGCATCATGGACACGGAAGTCCTGAACGAAGCTGGCGTCAAGTCGCTGGCCACGCTGCCGTCGCTGGACGAGCTGCGCGGCAAGCTGGTTGGCCTGCTGCAAGCCCCGGCGACCAAGATCGCTGGCGTTCTGCAAGCGCCTGCCGGTGCTGTTGCCCGCGTCATCGCGGCACACGCCGAAAAAGCAGCTTAAGAACACAGACCCTTTCACTCAACACTTCATCTTTTAAGGAAATCAAATGTCCAAACTCGAAAAGCTGGTCGAAGACCTGTCCGCCCTGTCCGTTCTCGAAGCTGCTGAGCTGTCGAAGCTGCTCGAAGAAAAGTGGGGCGTCTCGGCTGCCGCTCCGGTCGCCGTTGCCGCTGTTGCCGGTGGCGCTGCTGCCGCTCCGGCCGAAGCTGCTGAAGAGCAAACCGAATTCACCGTTGTCCTGACCGACGGCGGCGACAAGAAGATCAACGTGATCAAGGAAATCCGTGGCATCCGTTCGGACCTCGGCCTGAAGGAAGCCAAGGACCTCGTCGAAGGCGCTCCGCAGACCGTCAAGGAAAACGTCTCGAAGCAAGAAGCTGCCGACATCAAGAAGAAGCTGGAAGAAGCCGGCGCCAAGGTCGAAGTTAAGTAATTTCGGCTTTTGCCAATCTTTCTCGAACGGGCCGGAGATAACTCCGGCCCGTTTTGTTTTCGGCAGGCAGGATCTATATGCGGGATCGACTTCGCCCTCCCCATTTATGGGGAGGGCGAAGAACTGAAGAGCAATACGATTTAGATTAGGCGTGACCATGAAAGTCGACTTGCAAACGGCAATTGAATTTTCCGCATCCGCCTTGCCGCACGACGCAGGCGATTGGTGGATCATCGGCAGCGCCGCTATGGTGCTGTGCGGCGTCGAGACCGAAGCCAAGGATGTTGATGTCTTTGCTTCGGAAGCGACGATTGCCAAAGTGCTGGAGCGCCTAGGTATCGATCCGCGGCTGCCGTCGAATAATCCATTGTTTCGCTCGACCGTCTTTGCCGCGTATCAGCCGCCCGGCGGTGTCCCGGTGGAATTCATGGGCGGGTTCGACGTGAAGGTATCGGGCGTCTGGCGGCCATTCGAGGTCCAGTCGCGCCGGCGGATAGAAACGGCGCGCGGACCGGTGTTTGTCCCCGAACTGGACGAACAGATCGCGGTCCTTGAGATGTTCGGCCGCGACAAGGACCTGCGGCGCGCGGATCTCATCCGTAAATTTCTGGCGGAAGGGGCTTTGTAAACCGCGGGCGATGCGCCATATCTAATCCATGGACGAAGGCACGGCCGTACCGGTAACCGATAAACCCAGGCCGATGCCCGCAGGCGTCGTGACGCGGCGTGTGACGCAGTTTTCGCTGATGTTCGATCCGCGCAACTGGCCGATATGGATCGTTCCTATCATCTGCGCCGCCGTCTTTGCTGCTCAGCAGCGCGGCCTGATGCCGGTCGAGACCTACGCCTTCTCCGCGCAGGCCCTGAAAGATGGCCGCTGGTGGACGTCGCTGACCTCGATCTTCATGCACGGCGACGGCATCAATCCAATCATCAGCTATACGCACATCGGCATGAACATGTGGGCCTATCTGTCCCTGGCGCCGCTGGTGGTGGCGCGCTTCGGCAGGGGCTGGCGCGGGCTCATCCCCTTTCATATCTTCTATCTGCTGATCGGGCTGGCGGGCGTGGCGACCTTCTGGGCGTTTCACCGCGATGGCGATATTCCGCTCGTCGGCGCTTCGGGCGCCATCTACGGCATCTTTGCCGCCATGATGCGGCTGGATATCTTTGCCGATCGCGTTTCGCCCATTTTCAGCGGCCGGACACTTAGCGCCATCTGGTTCTTCATCTGGAGCAATGCCCTGGTCATCCTGCTGTTTGGTGGCCCTTCGCTCTTGTTTCAGGTCCTGAGCGGCCAGCCCGTTTCCCTGGAAGTTCCCATAGCGTGGGAGGCGCATCTGGGTGGGTTTGTCGCCGGCTTTTTCCTGATCGGCCTGATGAGGGGCAGGGGCTGGGACCGCAACTGGATGGCCGGAATTGAGGTGATCAGGCTCAATCCTCGCGCGCTTCTGTGAGCCGTATCCACGTTCGCAAAATTGCCCCCTTGACAAAAACCAAAATAAATCCATCTCCCCTCTTTACGAAACATAATTAGTACGCTATGGCACGCTCCCCTCTAAGGCGTACTGCGTGAATTTTGTTTGTCGCGTTTCCAATCGGAAAACCGGCAACCACTTTTCCGGAAACGCTTGTGAGGGGCCCGAAAGGCCGGCTTTATGCTCTTTCCACCGGCGAAGGGTTGATCCTGAAACGGATCAAAAACAAAAGCGTCTTTGGCCTCCAAAAGCCAAAAAAGAGCAGGCGCGAAGCAAACTCTGGCCGGATCGGCCGATAACCTTTCGCGCGCAGTCTGACTGCCTTTTATACGACCACACTTTTTAGCGTTTTCTCACGCCAAGGAAAAACGATGGCCCTGTCGTTCACCCAGAAGAAGCGGATCCGCAAGTCTTTCGGCCGCATCCCTGAAGCTATCCAGATGCCGAACCTGATCGAGGTTCAGCGCTCGTCCTACGAACAGTTCCTGCAACGCTTCGTCCGCGCTTCCGAGCGCGTTGATGACGGCCTGGAAGCTGTCTTCAAGTCGGTCTTCCCAGTGAAGGACTTCAACGAGCGCGCCACGCTGGAATACGTGTCGTATGAGTTTGAAGAGCCCAAGTACGACGTGGAAGAATGCATCCAGCGCGACATCACCTATGCCGCGCCGCTGAAGGTCAAGCTGCGCCTGATCGTGTTCGAAAGCGACGAGGAAACGGGCGCCCGTTCGGTCAAGGACATCAAGGAGCAGGACGTCTATATGGGCGATATCCCGCTCATGACGGACAAGGGCACCTTTATCGTCAATGGCACCGAGCGCGTCATCGTCTCGCAGATGCACCGTTCGCCGGGCGTCTTCTTCGACCACGACAAGGGCAAGACGCACTCGTCGGGTAAGCTGTTGTTTGGCGCCCGCATCATCCCGTACCGCGGTTCGTGGCTCGACTTCGAATTCGACGCCAAGGACATCGTCTATGTCCGTATCGACCGCCGCCGCAAGCTGCCGGCGACGTCCTTCCTCTATGCGCTCGGCATGGACGGCGAAGAAATCCTCACGACCTTCTACGACGTCGTGCCCTACGAAAAGCGCGAAGCCGGCTGGGTCACGCCTTACAAGTTCGAGCGCTGGCGCGGTGTGAAACCGGAATTCGACCTGATCGACGCCGACACCGGCGAAGTGGTCGCGCCCGCCGGCACCAAGATCTCGGCCCGTTCGGCCAAGAAGCTGGGCGATACCGTCAAGTCGCTTTTGCTGTCGCCCGACGCCCTGATCGGCAAGTACCTGGCGCGCGACGAAGTCAATTTCCAGACCGGCGAAATCTACGCCGAAGCCGGTGACGAGCTCGATGCCGCCGCCGTCAAGACGCTGGAAGAAAACGGCTTTACCACCATCGACGTGCTCGACATCGACCACGTCACGGTCGGCCCGTACATGCGCTCCACCCTGCGCGTCGACAAGAACAGCGGCCGTGAAGACGCCCTGTTCGACATCTACCGTGTCATGCGTCCGGGCGAGCCGCCCACGATCGAAGCGGCCGAAGCCATGTTCCAGTCGCTGTTCTTCGAAATCGAGCGCTACGACCTGTCCAGCGTCGGCCGCGTCAAGATGAATATGCGCCTCGAGCAGGACGTCGCCGACAGCGAGCGCGTGCTGCGCAAGGACGACATCCTCAAGATCCTCAAGATACTGGTCGGCCTGCGCGATGGCCGCGGCGAAATCGACGACATCGACAACCTCGGCAACCGCCGCGTCCGTTCGGTCGGCGAACTTCTGGAAAACCAATACCGCGTCGGTCTGCTGCGTATGGAGCGCGCCATCAAGGAGCGTATGTCCAGCGTCGATATCGACACGGTCATGCCGCACGACCTGATCAACGCCAAGCCGGCCGCCGCTGCCGTGCGTGAATTCTTCGGCTCGTCGCAGCTGTCGCAGTTCATGGACCAGACGAACCCGCTGTCGGAAATCACCCACAAGCGCCGTCTTTCGGCCCTTGGCCCAGGCGGTCTGACGCGCGAACGCGCGGGCTTCGAAGTCCGCGACGTGCACCCGACCCACTACGGCCGTATCTGCCCGATTGAAACGCCGGAAGGCCCGAACATCGGCCTGATCAACTCCCTGGCGACCCACGCCCGCGTCAACAAGTATGGCTTTATTGAATCGCCGTACCGCAAGGTCGTGGACGGTGTCGCCCAGGAAGACGTGACCTACATGTCGGCCATGGAAGAGTCGAAGCACGTGATCGCCCAGGCGAACATCACGCTCGACACCGGCAAGAAGATCGTCGACGACCTGGTCCAGGGCCGCGTCAACGGCGAACCGGGCCTGCAGCAGGCTTCGACCGTCGACTATATGGACGTGTCGCCCAAGCAGGTCGTTTCGGTCGCCGCAGCGCTGATCCCCTTCCTCGAAAACGACGACGCCAACCGCGCCCTCATGGGCTCGAACATGCAACGTCAGGCCGTGCCGCTTGTGAAGGCGGATGCGCCCTTCGTCGGCACCGGCATGGAAGAAGTTGTGGCCCGTGACTCCGGCGCCACCGTCGCCGCCCGCCGAACCGGCATCGTCGAGCAGATCGACGGTACGCGTATCGTCGTGCGCGCCACCGAAGAGCAGGACCCGAACAAGCCGGGCGTCGACATCTATCGCCTGTCGAAGTTCCAGCGTTCGAACCAGAACACCTGTATCAACCAGCGTCCGATCGTTAAGGTCGGTGACAAGGTCTCGGCTGGCGACATCATTGCCGACGGTCCGTCGACCGACCTGGGCGATCTGGCTCTGGGCCGTAACGTCCTCGTCGCCTTCATGCCGTGGAACGGCTACAACTTCGAAGACTCGATCCTGATCAGCGAGCGCATCGTGCGCGACGACATCTTCACCTCTATCCACCTGGAAGAGTTCGAAGTCATGGCGCGCGATACCAAGCTCGGGCCGGAAGAAATCACCCGCGACATCCCGAACGTCGGGGAAGAAGCGCTCCGCAACCTCGACGAAGCCGGCATTGTTGCCATCGGCGCCGAAGTCCAGCCGGGCGATATCCTGGTCGGCAAGGTAACGCCGAAGGGCGAAAGCCCGATGACGCCGGAAGAAAAGCTGCTGCGCGCCATCTTCGGTGAAAAGGCATCCGACGTCCGCGACACCTCGCTGCGCCTGCCGCCGGGCGTTGCCGGTACCGTCGTCGAAGTCCGCGTCTTCAACCGTCACGGCGTCGAAAAGGATGAGCGCGCTCAGGCCATCGAACGCGCCGAAATCGACCGTCTGGGCAAGGACCGCGACGACGAACTGTCGATCCTGGAACGCAACATCTACGGTCGCCTGAAGGAAATCCTGGTTGGCAAGAACGCCATCTCCGGTCCGAAGGGGCTGGGCCGTGGTGAGATCACCGAAGAGAAGCTGAGCGAAATCTCGCGCGGCCTGTGGTGGCAGATCGCCCTCGAAGACGAAAAGGTCATGGGCGAGCTTGAGGCCATGAACCGTCAGTTCCAGGACGCCCGCAAGCGTCTGGACCGCCGCTTCGAGGACAAGGTCGAGAAGCTGCAGCGCGGTGATGAACTGCCGCCGGGCGTCATGAAGATGGTCAAGGTCTTCGTGGCCGTGAAGCGCAAGCTGCAGCCGGGCGACAAGATGGCCGGCCGTCACGGCAACAAGGGGGTTATCTCCAAGATCCTTCCGGTCGAGGACATGCCTTTCCTGGCCGACGGCGAACACGTCGACATCGTTCTGAACCCGCTGGGCGTGCCGTCGCGCATGAACGTCGGTCAGATCTTCGAAACCCACCTGGGCTGGGCCTGCGCCAATATCGGCAAGCAGATCACGGCCATGCTCGAAGACTGGCAGAACGGCGGCCAGAAGCAGGCGCTCATCGAGCACCTGCAGGCCGTCTATGGCAAGGATCAGGAACTGCCGGAGACGGATGAGGAGCTGATCGAACTGGCGAAGAACCTGTCGCGCGGCGTGCCGATCGCGACTCCGGTCTTCGACGGCGCCCATATCGACGACATCGAAGACATGCTGGAAACGGCTGGTCTCAACCGTTCGGGTCAGTCGATCCTGTACGATGGTCTCACCGGCGAGCAGTTCAAGCGTCCGGTCACGGTCGGCATCATCTACATGCTGAAGCTGCACCACCTGGTCGACGACAAGATCCACGCACG
>CAMLPZ010000141.1 GCA_946482045.1 uncultured Asticcacaulis sp.
GGAATACGATCGAGAATAGCCTTTTCGCGGACTTCGTCGGCGCGGATCTGCGCCGTGTTGTCGGTGGCCATGTAGCCGGGGGCAATAGCGTTGATATTGATGCCCTTGGCGCCCCATTCGTTGGCCAGCAGGCGCGTGATGCCGGCGATACCCGACTTCGAGGCGGTGTAGCTGGGGACCCGGATGCCGCCCTGGAAGGAGAGCATCGAGGCGATGTTGATGATCTTGCCGCGGCCCTGGGCGATCATGTGCTTGCCGGCGGCCTGGGCCATGAAGAAGGCGCCCTTGATGTTGACGTTCATCACGTCATCCCAGTCCTTTTCAGAGAATTCGACGGCGTCAGCGCGGCGAATAAGTCCGGCATTGTTGACCAGGATGTCGAGGCCGCCCAGGCCTTCGACGGTTTCCCTGACGATGCGCTCGACCGGCTCGATGCTGATCAGGTTGGCGTCGATGTTGAGAAAGCGGCGGCCAAGGGCTTTGACCTTTTCGCCGGTTTCGTCGGCCGGCACGATTCCGGCGGCGGCGATGTCGGCGCCGGCTTCGGCCAGAGCCAGGGCGATGCCCTGACCGAGGCCCGTATTGGCGCCGGTGACCAGGGCAACCTTGCCCGTCAGATCGAATGCTTGAAGTCCCATTACTGTGTTTCCTGGTTCGGGCTTATAGGGTTAGGCCAGCTGGCAGATGTCGAGGACCTTCATGTCGGTGTAGTCGAGGTTTTCCCCGCCCATGGCCCAGATGAAGGCATAGTTGGACGTGCCGCAGCCCATGTGGATCGACCAGGGCGGCGAGACGACGGCTTCGTTGTTCTGGATGACGATGTGGCGCGCTTTGTCGGGCTCGCCCATGAAGTGGAAAACGCGGTCGTTTTCGCCAAGGTTGAAGTAGAAATAAACTTCCGAGCGGCGGTCGTGCAGGTGCGGCGGCATGGTGTTCCACACGCTGCCCGGCGACAGGATGGTCAGGCCCAGCAGCAACTGGCAGGATTTGGCGGTCGTTGGCACGATATACTGATAGATGACGCGTTCGTTCGACTGCTCCAGCGAGCCGCGCGCCAGCGGCACGGCCTGGTCGATCGAGATCTTGACCGTCTCATAGCGCTGATGCGCCGGGGTCGAGGTCAGGTAGTAAAGGGCTGGGTTAGCGGCGTCGTCCGACGAGAACAGGACTTCCTTGGTGCCCATGGGAATGTACAGGCCATCCTTTTGCGCCAGGTCGTAGACTGTGCCGTCGACGCTGACCTTGCCCGAACCGCCGCCGACGTTGATGACACCCAGTTCACGGCGCTCGAGGAAGGGGTGGCCGGCAGCCGAAGCGGGCTCGGTCTGGTCTGGCAGCTTAAGCTGGCCGTTGACGGGGGCCGCTCCGCCGACGACGAAGCGTTCGAAGTGAGTGTAGTTGAGCACCACCGCGCCGGCCTCGAACAGACCGCCCATCAGGTATTTTTCGCGCAGATCCTGCGTGTCCACGCCATCCATCATGTCGGGATGGGTGGCGTGGTAGATCTTGCGGTACAGCGAATTCTGGCACATGGCGCGATGGGCTCCGATAGATTTAATGATCAGTATTGATCAATAGGTGTCATTTTCAATCTCCTTACAGCTTGTAGGCGGCTTTGGGAAGATTATAGGTGAGGTCTTTGATGACCTCGGCGGCATCTTCCATCGCGATGCGATGTTCGGACACCAGCCGGGCAAGGAAATGCGCGTCCATGCGGCGGGCGACGTCATGACGTGCCGGGATGGACAGGAAGGCGCGGGTGTCGTCGTTGAAGCCGACCGTATTGTAGAAGCCAGCGGTTTCGGTGACCTGCTCGCGGAAGCGCATCATGCCTTCGGGACTGTCGTGGAACCACCATGAGGGCCCCAGTTTCAGGACCGGATAGTGGCCGGCCAGTGGGGCCAGTTCGCGCGCATAGTTGGTCTCATCAAGCGTGAACAGGATAACGGTCAGGTTCTTTTCGTTGCCATAGGCGTCGAGCAGCGGCTTGAGCGCATGGACGTAGTTGGTCGGCAGCGGGATGTCGCACCCCTTGTCGCGGCCGAAGGTCTCGAAGACCTTTTGATTGTGATTGCGGAACGAGCCCGGGTGGATCTGCATAGTCATGCCGTCATCAAGCGACATACGCGCCATCTCGGTCAGCATTTGGGCACGGAACAGCTCTGCGTCGGCTGCGGTGACTTCGGGGCCGATGACGCGCTTGAACAGGGCTTCGGCTTCGCTTGCCGACAGGTTGGCCGTTTGGGCGGTCGGGTGACCATGATCGGTCGAAGTCGCGCCCATGGTCATGAAAAAGTCGCGGCGGACGCGGTGAGCCTTGAGGTAGCCCTGCCAGCTATAGACGTCCTCGCCCGACAGGTCGGCGAAAACCGCCAGCTTGCCGTGGAACTCTTCATGCTCCGGGTCGATGACCGGGTCTGGGCGATAGGCGGTGACAACACGCCCGTTCCAGCCGGAAGCCTTGATCATCTGGTGGTGCTCCAGCGTGTCGGTGGGGCTTTCGGTCGTCGCCAGCAGTTCGATATTGAAGCGCTCGAACAGGGCGCGCGGGCGGTAGGCGTCGGAAGCCAGCAGTTCGCCGATGCGATCGTAATACATATCCGAGGTTTCGGCATCGAGCGCGACGTCGAAGCCCATGATGGCGCCGAACACATGGTTCATCCAGATCGAGGTCGGCGTGCCGCGGAACAGGTGCTGGTTCGAAGCGAAGATACGCCAGGCTTCGCGCGGATCCGCCTTCGACGGACCGGCCTTGGAGCCGACGCCCACCGCTTCCATGTCGATGCCCTGGGAATAGAGCATGCGGAAGATGTAGTGGTCGGGGCTCAGGAACAGAGTGGTCGCGTTCTCGAACGGCGCATTGCCGGCAAACCACGAGGGATCGGTGTGGCCATGCGGGCTCAGGATCGGGAAGTCCTTGACGAGCGCGTACAACTCACGGGCCAGTGTGCGCTGCGTAGGGTCGCTCGGTAGAAGGCGATCCTCGTGAAGAAAGAGGGGCTTTGGCATTTTAGTCGTTTCGTTCTGGATTTGGCTGAAACCCGCATATTGCCCGCGGATTGGGCTAGCCGCACTCCTTAATTATCCCGTTATCGTCATAGGTAACCGGTGTCATTGCATTTGACAACAGAATTTTTGCAGCAATTTTGCTTAGAATTGCAACCCAATGACTTTTGATCTTACCGCTTTGCCGGGCCGGACGAGCCGCGGACGATGAGCTTGGACTGAAAGACGATCGAGGTCTGTTCCGTCATCTCGCCGCTCATCAGGGTTTCCGTCGCCATACGCGCCATGTCGCGGATCGGCAGGCGAACGGTTGTCAGCGGCGGATAGATGCGCGTGGCGACGTCGGCGTCGTCGAAGCCGATGATGGTCAGGTCTTCAGGAATCTTCAACCCCAGCCCGTAGGCGGCGTGATAGGCGCCGGCCGCCATCTGGTCGTTGCAGGCGATGATAGCTGTCGGCGGGTTGGTGTTTTTCAACAGCCGGGTAGCTGCGGCAATGCCGGCGTCGAAACTGTAGTCGCCGGGTTCGTCGAGGTCTGGGGCGATCTCGAGACCGTTGCGGCGCAGCCCTTCCTCGAAACCGGCGCGGCGTTCGTGGGCGGACGGATAGACCGGGTTGCCGTTGATGAACGCGATGCGCTTATGGCCCAGCGCCGCCAGGTGGTCGCCGCCCTCGGCGCAGCCGGTGCGATCGTTGGACACGATCTGGGCGGTATGAATCGGCGGATCATTGCGATCGCCGGCGCGGGCCGTCACCCGGATGACCGGCGTGTCCAGTTCTGCCATGAGTTCCAGCAGCCTGCGGTCCTCGGCGATCGGCGGCAAAAGGATGACCCCGGCCAGGCGCTGCATCTCGATGAACTCGCGGATGTCGTCGACAAAGTTGTCAGCGTGGCGATCACAGGGGTGCACGACGAGGTCGAGACCTGAGCCGCGAAGGCTATCGAGTGCACCCATTTGCATGTTGACGACGTAAGTGGCGTTCGGGTTGTCGTAGATCAGTCCGAACAGGAAGGAGCGCCGAAAGGCCAGGCCGCGTGCCTGGGGATCCGGACGGAAGCCGATGCGGGCGATGATCTCGTTGACCTGATCGCGCGTATCCGGCCGCACCGATGGCGAATTATTGATGACGCGCGACACGGTCTTCTTGGAGACCTTGGCCAGGCTTGCGACATCGTTGATCGTCGCCTTCTTGCGGCGGCGGATAAAGTCCTCGATGGCGTCGCCGATATCCCGGCCGAATTCACGGGTGGAGGCCAAGGGCTGGCTGAAGGGTTTCGGTGCGGGGGATCGGGCCATATGGGCTTTGTTATCTTATCGAATCAGAACGGCTGCACTTGAAAGGTTTTGTGTCACAGGAAAGGCTTTTTGCCAAATCTGGGCGCTTGATGGCAAATCGCGCTGACATGAGACACCGGTTACCATAGTCAAAAAGCGCTCCATTTGCACTTGGTTTTAGTGATAATGAGTTTTATGGGTAAAAGTAGAAAAATGCAATTTGGTCTTGCACACATGGAGAGGTCAGGCCAATAGCGTGGTTATTCATCATCTAAACTCCGAGAACCGACATGACGCGTCTTAACCTGGCAACCCTCGACCTGTTGTCGCCTGCGGCGGCGAAGCCTGCCTATGATCCGGCCGCGCTCAATATCGGTGTCGTCCATTTCGGACCCGGCGCTTTTCACCGGGCGCATCAGGCGGCCTATTTCGACGCTCTGGCGGTGACGGATAAACGCTGGGGGATTTGTGGCGTGTCGTTGCATTCGGCCGGTGTTCGCGACGCGCTCATGCCACAGGACGGACTCTACACCCTGGCCATTCTTGATGCCGAGATTCGCTATCAGGTCATCGGGTCGATGCGCGAGGTGCTGGTCGCGCACGACGATATCGAAGCCGTGTTTGAACGGCTGACGCGCGCCTCGGTCGAACTTGTGACCTCGACCGTCACCGAAAAAGGCTACTGCCTGGCGCCAGATTGGACGCTCGATTTCGGCCACGCCGACATCGTCCACGACCTGGCGAACCCCAAGACACCGAAGTCGTTTATCGGTTATGTCACTGAAGGCCTGCGTCGTCGTAAGGCCGCGGGCGTGAAGCCCTTTGTGCTGATCCCGTGCGACAACCTGCCGAAGAATGGAGAGCGTCTCAAGACGGCGGTCATCGCCTTTGCGGCGCGCAACGATGCTGATCTGGCGGCGTGGATCGGCGCCAACCTGCAATGCCCGTGCACCATGGTCGATTCGATCACCCCGGCGACCGACGACGCCTTACGCACGCGCGTGGCCGAGGCCATTGGCCTTGAGGACGCCTGGCCGATCCAGCGCGAAGCCTTTACCCAGTGGGTGATCGAGGCGCACCTCCACGACGGTGGCCCGGATTGGGCCAGCGTCGGCGTCACCTTGACCGACAATGTCCCGGCCTATGAGCGCGCCAAGCTGCGCCTCCTGAACGGCCCCCACTCGACGTTGGCCTATGCCGGTCTGCACAAGGGCTATGAGAGCGTGTCGCAGGCCATGGATGATCCAGAGCTGGAGCAATTGGTCCGCGACCTGATGCTGAAGGATGTCGTGCCGCTGCTTGAGGCGCCAAAAGGCATGGATTTGCCAGCCTATTGCGAAGCCATTCTCAAGCGCTTCCGCAATCCGGCGATCAAGCACCTGCTGTCGCAGATCGCCTGGGATGGGTCGCAGAAGCTGCCGATCCGTATCCTGAGTTCATTGGGTGAGGCGCTGGAGCGCGGCCGGGATATTTCGCGCTTTAGTGTGCCGCTGGCGGCGTGGATGCGGTTTGTCCGCGCCAAGGCGGTCAAGGGCGAGACGATCACCGATCCCCTAGCGAACGAGCTTCTGGCGCTGGGCGCGACGTTGAAGGACGACGTTTCGGATGTGAAGGCGGTCCTTGCACTGCGTTCGGTGTTCCCCGAGGCGCTGGCAAATGATCCGAAAGTCGTTGCCGGGATTGAGAACGCCTACAGCGAACTGCTGGTGACGAACCTGGCTTAACCTTAGTCCCCTCTCCCCGCTCGCGGGGAGAGGGTTAGGGTGAGGGGCTAACCGTTAACTGTCGTCCGCGTGGAAATATCCTTGCCCCTTATCCGGTCCGGCAAGCTGGACCACCTTCTCCCCGCAAGCAGGGAGAAGGCATGAATTACGTCCCTGCCTGGACGAACGGCACTTTGCTAAACAATTTACGTTCCTCACCGCGCGGATCGAGCGCCAGTTCCGGCTTGAGGTTGAACAGCATGGTCTCGCGCTTTTCCAGCGTATAGCCCTTCCATTCGGGTATGGCGGCCGTCTGTGGCGATCCTGTGCGCGCAAAAGCGATAAATGCATGCGAGATCAGCGTGGCCATCTGCCGCGCCTCGGCGGAATCGGTCGTGATGGCGTCCGGCACATGGGTATTGCGGAAGACCAGCGGGATTTCGATGGTATGCGGCGCGCCCAACCGGCCGCCGTCCTTCGGCGTCGCCCAGTCGAACTGATAGGCAAAGGCCGGTGCGCCTTGCCGGGCACGCGCCTCGACTTCTTCGATGGCGCCGCGCCATGACCGGCCGGCGGTGGTCGCGGCAAAGAAGACATCCGACGGCGACATCTGTGGATAGAGCTTCCGGTAGGCGTCGATAACCACGTAAGGATCGATATCGACGCGATATTCCTGCGGCAGCACTGCGGGAAGATCTTTCCAGGTCAGTGCGAAATTCTTGGGATTGCCCCCAAAGAAGGCGCGGGTCTCATCACGCGTATTGCCGATGATCATCGGGATATGACGTGACTGATCCGGGGCATCCGGCCAGAAGGGGTGACAAAATAGGATGGCCTCATCCAGTACTGGCCCCATATAGACGCCGCCCCTGCCCAGCACCGGATCGATGACTTTCAGCGCCGCGACCAGGTCTTCCATCGGTAGACTCTGGACTTTGGCGAGCCCATCAGCGTCCGGATTGAGCCCAAGCTTCTTCAGAAAGGCGGTAGCGCGCAGGGTGGCGTTGCCGGGGCCGGACGCCGTCACCTGCTGGCCACTCATGGTCGCGGCGCGGTGAAAGAGGCCCTTGGCCGAGGGAGTGGCCATCATGGTGGCGATCTTGGCGCCGCCGCCGGATTGGCCGAAGACCATGACGCAGTTGGGATCGCCGCCAAAATTGCGGATATTGTCGCGCACCCATTCGAGCGCCATGTGCAGGTCCAGTTGTCCGCAATTGCCAGAGAATTGCAGCGGGCCGGGCGCCCCCGTCACAGCGCGTTCCAGACGCGCCAGATAGAGATAGCCAAAGGCGTTCAGGCGGTGATTGACCGTGACGACAACGACATCGCCGGCCACGGCCAGGTTGGTGCCGTCGTAAAGCGCGTCGCCGCCAGATCCATTGCTGTAGGCGCCGCCGTGGATATAGAACATGACCGGCCGCGCCTTTCTTGTATTGGCTTCCGGCGTCCATACATTCAGGAACAGGCAGTCCTCGCTCTTGCCCCACGGATCGGGCGTGCTGCCCTGTGGCGAGGCCGGGCCATAACGATCGGCCTTGTAAGGTGTTTTCCAGGGCGCGGGCTTGAGCGGCGGCTGGAAGCGCGCCTTGCCGGTGTCCGCGCCATAACGCAGGCCAAGAAACACCTGCACCCCACTCTTTGTCTGGCCAATGACCGGTCCGGCGGTTGTCAAAACCATTGGCGGTCTCGTCTTGGTCCATCCTGCTACCGGTGTCATGGCGCTAGCTGTTGTCAGGCCCAAAAGCGCATCACGGCGGTTCATCGCATCACGTCCCTGTAATTTTCTGTTGTAAGCCCAGTCTGGTCGTGAAGCGCCCTCAAGTAAAGCCTTGAAGTTCCGACCATTGCGGCTAAATTTCAAGGATGAATTCTACCGCACCTCTCGTCGATGCCTTTGGCCGCCGCATTTCCTATGTGCGGCTGTCGGTTACGGATCGTTGCGACCTGCGTTGCACCTACTGCATGAGCGAGCACCAGACCTTCCTGCCGCGCAAGGACCTGCTGACCTGGGAAGAGATGGAGCGCCTGAGCCGCTTCCTGATCGCGCGCGGTGTCGACAAGCTGCGCATCACCGGCGGCGAGCCCCTGGTGCGCAAAGGCGTGCTCGATTTCCTGCGCCGCGTTGGCGAGGAGGTCCATGCCGGGCGGCTGAAAGAGCTGACCCTCACGACCAACGGCACGTTGCTGAAAGGCGCCGTGCCGGCCCTGGTCGAGGCGGGCATCAAGCGGATCAATGTGTCGTGCGATACGCTAAAAGCCGACGCTTACCGCCGCATCACGCGCGGGGGCGACCTCGCCAAGGTGCTGGATGGCATTGAGGCGGCTCAAGGTTCTGGTATCCGCATTAAGCTGAATGTGGTGGCGCTGGGCCAGGACAATCGTGCCGAGCTGCCGGACATTATCGCCTTTGCCCATGCGCGTGGCATCGATGTGTCGCTGATCGAGACCATGCCAATGGGCGAGGAGATCGATCGCGAGGCGCAGTTCGTGTCGCTGGCCGATGTCTTGTCCGAGTTGCAAAGCTTCTGGCGGGTGACGCCGGTCAGTGACACAACGGCCGGTCCGGCGCGCTATTACCGGATTGATGAGACCGGCGGACGCTTAGGGTTGATCACGCCGCTCAGCCATAATTTCTGCGATACCTGCAACCGCGTGCGTGTGACCTGCACCGGCCGGCTGTATATGTGCCTGGGTCAGGACGACCATGTCGACCTGCGCGCGGCATTACGCGACGACGCGACCGATGCCGGACTGGAAACCGCGCTGGCTCAGGCGCTGACACAAAAGCCGCGCAGGCATGATTTTGTCATTGCCTCGTCCTCGCTTTTGGCCCAGGACACGCCCGGATATCGCCCGGCGCGCACCATGTCGCTGACCGGCGGTTAAAGCGATATGCCAAAAAGTGTAAAGCGGTTTTTGGCTAAATATCGCGTGTAAACAAGGGCAGGGCATGAGTGAAATCAGTGAAAACGATCTGAAATATCTGGGTGGCGGGCGCATCGACGCCGAACGGCCTTTTCGCTCGGTCAATATCGCCGTCCTGACCGTATCCGATACGCGCACCGAAGAGACCGACACCTCTGGCGATGTGCTGGCGGCGCGGATCACAATGGCCGGTCATCACCTGGCCGCGCGCGCCATCGTACGCGACGATATCGACGCCATCCGCACCCACGTCAAGAACTGGGTTAGCTCCGGCAATATCGACGCCATCATCTCGACCGGCGGCACTGGGATTACCGGCCGCGACGTCACCCCCGAAGCCATCGAGCCCTTGTTGCACAAGCGGATCGAAGGTTTTTCGACCATCTTCCATATGCTGAGCTATCAAAGTGTCGGCCTGTCGACCCTGCAATCGCGTGCGCTGGCTGGCATTATCGATGGTGTCTTTATCTTCTGCCTGCCGGGCTCCAACGGCGCGGTCAAGGACGGTTGGGACAAGGTCATCCGCTGGCAGCTCGACAGCCGTCATGGTCCCTGCAACATGGTCGAGCTGATGCCGCGGCTCAAAGAAAAGTAGATGTTGGCGCGCCGCAATGTGCCCATGAACGAAGCGGTCGGGATCGTGCGCGCCGGCGGACTGACACCGCAAGCCGAGACCCTCATCCTGGGCGCCGCCCTGGGGCGCGTGCTGGCGACGGATGTTTTCGCGACGCGCGACCAGCCGCCGTTCCGCAGCAGCGCCATGGACGGCTATGCCGTGCATAAGGCTGATCTTACGCGCGAAACCCTTTCCGTCATTGGCGAAAGCGCTGCCGGCGGGCGATTTAACGATGCGGTCGGCGAAGGCCAGGCGGTACGAATTTTCACCGGGGCGCCGGTGCCGGATGATTGCGACACGGTGGTCATCCAGGAAAATACGGAAAAGATCGACGGCGGCATCCGCCTTCTGCCCGATGCCGTGACGGCGAAGAGCGATAACATCCGCGTGCAAGGCGGAGATTTCCGCAAATCAGATCCGCTTTTGTCCAGAGGCGACCGGCTCGATCCGTGGCGTCTGTCCCTGGCCGCTGCGGCTGGACGCGCCGAACTTGAGGTCGCAAAGCGCCCACGTATCGCCGTCCTTTGCACTGGCGATGAACTGGTCCTGCCGGGAAGGACTCCGGGACCGGATCAGATTTTCGAATCCGGCTCATTGGCCCTCATGGCATTGATCGCCCAATGGGGTGGAGCGGCCGCCTATCTCGGTGTCGAGGGCGATGGCGAAGCGGCAATCACCGAAGCTGTGCGTCATGCTGAAGTCGATATGATCGTGACGGTCGGCGGCGCCAGCGTCGGCGACTACGACCTGGTGAAGCCGGCATTGGGTGCCTTGGGGCTGACGCTGGAGTTTGAAACGCTTAATCTGCGTCCGGGCAAGCCGACCGCCTTCGGGAAACTGGCGGATGGGCGTAAGGTACTGAGCCTGCCGGGCAATCCCGCTTCGGCCTTCGTTGTGGCGCAACTGCTGCTCAAGCCGTGGATCGAAGCGTCGCTGGGAATGGCGGACCAATCGCCATTCATCAAAGCTGTGCTGGCTGTGGGCGTCGGTCCGGCGGGGCCGCGTGAAACCTACATGCGAGCAAGGCTTGAGACATCTGACGATGGCCGACAGGTGGTGACGCCCTTCCGCGATCAGGACTCGTCGCTGGTCAGCGTCTTTGCCCGCGCCAATGCGCTGTTGCGCCTGCCGGCCAACACGGATGCGCAGGAGGTGGGTGCGGTTGTCGAGGTTATTCGGCTCGACCGCGCTTAGTTCGCCGGCTTTTCGACCACGTCACGGTGTTGCGGCGC
>CAMLPZ010000142.1 GCA_946482045.1 uncultured Asticcacaulis sp.
AGACTGGAAATCTTCGAGCCGTTCAAATTCTGCTCGGTCACACGAAACTCGAGAGGACGACAACACTGGCCCGCGACTACGAACGTTTGTCGTGGCTGACGGCCGGTGTCAGGTGCGGACACTCCTACGCTAACTTCTTTAATCAGTCCAAGGCGGTCGCCGCCGACCTGTTCGCGCCGGCCAACAAGCTGCCGTTTCATTTTATCTGGGTAGGTGACCGGATGGTCGTTACCGCCAACCCTGCCATGGCTGGCGGACTTGAGCGGGGAGCGGAAATCCTCGCCATCGATGGTGTCCCCGCAGCGGAGATACAAACGTTTTTGATGCCTTATCTCAGGGCCGACGGCAGCAATGACGCGAGACGTCGCAAGCTACTCGATGTCGAGTCCAAGAACGGGATTGAAACGTTTGATGTCCTCTATCCTCTGCTTTTTCCGGTGAGGGACAGGTTTGATCTGAGTGTCAGGCCGCCGGAAGGCAAGAACATAAGAAGCGTCACCGTCACTGCCATCGATTTGGCAGCGCGTCAGGCGCAAGCCGCCGCCAGCTCCGACCCCAGCGCTCCGGAGTACTGGGAGCTTGATTTTCCGGCGCCGCGCGTTGCCAGGATTACCATGCCCGGCTGGGCGCTCTATAATGAAACCTGGGACTGGCGTGGACGTATCGACGGATTTTTCGAAGAGATCGCCCGCGGGCAAACCACTGGCCTGATCATCGACATACGTGACAACGAAGGTGGATTCGACTGCGGCAACGCGATCATCGCCCATTTGATCGACCAAGAGCTACCTTTGTCGGACCTCTATGAACGCTGGGTGCGTTTCCGCAGTACGCCTGAGGACCTGCGGCCGTTCCTGGACACTTGGGACCGGTCGTTCGACACGCTTGGCGAAGGCGCGACGGACCTGGGCAACGGTTTTTTCCGGCTGGCCCCGCCAGATGGTGAAAGCGTCATCAAGCCCAAGTCCGGCCGCTTCCGGGGTAAGGTCATCGTTCTCAGCAGCCCTGAGAACAGCTCCGCCACCTTCCAGTTCATCAGCCTGATCAAACGGCATCGCCTTGGCCGCATCTACGGCCAGCCCACGGGCGGCAATCAGCGCGGCATCAACGGCGGCGCGTTCTTCTTCCTGCGTTTGCCCAACAGCGGACTTGAGGTTGATTTGCCTTTGATCGGCACCTTCCCGAAGACAGAGCAACCCGATGCCGGCATCCTGCCCGACATCGAGGTCGCCGTCCGTATCGAAGATATCGGAAGGAATATCGATGGAGTGCTCGCCCGGGCACTTGCTGATCTGGTTTAAGAGATCAGGGAAGGCGTTCTACCGCCAATTCCGGAAATAGAACTGGCAAAATGGCGGATACAGTTTTTCTGCCCGATAGTGGAAGTGCCATCTGCACTTCATCAAAATTCCGGACTTGCACGTAAGAGAGGTTGTACCACAATCTCGGACAGGCTGTTCCATGAAAATGCTCACGAAAACGCTCGCATCGGTATCCGTCGCCGGTGTCATTGCCCTTCCTACCGTGGCGATGGCGCAAGAATGGTCCGGGCTGTATGCCGGCGCTAGTTTCGGCAGTTCAAAGTCGGGCGAAGATAACGAAACCCTGGTGTTCGACACCAACCTCGACGGCGAATACGCTGATACCGTCCGCACGGCGGGCGGCGCGGATGCATTCTCACCGGGCTTCTGCGACGGAGCAGCAATCGGCCGGACGCTGGGCGAAGGCTGTTCAGGCGACAAGGAGGATGGGGGTTTTGGCGTCCGCGTGGGTTATGACTGGCAAAGCAATAATTTTGTCTACGGCCTGGTCGCCGATGTCTCAGGCGTCGACATCCGCGACAGCGTCAGCGGGTTTTCAACGACACCCGCGGCGTACACGCTTATCCGTCAGGTCGATACGCTGGCGTCGGTGCGCGCGCGTTTGGGCTATGTGGTCAATGACTGGCTAATCTACGCCACGGCAGGCTATGCGTGGGCGGAGATCGACCGCACTTTCGCGACAACGAATGCGTTGAACAGCTTTGCGGCGACCGACGGCGACGATGGCAGCGGTGCGCAATATGGTCTCGGATTCGAAAAGCGCATCAACGACCGCTGGAAGGTCGGCGTCGAATATCTGCATACCACGCTGGATGATGAGGCGCCGATCGTCCGTGCTGGTCCCAGCGCCAATACCTTCGCATCGAACCCCTTCCTGATCGCCAACACCTCGGGGACAGATATCCGTCGCAGCGAGGACGAGATCAAGATCGATACCATCCACCTGACCCTCACCTACCGGTTCTGGGGCATGTGATCGGTGGATAAACGCGTGGTCAGGGTATGACCACGCGGCATTCTCGAGGTTCATCCCCTCATAAATGCAAGTGACGGGGTTTACACACAGGGCGGGCAACCAGAATGACAAAGACGCGTTTGACGGGAACGGTTGCGGCCGCAACCCTCCTATGTGGCATGGCGTGTCAGGCTGCCGCGGCAGAGTATGCCCCGGCAATTGAAGCCACTCAGGACATCTATGTGTTCGGCAAGCGCCGGAACGATATCGGCATTGCCACGTCCGCCAGCGAAGGCACGGTTTCATTTGCCAAATTCGCGGATCGGCCGCTGACCCGGCCGGGCGAACTAGTCGAGGTGATACCTGGCATGGCCGCCACCCAGCACTCAGGGAACACCAAGGCCAATCAGTACTTTCTGCGCGGTTTTAACTTGGATCACGGCACGGACTTCACCGTGTCGCTGGACGGTGTACCGCTTAACCTACGAAGCCACGGCCATGGCCAGGGCTATCTCGACCTCAACGGCATCATCCCCGAGGTCGTCGAGACTATCAAGTATCGCAAAGGCCCCTACTATGCCGACCTGGGGGACTTTTCAAATGCCGGCGGCGCCGCATTTGAAACCTTTCGCAATGGTACCCCTTCTTACGTCCAGACGACGATCGGCGAAAATGGCTATGGCCGCCTGCTGGGCGTCAAAGGTTTGGGTGACCGCAGCTTCGTCGCTATCGAGCTTGGCAGCTATCGCGGGCCTTATGATAACGCCGACAATCAGCGCAAGGTCAGCGTAATCGGTCGTTTCGCGCTCACTGGCCTAGGTCTGGACAACTGGTCCCTGACCGGCATGGTCTATGACGCTCATACCAATGCCAACGATCAGATCCCGCAACGCGCCGTCGACCAAGGCTTCATAACCCGTCTGGGAGCGATCGACACCAGCGACTATGGCGAAACCTCGCGCTATATCGCTTCGCTTCAAAGGCAGGGCGAAGACGGCCTGGATGCCACCCTATATGCCCAGCGCTATACCCTTGCCCTATTCTCGAACTTCACCTATTTCCTGCGCGATCCCGTCCACGGCGACCAGTTCAAACAAGCCGACGAGCGTTGGATTTATGGTGGATCGGTCGTGAAAACCTGGAACGATCCTATACTGGGTTGGACGATCCGCACAGGCGCAGAAACGCGTTACGACGACGTCGGCACGGTCGGGCTCTATTTCACCGAAAAGCGCCAGATCCTCTCCATTGTGCGCGAAGATCGGGTGAAGCAATATTCAGCCGCAGTCTACGCTGATGCGACGCGTGCCTTTGGTCCCTTGCGCATTACCGGCGGGCTTAGGCTTGATACAATCGGTGGCAAGGTTCGTTCAGGTGATCTCCGCAACAGCGGCCAGGCCAGCGACACGCTGCTAAGCCCCAAATTCACTGCGGCCTGGCGGGTTTCAAAAGCTCTGGAGCTCTATGCCGACGCCGGTGCAGGCTTTCACTCAAATGATCTTCGCGGCGGCACGATTTCGGTTATTCCCGGCACAGACGACCCGGCCGATAAGGTCCCGCTGTTCGCGCCATCTTCAGGCGCCGAACTTGGCGCGCGCTGGTCGCGCAATGGCCTGACGGCGACCGCAGCATTGTGGGCCCTGCATCTCGATTCCGAGCTTATTTACATCGGTGACGGGGGCGATACCGCAAGTACCGACGGCACGAACCGCGCAGGTGTGGAATTCCTGCTCGACTACAGTCCCCGGCCTGGGCTCGACTTTAACATCTCAGCTGCAGCTTCTCACGCGCGCTATGAGGGCAGTCCATCTGATGGCGATCGCATTCCAAACGCGCTTGAATATGTCGTAACTGGCGGCATGACCGCACGCCTCAGTCCGCGCCTCGGCATGACCCTCACCGCTCGCCTCCTGGGACCGGCGCCGCTGATCGAAGACAATTCGGCGCGATCGGACACGACAATCTTGGTAAATGGCCTGCTCGACCATGACTTCGACCGGTTCCAGGTGAAGCTCGAAGTCCTTAACCTGTTCGACACCAAAGGAGATGAAATCCGCTACTACTATACCTCGCGCCTACCCGGCGAACCGGCGGAAGGGGTGGATGACTACCACTTCCATGCCTTTGAGCCCCGAACGGTTCGCCTGTCACTCCGCATTCCGTTGACGTAAACGTCGTAGTATTTTGCGACGAAAGTGATCCTGAGCACAACAGCCTCCGTATCTGTCACGCCCAATCTTCCGGAGGGGCGACACAGACGGTGAGTGGAATCGGTTGCCCCTTATCGATGCCACGGGCAGCAGTCCTGCCGCCCGTCTGTGTCATTACCAGCACAGAGATGCGGACAGAGGTGTACCTCCTCCCGTGTCAGCGACAGTAAAGCGTTGATAAGTCGGCATGATTGCCGAAAGCGGAAGGCCAGTCAGTGTTGCAGCGCAGATCATTCAGTCCTGACACATTGAATCCTTACGCACTGGCAACAGAAATAGCGTTGGGAATTCGGGAGCTCCGGCATGGTCGGTGTATTGCAGAAGATTTCGGCGCCACCGCAAAAGGCGAGACCGATCGTGAATGAACCGGTCAATCTGAATTTCTTGCTGGAGCGGATCGCTGAAGGCGACAGGGCGTCATTGAAGACGCTGTACAATCTGACCATGCCGCGCCTGTCGGCGATGCTGGTACGCATGGTGAGACGGCAGGAGGTCGCCGACGAATTGCTCCAGGACGTCTTTGTGACAGTTTGGAGCAAGGCGGACCAGTTCGACGTCCGCCGTGGCAGTGCCGAAGCCTGGCTTTTCTCGGTGGCACGGCGCAAGGCAATCGACCGTCTGAGGATCAGCCGCCGCGAAGTGTTGGGTCTCGAAGAGGATATCGCGACACTTGAGCCTCAGTCCGATATCCACTTCCTGGGCACCGATGTTGAGACGACGCTCGCGGTCAAGCATTGCATTGCCAGTTTGACACCGGAAGTCAAAAAGGCGATGCAATTGTGTTATACTTTCGGTCTTACGCACGAGGAACTGGCCGAAGTGATGAAGGTGCCGGTAGGCACGGCTAAGAGTTGGGTGCGCAAGGGCGTGCTTCATCTGAAGGATTGCTTACAGAGTTATGGACGAGTCTGACGAGATCCTGGCGGCACAGTACGCCCTCGGCGTATTAGACACCGCCGGCATCGTCGAATGCGAGGACCGCGTCCTGGCCGATCCGAACTTTGCGGCGAAGGTGGCCTGGTTCGAGCAGGTCTTTTATGCCGCGCACGGCAGTTCCCAATCCAGCGATCGCGCCGATCAACTCTGGGACCGTATCGAACACGCCATCGACGATAAGATCAAATCCCCTGACACCCGTACCGTACGCGTTGGCGAGATGGGCTGGGAGCCCTACGCTCCGCTCATTACGCGCAAGGTCGTGCACCTCGACCGACACGCCGAAGTGCTTACCGCCTTCTATCGTCTGGAACCCGGCGCCGAGGTGATCAGCCACACCCATCTGCTGACCGAGGAATGCCTGGTCATCGAGGGTGAAATCGAATGCGACGGCATCATCGTTCGTGCCGGCGAAGTGCATTTGGCGCCGCCGGGATCACGCCACGTTTTGAAAAGTCCAAAGGGCGCGATGGTTTATCTGCGCGGCGACCTCAACATCCAGCTTTAAGCGGGACGTAGGCTATTCCATGTGGTCTGGCACATAGCCCGGTGTAGGGACGAACAACAGACCGATTTCCAGCGCGGCAATCGCGATCAGCCAGGTGCATACGACCTTAATGCCTATTCCCCATCCGCGCGCCACAATGAGCCGGCCGGGAATGAACAGCATGACCAAGGCCAGCGCCATAAGCCCCTCTGTATTGCCGGAGACATGCGTCACCGCCCCGGCCCACAGACCGGCATAGGCCGCGAGGACGAGATGTACCCAAGGTCGCTGCACAACCGGAATATGAACACTTGCCGTCAGGGCGATGACGCCAATGCAGATCATGGTGAAAACAAAGGCCTCGGGAACCGTTCCGAAAGGCACCAAGGTCACCAAGACCGCTATGCCAAGCGCCATGAGGCAGGCATTCCTTGCCACCCTCTCACCGGCGTAGCTAAGCGCCAGGCCGAGTGCGGCGGCCAGCAATGCGACAGGCAGGACCGTGTCACGCAAAGGAAAACGCCTGGCTCAGGAAGAAACACCCTGCGACAGCGATTGCGGCACCCAACCCGCGCACGATCCATCGCCCTTTTTCAGAGTCGTTCAGCAAGCCAATCACGATACCACCCACGTGCAGCAAGCCGGTACTTAGCACGAAGCCAGTGCTGTAACCGATCGGATCGGCCGCAGATGGCAATTCCTTTCCGTGCGCGTAGCCGTGAAAGGCGGCAAAGATGGCGACCAGGCTGCAAGCCAGCCAGACCGGCGCCTTAAAACCAGCTGTGACGACCCCGCCCAGAACCAGGACCGACACGGCAATCCCCAGCTCGACAGGTGGCAGCGGCACATTCTGAATACCTAGGAACGCTCCCACCACCATCAGGACCGGAAAGATCACCGGAAGGGCGACGACGAGCGGACGGCCAAGCACCGCTCCCCACAATCCCACTGAGACCATCGCCAGCAGGTGATCCCATCCGGTCAGGGGATGGAGAAAGCCGGATATGAGACCTCCGACCAAGCCGGTCCCGCTGTGTGCCAAGGCCGGGCTGGCAAACGCAGCGAGGGACAACAGCATGGCCAAGGCGGTCAAGAGGTGGCGCGGCTGAATATATTGCGGCGATGTCAGCCCAAAAGCCTGGTTGCGACGTATAGGGTCTGTGACACTTCGAAAGCGCGGCAATGACATCCGGAGGTTCCTGTTGACGATCATAACTCTTACGAAGAAGGCTCATGAAGTGATGACCGCGCGAGCGCTTTTTTCCATTGCTGCTGCCGTTCTCGGCATGGCCTGGGCGCCGTTTGCATCGGCACACGACTTCTGGATTCAACCGCAGAGCTTTCACCTCAAGCCCTCCGGCACCACGCTGATGAGCCTGCAGGTCGGCCACGGCAAGGACCGGCAGAAATCGCTGATGAAACGCGACCGCGTGGTACGCTTCGAGTCGATCACGACCGCCGGGCGCCTCGATCGCAGGAACGAACTGCGGTTGGGGGACAAGGAGACCGACTCGGTGCTGTCGTTCAAGACTTCGGGCCTGAACGTCCTCGCCTTCGAAACAAACGGGACCTACAGCGAACTGCCGGCCATCCGTTTCAATGATTACCTGAAAGCCGAAGGCCTTACGCCGGCCATCGACCAGCGGACCCGGACGAACGCGACAGGCAAACCGGGGCGAGAAACCTACAGCCGCCGGGCTAAAGCCCTGGTGCAGGTCGGCGCATACACCCCCGCTGATGATGCACTGGTCACAAAGCCGGTCGGCCTTACCCTTGAAATCGTTCCGGAGGCGAATCCATACGCGCCCTCTTATAAGGACAGGCTGCCGGTCCGCATCTACTACATGGGAAAGCCGCTGGCGGGTGCGACAGTGATGCTGAACAATCTCGACTTCGATGGCCGGCCCATCAAGCGGGTCCTCAGTGATGCCAATGGAAGTGCGATTTTCGATATACCGCGCAATGGAACTTGGCAGCTGAATGTCATCTGGACGCGCCCGGTACGCCAGCCCAAGGCCGATTTTGAAACCGTCTTTTCCAGCCTGACGCTTGGATTCTGAACGAGGATAAACAGTGAAAATGCCTGGCCGCAAAGCCGGCGGCCAGGCATTGTCACGCGGCGGGCACTGTTAATTGAGCGGCGTTGGTTCCGCGGTCGCATCGACGGCGACCACGTCGCTTGCCGAGACCGAAGCCGGTTCGGAATTGGCATCCGCCTTGGCCGCGGCAGCAAAGCCTGCGCCATATTTGGCATTGGCCTCAGGCGCCGGCGGCGTGACGACGACGGTCTTGCCACCGCCATCGCCGCCACCGCATGCGGTCAGCCCCAAAACCATGGCGCCCAGGGCCGAAACAATGATCAATCTTTTCATATTCGGGCTCCTTAGCGATGTTCGCTGAGTGGCGCACCGGCCAACGGAGCGTTGAGGTACGGGAAGCTGCCTTGCAGGTCCGTCGCCTTAATTGGTGCACCATCGGTAAACGGCACATTCCCGACGGGGGCCTGAGCCGGCGTGCAGACGCCGAGATTGGTCGGGACAGAGTTTATGGGAATAGGGTGGCAAAGCGCGCCCATGGCGACCCGCAGTGCGATATCTACGGTGTCGTCACCCGGACGGCGTCCGTTCGGGAAGCCTGCCAGATCATCGCCAGCAACGCCGAGATTGCTCTGCTGCGCGCGCGCGGTCACAGCGACCGCCGTGTTGAGGCGGATCATCTCGGACGGCGTCACCGTCTCGAGCTGGTTGAGCGACGGCACGCCCGTCAGGAAGGCTGCCACCAGATCGTTGCGCGGGAAATTGGTCGGCGCAAGGTTCGGGATGTTGGTGCCCAAGGTGGCATTGACGGCATCCTTGAAAAGCAGGTTGAGGATCGCCGGCAGGGTCGGATTGGTTACGTAGGACCCAAACTGAGCATCGTCCGAGGGTTTGGATGCGTTGAATTTGTCCTTGTCGGGCAGGCCAATAACCACTTCGTTCACGAGCGGCATGCCCAGGCGCGACACCTGGGTATAGGCGCCCCCCGAAGCCGAAGGGCGTGCATAG
Source organism: uncultured Asticcacaulis sp. (assembly GCA_946482045.1). Next base: position 8,955 of record CAMLPZ010000142.1, read on the forward strand.
GTGGCGTTGGGCGCCAGCAGACGTGCCTGCGGCAGGCTGGCGGTCTGCCAGCCACCGATGACACCATTGCCGCTGCCCGTCAGGCAAGAGATGGGCACCTCGATAGCGATCGAGGTGACGTTTTTTTTGCCGACCAGTTCGTCATTGGCGCGGTTCTGCTTGACACCGCCGGGGAAGCCCCCGCCGTCACCGGCGCCGGGCGCGCTGTCGCCCTCCACCGGGACGAAGTTCACCAAGTCGAAGATCGAGCCAAGATTGACCGCGAAGGCTTCGGCGCGCTGGCCGACGAACACCTTGCCGGCTGTCGAACAGCCTGGCAGATTCACGTTGTAGATATATTGGTTGGCATAGGCGTTATAATCGGCAAACGTCTTCTTGCCGCTATAGTCGAACGGCTTGCTAAAGCTTGTTCCGCCGCCGCTGGCATTGGTTGCCAGGGCTTTAGAGCCGGAGCGGCGGTCACCGGTGATGACCGTCAGGGTGTAGCTTTCGGTCTCGCCCAAGGCTGCGTTGTTGCCAGCCGAAATGGCACCAGCGTGGCGCAGAGGAATAGCATTCGTGGCGCCGCCGACATTGAGCGTCACGCCCGTATTGCCCACCAGGGCATTGCTGAACTTGAACTGGAAGGTCAGATCTTCCTTGGCGTCGCCGGTATTATCGATATGAATTTCATAGACCGCGTCCGGGTCCATGGTGAAATAGTTTGGCCCGCCGCCTGGGTCCTGAAGAGGCATATAGTTGGCGATGAAGGTCACAAAGCCATCCCGGCCGGGTTCGTAGCTACGGAACATGTAGAAATCAGTCGAGTCGACCTTTGGCGATTTCGTAATGCCGGGCGCTTCGCGGTGACTTGATGCCATCGCTGCCGGTGCAAGAGCCGCAAGGCTAAGGACGCTGACTGTGGTGAGTATGGCAAGATTGCCGCGCTTCAATTTCCTCACGAAACCCTCCTGGACGTGACACGACCGCCTGAAGCGATCGACCTGTCACTCCTACGGGGAGGTCCGGGATTTTGATGTTTGGAAGCGAAAATAAATGCGCGGCTAGAAGATTGAAGCCATCACATCAGGCATAGGTGAAGGCGTCAGGATATCCGCCCAGCGCCATTGGCCTGATCCTACTGCCAGCACCACAGTGGTCTGGCGGTCAGGTATCAGAAACAGGACAGGTCCCTGGTTTTGTATTTGGAGGCATTCAGGCCGGGATGACACAACTGCCTTTACTAGCAGGGCGCGTAACAGCGCAGTACCGCCCGACTGCGTTCCCTCCGCCCACTGTCCGTCCCACAACATGACAGCATTGGCAACCGAGCGCCCTGAGGCTGGAATGGCGGCAATACCTTGCTGGACTTCAGGGCTTTGAGCAAAGGCTTCGGCCAGGTCCTGCGCCAGGTTACAGGCCGCCCCCGGCTCTCCCGCCGATATGAGTTGGAAGCTGCCAACCAGCGCCATATCGACTTCGCTTAAAGACGAGGAAGAAGACTCTTCCGGGTTAATCGCGCGTTCCAGACCCTCGTTCGCCGTTGGCAGGGCCCTGTGCTCACTTGATTCAGGTTTGGAGCGGCTCTGTGCGACACGCCCCACCGGCTCCAGGGTTGAAACAAGTGAGGCGGTGACCATGACGCCCTGGTCGCCGGCAGACTTTTCGCCCGGACCGTTGAGTTGCAGACAAAGTGCAAGGCCAACGATGATATGGCCCGCTACAACGACCGCCCCAACGCCCACGCGTCGCTTGAGCTTGTGTAGCACGATGCTGGAAGGCTCAAATTTCATTAGA
>CAMLPZ010000143.1 GCA_946482045.1 uncultured Asticcacaulis sp.
TGCGCAGTCTGCTGAAGCGTTCGGTGCTGCCGCAGGATGTGGCTGAAGCTGTCGTTTTTCTGGCCGGAGCAGGTGCGGCCAAGTCGACCGGCAACATCCTGAATGTCGACGCCGGCAATGCCGCCGCGTTTACGCGTTAAGGGCAGGCGGTGCTAAACCTTTGGTGATTTGACTAACGCCATAAGCCATGGCCATGTATGACCTTAAGGGTCCACAAGAGACCAATAGGGCACGTAAGGGAGCAGGGCAGATGGGCTATGTGGCCATCGACCAGACCGCACTGAGTATTCCGCAAGACGTGATCGACAAGGACAATGCGCGCCTGATGGACGCGCACCTGGCGGATTACGACGCCCTGGCGGCACGGCTGGCGCGTTCCGGCATCGATATCGAAGACATTGTTCAGAAGCTTATGGCTCTCGAAGTTGGCCTGCCGAGCTGGGGCATGACGTCTGGCGGTACGCGTTTTGCCCGTTTTCCTCTGGCCGGCGAGCCCAACGACGTTTACGAGAAGATCGAGGACTGCTCGGTCGTCCAGCAGCTGACCGGCCTCACGCCGCGCGTCTCGCTGCATTTTCCGTGGGATGTGACCGACGACTATGTGGCGCTGCGCCAGTTCGGCGAAGCGCACGGCATGGGCTTCGACGCCATCAATTCCAACACCTTCCAGGATCAGGCGGGCCAGAAGCGCTCCTACAAGTTCGGCTCGCTCAGCCACGCCAATCCCCAGACGCGCCAGCAGGCGATCGAGCATAACCTGCAATGCATCGATATCGGCCGCCAACTCGGATCGAAGGCGCTGACCGTGTGGATCGGCGATGGTTCGAACTTCCCCGGGCAGTGCGAATTTACCGATACACTGGAACGCTATCTCGAATCCTTGCGTGCGATTTACAGTGAATTGCCGGCTGATTGGCGGCTCTTGATCGAGCACAAGATGTTCGAACCGGCGCTCTATTCGACCGTGGTTCAGGACTGGGGCACCAGCATTCTGTGCGCCCAGGCGCTGGGGGACAAGGCGCAGTGCCTGGTCGATCTTGGTCATCACGGGCCGAATGTTAATATCGAGATGATCGTGGCGCGCCTGGCCCAGTTCGGCAAGTTGGGTGGCTTCCACTTCAATGACTCGAAATACGGAGACGATGATCTTGATACGGGCTCGATCAATCCGTTCCAGCTCTTCCTGGTGTTCAACGAACTGGTTTCAGCCGAGCGCCGCGCCAAGGGTAATTACAATCCATCCTACATGATGGATCAGTCGCACAACGTCACCGATCCGATCGAAAGCCTGTTGAACTCAGCGCGGGCGATAGCCGGCGCCTATGTCAAGGCGCTGATCGTCGACCGCGAGGCACTGAAGGGCTACCAAGCCGACAATGACGTCATCATGGCGCATAACTGTCTGCGCCTGGCGTTCGAGACCGATGTCCGTCCGGCTCTGGCGACGGCGCGGATGCGCAAGGGCGGGGCGATTGATCCGATTGCCTGTTATCGTGCATCATCATATCGCGCGCTCAAAGCCGAGACGCGGGTGTTCAATCCAAACCTGGGCGGCGGGATCGTTTAGTATTTCTCCCTGGCCTCGCCGGCAGGCAATACGGGGAGAAGGTGGTCGAGTACTCGTCCGGATGAGGGGCATTGCGCTGGCTGAGCGGGCGCGACTGTCTGTTGCCCCTCACCCCAGCCCTTTCTCCGTAAACGGCGCGAGGGGACCAAGGCTGGAGTCACATGACTGAATTCAATCGACGCAACCTTTTGGCTATCACGCTTGGCGCAGGCGTTACAGCCGCCTTACCCACACGCGCGGCTGGCGATGTCATCTATCGCAACCCTCTGGCAACCTCCGTCGACATTGCGGACTTCAAACTCGAAGGCGAGGCGCTCATCGATTTCGACCTCGGCCGCATGCGCATGCGCAACAAGCTGTCGGCCGATCAGGGGCAGGCGTCCAACTTTGTCTTCTGGTGCCCTGAAGTCTTTCCGGACAATGTCGAAATCAGCTGGAACTTCTGGCCAATCGAAGAGCCGGGCCTGTGCATCCTGTTCTTCGCGGCGCGCGGACTGCTGCCCGGAGGCGGTGACGTCCATGTGCTCGACAAGCGCCTGAGGCCACGCGCCGGTATCTACGACCAGTATACGCAATCGGACGTATCGGCGCTCCAGATCGCCTATTTTCGCCGGCGCTGGCCGGAAGAACGGGCCTTCCATCTCTCCAACCTGCGCCGTGCGCCTGGGTTCGAGCTGTTGGCGCAGGGCCCCGATCCTCTGCCCGACGTCGAAGATGCCACGCCACCCTATCGTCTCCGCGTCCGAAAATCACCGCGCGGTGTGCGCTTTCTGATCAACGATCTTCCCGTTGTGGCTTGGGACGCCAAGGCGGATGACGCGTCCGCGGCGGGGCAGGGCAGTATAGGCTTCCGGCAGATGGCGCCTCTGATCGCCGCCTACTCCGATCTGGAAGTCCGTAAGCTTGATTGATCAATAATGCGCCAACATGATTGATTTTGTTGCTGCCTGTCGTAAGTTGCTGGCAAGGCCAGTGCACAGACCTGGGCAGCGAGGAAATACCCATGAACAAACGCGAGTTTCTTATGAGCGCCGCTGCCTTTACGGCTGTCGCCGCAACCCCCGCCATGGCCGCCGAGGGGACCAAACCGCTGCCCAAGGACTGGATCGACCCCGACACGGGCCACCGCATTATCCGCATTTCTGACGAAGGTGATTCCAAGTCGCTCTATTTCCATGACAATGCCTTCACCGGCGACGGCCGGTGGATGGTTTACGATGCGCCGTCCGGTATCGTGAAGGTCGATCTCGCCACCTGGAAGAGCATGGTCCTGGTGCCGGGCAGGGCGTGGCGGACCTTGATGGTGTCGCGTACGAAACCCATCCTTTATGCTCGCAAGTTCGGGATGGGCGCGGACGGCAAGCCGTCGGGGCAAGAGATTGCCGCTGTCGATATGAATACGGGCAAGGTCACTGTTATCGCCAGGAATATCAAGGGTGCGATCACCACGGTCAATTCAGACGATACCCTGTTGGCCGGGACCTGGGCCGAACGGCATTACGACCTTCAGCCGGGACCGAAGGTCGCCGGCACCGATGGCGGCTATAATGCTGTGGGGCCCGACGGTAAGCCGCTGAGCTTTGCTGCCGCCAAGGAGGTCCGCATGGCCGACCGCCTGGCGCAGAACATCCCGATGGAAATATTTACGCTCGACATCAAGACCGGCGAGCGAAAGGTGGTAACGGCCTCGACCGATTGGCTGAACCACGTTCAGTTCTCCCCGGCCGATCCACATCAGCTGATGTATTGTCACGAAGGTCCATGGCACAGTGTCGACCGCATCTGGACGATCCGTATCGATGGCTCGCAGAAGCAGAACGTCCACAAGCGCACTATGAATATGGAAATCGCCGGCCACGAGTTTTTCAGCTTTGACGGCCAGCAGGTGCTCTACGATCTCCAGACCCCGCGCGGCGAAGACTTCTGGCTGGCGACCTACGATCTCAAGACCCACAAGCGCATTTGGTACCATATGGAGCGCGATGAATGGTCGGTCCACTTCCAGATCAGCCGGGACGGCAAGCTCTATGCCGGCGATGGCGGCGACGAGGAAATGGTCGCCAAGGCAAAGAATGGGAAGTGGATATACCTCTTCCGTCCGGAAATCATCGAAGACCTGGGCGTGTCGGCGCCCAATGCCGCTGATCTCATCCGTCCCGGCGTCCTGCGCGCGGAAAAGCTCGTCAACATGAAGACCCATGATTATCGCACCGAACCCAACCTGCAGTTCACGCCGGACGGCAAGTGGCTGATCTTCCGGTCGAACATGCATGGTCCAATTCACACCTATGCCGTGGCAGTCGATAAAGCAGCGTGATTGTTATTAATCAATTTCGATCACCCGTAAGATTGAAAATCTCGTAACGCTCGGTTGCCGTTTGTCCAACAATTGGCAGAGGGTGGCCAACGCCGGGCGGAAAGTTCCTATTTTGACATATAGTATTATTTTTCAGTGAGTTAAATCTTGTTCTCACTATCTGGAATGGTCGTGCCTGTTCGCGCCTAGTCCTCTCCACCAGGCGAAATTCGGCAAAGTCGTGTCATTTGTGTGATTTTTTTACTACGTTTATGCCGTGAAATGATCAAAAAGTGCAATGTGCATGCGCAAAAAGTCACGCTTTTGATTGACTTGTCATTATCAATCACGCAAGCATAATCACTAAAGTCCACAAGGTACCTTAGACTCCTGTCCGCGATGCGTTCTTACATGACAATCGGGCGGGAGCTAGGGAACGGCTGGCAAACCAGAAATAAGGCCTTAAGGCCGCTTCAGGAGGATTATCAAGTGATCAGGGGTTCCAAGAAAAGTTTGTTTGCAAAGCAGCTGCAGGGCACGACCGCCCTTATCGCGCTTAGCCTTGTGGCCTTTCCGGCCATGTCCTATGCTCAGGATGCCGCACCTGCGCCGGCGGCCGTCGAAGACGACGCGGTCGTTATCGTCGGTACGCGCGCATCGCAGCGTTCGTCGATTGATCGTAAGAAGCGCGCCAAGACGGCGACCGATTCGATCGTGGCCGAAGACGTGGGCAAGTTCCCGGACTCGAACATCGGTGAAGCCATTTCGCGTATCGCCGGCGTGGCGCTGGACCGCGGCGAGTTCAACGAGGGCACCAGCGTCACCCTCCGCGGCAACTCGTCGGACGTGACCAATGTCGAAATCGACGGCCTCGGCGTTCTGGAAAACTCGACCACCGGCGGCCTGTGGGCAGGCGGCAGTGGTCGTAACAAGGACTTCCGTGAATTCCCGGCCGACATGATCAAGAGTGTTGACGTTGTCAAAGGCTCGACGGCGGCTATGACCGAAGGCGGTCTGGGTGGCTCGATCGTCATCAAGACGCGCACAGGCCTGGATTTCAAGAAGCCCTATTTCTCTTTGGCCGTTCGCGAATCGATGAGTTCGGTCAATGAAAAGTGGACGCCGAGCTTCAACTTTATCGGTGCACGCAAGTTCATGAATGACCGGCTGGGCGTTCTGGTGAACTACTCGCAGTCGACCGTCCAGAACGATGCGCACGTCACCGAAAATGCGACCAGCGCCAATGCCGGCCACTTTCGCCTGATCGATTTCGACAACTCACCGGAAAAGACCTATTCGCTGGACCCGGCGCTTTTTAACGATGGCACGGTCGACAATGCGTTTGCCAACAGCTCGGCCTTCACGAGTGGTCCGCTCTCGGGCCAGGCCAAGACGCCAAAGACGTTGGCCGCCGCATCCCAGGCCGCGCAAACCAAAGCAGACTGCTATGCCTGGTTCCCGGCGATCGATGGCAACAACACAACTGCTGCGCAACGTACTCAGGAACTGCAAACCTGCCTGAACCAGTGGAACGACTATACGCCGTCACTGCAGCGCTATCTCGTCAAGCGCGACGTCGAGCATCGGACCGCGCTGGATCTGCGCGCCGATTACCGGTTGACGGATAATTTCACGATCTTCGGCAAGGTTGCCTACAGCCGCCGCAACGTTGACAATCACCAACTGACCTATACGCGCGGGACGGTGAACATTAACACCCTGAACGTCACGACGCCGACCTACAATGGGCGTACGTATACGGACACCACAACCTTCCCACGTCAACGTTCCGCGGTCCCAGGTTCGGGTTACTACCTCTATGACGGCGTCAGCCAGGGCTCTGTTCTGGCCAGCGGCACCAATGAATCCAACCGCTATGTTCGCGGCATTGTTGCCAACATCGATCCAGCCAGCGTTGAGGTGGATGGCAGCCACCACCTGACCAGGTTCACCATCTCCGATGGTGTCGCGGGCATGGACCAGATACAGAACACCAACGACTGGAAGACCTATACGCTTTCTACGGGCGGAAATTATCACGGCGAAAAGCTGAATATCGACTTTATCATCGGCAGGGGCCATACGGATTACAGCCGTTACGACCGCCGCATGGGACTGTCCTACAGCTATGGCCCGGCGGATTTCGAAATCACGGAATCCGGCCTTTGGAACATTACGCCTTCCGTCGCCTATGACGATACCGATCCGGCGCTCTACACGATCATGCGTGCACAGACAGTCGGTCAAACCGCCGTTCCGGCAGGTGGGGCGGTTGCGAACGGTACGTCCAGCGGCATGAATCCCAATGCAGTCAACGCCTATACCGTTGCGCAGCGCCCTTGGGTCAGCCCGACCATTGGCATTCAGTATTCACCACGTCTGCAGGAAACCAACGAAACGACCGTCCGCTTTGACGCCGACTATGATGTCTCGGATGTCTTGCCGTTCTTCACCAAGGTCTATGCCGGCTTCAATATCCGCGAGTTCGACCAGAAGGGCTGGGGCGGCAGCTCGCTGACCGTCTCTCCTGCGATCAACCGTAACACCACTACCGGCGCGGCCATTCCCTATGGACAGCCGGGCTATGTCAACCCTGTTGTCGTCCCGGACTCGACCTTCCGTGGTCAGGTTCGCGCCTGCGACGACACGCGCTACGGTCTGACTGGCACCGCAGCACCGGCTGGCGCCGAATCTTGTAACTACGGTTATGTACCGTTCAACGACCTGGCCAACAATCAAGAAGGCCTTTTCACCCTGAAGCAGGCTGATCTGACAAACATCATCGGCCAGGTTCTGGTTGAGCCCTGGGATCAGTTCTACAATAGCTATCCTGACCGCGGAAATCTCTTTGATGGTTGGACGCAAATCGACGTAAAGAAATTCTACGATCTGCTGTCTGAAACTTCGGCTACCGGGATATATGCGGCCGGTGGTGATCCGCTCGGCAAATACAATTTTGACTGTCTGAAGGTTTGTACGGCCAATGACGGTAAGGAATATGTGATGCCGTTCTCCTACGCATGGGAGCGGAACTCGGCTGCCTACCTGATGATCGACTGGGAACTCGACCTGCCCTTCTCCATGCGCTTTGACGGTAACGGCGGCTATCGCTTTGTCGAAACGCAAACCAAGGGTAACGGTTTTATGACCTTTACCGCTATCCGAAAGACGTCGGCCTTCAACGCCGCTGCGCCTAACGCGGTCGGTGGTACGGTTTCGGCCAGCGTCACCAAGCAAGTTGCCATGGAGGCTGTGACCCAGGATTGGACCCCCAGCCTGAACCTCAACCTCTGGGGCTTCAATGACAAGCTGGTCGGCCGCTACAACTGGGGGGAAGTGATTGCCCGTCCGCCGCTGAACCGTTTGCTGCCGTCCGGTACCTGTACTTATGACGAACGGGATGTCGATAATGGCGTGACCAATGACTGTGGCACTGTCGGTAATCCTGCGCTCCAGCCGTTCCAGTCACTAAACCAGAATTATAGCCTGGAATTCTACCCCAACCGCGATACCATGTTCTCGCTGGCCTACTTCAAGAACAAAATTGTTCGCGGTACGCCAATTACGCGGACCACGACCAGCAAGATTCTGGAAGGTACTGGTGCTGTCGACCCGCTTACGGGAGCGTCTTTGGAAGATATCGACTTCCAGTTTCCGCAATGGGTCAATGGCGGTGGTCTGACCCGAAAGGGTATCGAAGCTTCGACCAAGATGGCCTTCACGTTCCTGCCATGGCGCTTCAAATATCTGGGTTTCGACGGCAACTATGCCAAGATCGAATCCTCGCTGACTGCGGACGGTTGGTACGATCTGCTGACGGGTGCCCCGCTGCCACCGCAGAATGAACCATCCTACTACTACAATGCGTCCATCTGGTATGACGACGGCACGACCACCGCGCGTCTCGCCATTCAAGGGCGCGATCAGGTGCTCGATCATATTTCCGCCAACGGCGCCAATACCGTCAATAATTACCCGAACCCAGCGGGTGGTCGTACGACAATTCTTCCGTACAACCCGGGTTCGCCTAACTTCACGGAGAAGACGACCTATATCGACTTCAAGATCACTCATAAGCTCAATGAGAATATTGAAGGCTTCTTCGAAGCCCGCAACGTGAACAATGAGCTGATTATCAAGTCGCAGGGTGAGTTCGCTACTTTTGAAGATGGAACGCAGAGCATCCTGTCGAATACGTGGCCAGGTTACCGGATTACCACCGGTGTGACCTTCCGCTACTAAACTTCAGTGCTGGCATGAACAAGCCGCCGTCCGGAGCACCGGGCGGCGGTTTTTGTTACGAAATCATGATTGAAGTTGGCCGGGATTGATTAAAGTTGAAAACTTTTCGCGCCGGGTTCAGACTGCGTCCGCGTTCAAAGTGTATCAGGTTCAGGGAGGCGAAAATCCATGACGTCCAGCATCAACGCGACTCGCCGGAGCATTCTGGCGGCAGGCTCGGCGCTCGGCGTATTGACCGCGACAGCGACCGCAAATGCGGCTAAGACAACTGCTTCCATACCTGCCACGCAAACCGTCTGGCTGGATGGCGAAGCGCCTGCCCATACCGATGGCGTCACCTTCGGCGTGCCGTGGCCGCAAGCCGCGGTCAAGGCCAATACCAGCTTTGCGCTCGGCGATCTGGCCGTCCAGTCTTGGCCGCTGGCGACGTGGCCGGACGGCTCGCTCAAATGGTCGGCTCATGCCGTGGCCGCGACCGAAATGCCCGCGAAATCCTATTCCTTAGCCGCTGGCAAACCGGCCGTGTCGAAAACGCCGCTGAGCATCAGCGAAGACAGCGACGCCCTTATCATCACTTCCGGCGATATCGCCTGGACCGTACCGAAAGCTGGCAAGGCTTTGATCTCTGGCGCCACGCGTGCCGGAAAGGAGGTCATGGGGGCGGTGACACTTGGTGCCCTGGCCCAGGATGGCGCCTCGCTGGAAGACAAGCCGAGCCTCACGCAGACCGCCTATGAAGGCATGACCAGGACGGCGGCGTTGGAACAAAAAGGACCGGTGCGCACAGTCGTCAAACTCGATGGTGTCTATTCCGGCAATGGCAGAGACTGGTTGCCGTTCAGCGTACGCCTCTACTTCTATGCCGGCGCCGCATCGGTTCGCATCGTCCACAGCTTCATCTTCGACGGCGACCCGCAAAGGGACTTCATCCGCGGTCTGTCGGTCCGCGCTGGCGTGCCGATGCGCGATGAGATGCATAACCGCCATGTCCGCTTCTCCGGCAAGGACGACGGCGTATGGGGCGAGGCGGTGCGATCGCTGACCGGCCTGCGCCGCGACGCAGGCAAGACCGCCAAGGACAACCAGATCGCCGGGCGTTTCGTCAACGCCGCCGACATAAGCCCCCAGGTCACCAAAGGGCTGAAGTGGATTCCGGCGTGGAGCGACTTTACCCTATCGCAGACGACGGCCGATGGTTACGCCATCCGCAAGCGCACCCTGGAAGGTCACGCCTGGGTCCCGGCCGCCGGCGACAACCGCGCCACCGGCCTTGCTTACGTGGGCGGGGCAGGGGGCGGCGTTGCCTTGGGCATGAAGGACTTTTGGCAGCGCTGCCCGTCGCGGCTCGATATCCGGGGCGCGGCGAATGACGAAGCCTCGGTCACCGCCTGGATGTGGTCGCCGGATATGCCGGCCATGGACATCCGCCCATTCCGCCCGGTTTGGGGCATGGAATCTTACGCCGCCCAGAATGAAGGGTTGGACATCACCTATGAAGACTATGAACCCGGCTGGGATCAGTCCTACGGCATCGCCCGTACGACCGAGTTCACGCTCTGGGCGCTCGATACCACGCCATCGCGTGACCGCTTCGCCGCCATGGCGCGCAATGTATCGCAAAGCCCGTTCATGACCGTATCTCCCGAACGCCTGCATACCGCCGGCGTCTTCGGCGAATGGAGTCTGCCCGATACCTCGACGCCGGTGAAAGCCGCGATCGAAAGGAAACTGACCCATCTGCTCGATTACTACATCGCGCAGGTCGACCTGCACCGCTGGTACGGTTTCTGGGACTATGGCGACGTCATGCACACTTATGACAACGACCGCCACGTCTGGCGCTACGACATCGGTGGCTTTGCCTGGGACAATTCCGAGCTGTCGACCGATATGATGTTCTGGATGGCTTACTTACGTTCAGGCCGCGCCGACGTCTTCCGCCTGGCCGAAGCCATGACGCGCCACACCGGTGAGGTCGATGTCTATCATATCGGCCCCTACCGTGGTTATGGCACGCGCCACGGCGTCCAGCATTTCAGCGATTCGTCGAAGCAGGCCCGTGTCAGCCAGGCGGCCTTCCGCCGCTATTACTATTACCTGGCCGCCGATGAGCGCTGCGGCGATCTGATGCGCGTCCTGGCCTATTCCGACGACGCCTTGACCCGCGTCGATGTGGCGCGCAAGACCGGCCGCGTGGCGCCGCAAAACCCGGAAAAGATGAAGCTGACACCGCATTGCAGTTTCGGCACAGACTGGGGATCATTCACCGCCGCCTGGCTGACGGAATGGGAGCGGACGGGCGACGCCAGGTGGCGCGACCGTATCGCCAACGGCATGCGCTCTATCTCGAAAATGAAGAACGGCTGGTTCACCGGCGGCGCGCCTTTCGACGTCAAGACCGGCACCTTCATCGACCCGGGCGACAAGATCAGCCTGTCGCACCTGAACGGGGTGTTTGGCGTCTTCGAAATCCATATGGAACTGCTGAAACTGATCGACGTCCCGGCCTACAAGGCTGTGTGGATCGACTACTGCAAATA
>CAMLPZ010000144.1 GCA_946482045.1 uncultured Asticcacaulis sp.
GTCAGGAAAAGTTGAGCCGCGTGTCATGAAGTCCGGATAGCTGGCTTGCCCCATGGATCACTCCGATCCCTGGGGATATACTATGAAATTCGCACTGCTTTCCGGCGTTGCCGCGCTTGCCCTCCTCAATGCGGGCACGGTCTACGCTCAGGACGCCACCGTTGCCGCCGCCGAAGCCGCTCCCGCCGCTGCGGAAGCTTCGGAAATTATCATTCTTGGCCACGGCCAGAGCCGCCAGACCCAGACCCTCAAGGCCACCGATCTGACCGAAGCCGCGCCGGGCACCTCACCGCTGAAGGTGCTGAACAAGCTGCCGGGCGTCACCTTCCAGTCGGCCGATCCGTTCGGCGCCTACGAATGGTCGACCCGCATCTCGATCCGTGGCTTTAACCAGAACCAGCTGGGCTTCACCCTGGACGGCGTGACGCTGGGCGACATGTCGTACGGCAACTATAACGGCCTGCACGTTTCGCGCGCCATCATCAACGAAGACATCGCGCGCATCGACATGGCCCAGGGCGCCGGTTCGCTCGACTCGGCGACGTCGTCGAACCTGGGCGGCACGCTGAAGTTCGTGTCGCGCACCCCCGCCGAAGTCATGGGCGGTGAACTGGCCGCCACCATGGGTTCGGACAGCATGCACCGCATCTATGGCCGCTTTGAAACCGGCGCGATCTCATCGCTGAACGGCCTGCGCGGGTTCGTTTCGGTCGTAGACCAGAAGGCCGAGAAGTGGAAGGGCGCCGGCGACCAGAAGGCTTTCCAGGCGGACACCAAATGGGTCCTGCCGGTGGGCGAAGGCAAGCTGACGGGCTTCGTCAACCACTCCGAACGCCGCGAACAGGACTATCAGGACCTGTCGTTCGAAATGATCAACCGCCTGGGCTACGACTGGGACAACTTCCAGCCGAACTGGGCGCTGGCCAACCAGGTGGCGGCCGCATACCAACAGGGCAACCCGATGCCGGCCGGTATCGGCTCGGTCGACGACGCCTACTATTACGGCGCCGGTGTGCGGGACGACACCCTGTCCGGCCTGAAATTCGAAACGCCGCTGTCGGACAATGTCACCATCTCCGCCCAGATCTACAACCATCAGAACGAAGGCCAGGGCCTGTGGGTCACGCCGTACCTGCCGTCGCCGGGCGTCAGCTACTCGCCCTTCTACAACGCCGCGTCGCCATCGGCCGATAACGCCTATGTGTCGATCCGCACCACCGAATACGACATCGACCGCACGGGTTTCATCGGCGGCATCGACTTCGACCTGGGCGCGCATAAGCTGTCCGCCGGCCTGTGGGTCGAGGACAACGACTTCAACCAGGCGCGCCGCTTCTACGGCGAAACGCTGAACGCGCCGCACCGCGACAGCCTGGGCTTCCAGGAAAACCCGTTCTACACCCAGTGGGAATACGCCTTCACGACCAAGACAACGCAAGCCTATGTCCAGGACGTCTGGACGATCAGCGACGCCCTGAAGATCAACTATGGCTTCAAGGCGCTGAACGTCGAAAACACCGTGAAGCAGATCGTCGGCGGGACCATCGCGGCCGAACTGAAATCGGAAGATAGCTTCCTGCCGCAGATCGGCGCCGTCTATGACTTCGGCAATGGCTACGAACTGTTCGGTTCGTACAGCGAGAACATGAACGCCTACGTGTCGGCCGCGACGTCTGGCCCGTTCAGCTCGCAGTCGCAGGCGAACATCGACTTCGTCCGCACCAACCTGAAGCCGGAAGAATCGAAGACGCTGGAAGGCGGCCTGCGCGTTCGCACCGACCGCTTCCAGGGCGTCGCGGCGCTCTACGCCGTCGACTTCGACAACCGTATCCTCTCGGTCGCGCAAGGCGCCGGCATCGTCGGCAACGCGCCGGTCCTGTCGAACGTCGGCGGTGTCGAAACCCGCGGTATCGAACTGGCGGGTACCTATCGCTTCACGCCGACCTGGCAGCTCTACGCCGCCTACAGCTTCAACGACTCGACCTACCGCGATAACGTCGTGGCGGCGGACGGTACGGTCAAGGCGAACACCAAGGGCAAGACGGTTGTCAACACGCCGAAAAACCTGCTGAAGACCGAGCTGAGCTACGACAACGACGCGCTGTTCGGTACGCTGGCGATCAACCACACCGGCGAGCGCTACTACACGTACGAAAACATTGGCGGTTTGGTCGAAGCGACGACCATCGCCGACCTGACCGTCGGTTACCGCTTCGTCGATCTGGGCCTGACCCTGCAACTCAACGTCACCAACCTGACCGACGAAGAGCATATCTCGACCATCGGTTCGAACGGCTTCACCAACAATGACACGGCCGGCACATCGCAGACCATCCTGACCGGCGCCCCGCGTCAGGTCTTCCTGTCGCTGCGCAAGAAGTTCTAAAAAAGCGTCACAAATTCTGAGTAACCCAGTAAACTGAAGCCAGCCTGCGGCACTCCGCGGGCTGGCGCTTTTTTCTCCACGGAGCGTCTTCGATGAACCGCCGCCAGTTGCTGACCGCCGGAGCCGCCGCCCTGACCCTGTCTGCTGGACATGCCATCGCCGCCGAACGGCAAAAGCCATTGGTCATCGCGCACCGTGGTGCGTCGGGCTACCTGCCGGAACACACGCTTCCCGCCTATGAAATGGCGATCCAGATGGGTGCCGACTATATCGAACCCGATGTCGTTTCGACCAGGGACGGCGTTCTGGTTGTCCGCCACGATCCGGTCCTGAGCGATTCGACCGATATCCTGAAACACCCCGAATTCGCCGATCGCAAGCGCACGCTGAAGCTCAAGGGCTTCGAGATCACCGACTTCTTCGTCAGCGACTTCACCCTGGCCGAGATCAAGACCTTGCGCGCCACGCAAGTGTTCGCCGATCGCGACCACAGCCACGACGGCAAGTACGAGATCCCGACCCTGCAGGAGGTCATCGACCTGACGCAGGCGGCCTCACGCGACACTGGCCGCGTCATCGGCATCGTCCCCGAAATCAAGTTCCCGACCCTGCATCGCGATCTCGGCCTCGGCATCGAGGAAAAGCTGGTGGCCATGCTGGACCGCGCCGGGTTGAACACCGCGTTGTCGCCGGTCATCATCCAGTCCTTTGAACAGGCCAATCTGAAGGCCTTGCGCAAACAGACGCCCGTACGGCTGCTGCAACTGATCAGCGGGAGTGGTGTCGACGATGTCGGCAATGTCATCCTGAAGGCGCCTGACGACAGGCCCTATGACTGGGCGGTATCGGGTCGCGCCGGCACCTATGCCGACCTGCTGACGCCGGAAGGCCTCAAGGAGATCGCGACCTACGCCGATTTCGTTTCGCCTTGGAAGCGCTGGCTGATAGCGCCGGCCGGCGGCGACATGGTCCGCCGTCCGGAAATCGTCGCCAATGCCCACGCGGCGGGCCTTAAGGTGGTTACCTGGACGCTGCGTAACGACCGTCTCGACGCTTACTATAAAGACGATACGATGCAGGAATATCTCGACCTGTTCGCCATGGGCGTCGACGGCGTCTTTAGCGATTTCGCCGACACGGCGGTGGCGGCACGTAATCGTTTCGCACAGCGTTAATCTTCCCGTCGTAACCCTGTCATCAAAGCGGTCTAAGCGCCAGCAAGACATCAGCTATCCCCAAAAGGGAGACCGCCCATGCCTATCAGCCGCCGCCACGCCCTCTTTGCCCTGGGCAGTACCTCCGCCATTCCCGCTTTTGGCGGCTCGAAGCCGGCACCTGGCACGGGTATTCGTTTCGACCACGGCGTGGCGTCGGGTGATCCACTGCTGGATCGCGTCATTCTGTGGACGCGGGTCAGCGGCCTCAGTCAGGCCGCCGAGGTCAGCTGGCAGGTCGCCACGGACGACAGCTTCGCCAATCCGGTGGCGCAGGGGCGCTTCACGACGGATACCGAGCGCGACTACACGGTCAAGATCGATGCTGCGGGGCTCAAACCCGGCACAGACTATGTCTATCGCTTCATCTGCAAGGGCGTGACCTCGCCCATGGGCAAAACGCGGACCCTGCCGGAACAGACGAACGAGGTCGTGCTGGCGGTCGCCTCGTGCTCGCTCTATCCCAACGGCTATTTCAACGCCTACCGCGCCATCGCCGACATGGACCGCCTCGACGCCGTCGTGCACCTCGGCGACTATATCTACGAATATGGCGCCGGACCCGACGACTACGGCATGGGCAATGGCCGGACGCTCGGCCGCGCCCCCCAGCCGGTTTACGAGATCGTCAGCCTCAGCGACTATCGCACGCGCCACGCCCAGTACAAGTCCGATCCGGACCTCCAGGCCGCGCACGCCCGCGCAGCCTGGATCTGCGTCTTCGACGACCATGAAATCACCAACAATCCGTGGACCGGCGGCGCCCAGAACCACAATGCCGGCGAGGGTGACTGGTGGGCGCGCAAGGCGGCCGCGCTCAGGACTTATCGCGAATGGATGCCTATCCGCGATGCTGCACCGGGACAGCTTGCCGAGACCATCTACCGCAGTTTCCGCTTCGGCCAGGTCGCCGAACTTGTGATGATGGAGACACGTCTGCTGGCGCGTACCAAACAGCTGGAGTTCGAGGACATTCAGGTTGTCGATGGCAAGCCCGATTATGCCGGCTTCCGCGCCAAACTCAACGATCCGTCGCGCGAACTCCTGGGCGCGCAGCAGAGCCAATGGCTGGGCGAGACGCTGAAGGCCTCCACGGAGGCCGGTGTGCGCTGGCAGGTTTTGGGCAGTCAGATGATCATGGCGCGCGCGCCTGGTCCCGACCTGATCGGGGTGATGGGCCAGGAGCGCGTCGCTACGCTGCTCGCGGCGCTGCCGGAAGGCTTACGGGAAAAGATCGGCGTCATGGCCGGCCTGTTTACCAAAGAAATCGCCCTGCCGCTCAATCTCGACGCCTGGGACGGCTATCCCGCCGAGCGCGAGCGCCTGTACGACCTGATCCAGGCGGCGGGGGCGCGCACCATCGTCGTATCCGGCGACAGCCATACCGCCTGGGCCAACGAACTGAACGATGCGGCTGACAAGCGCGTGGGCGTGGAATTTGGCGTGACCTCGATCACCAGCCCGACGCGCTATCTCGACAGCTGGCTGCCTGACCTGCAACTGGCTGCGACGATGGCGAAGCAGAACCCGGAAATTGTCGCTGCGGACGACGGCCACAACGGCTTCCTGCGCCTGCGTCTCACGGCCGAAGGCGCGACCGGGGAATGGATGGGCGTCAGCACCATCACATCGCGCGACTTTAAGAGCCACACCGTTCAGCGCTTCGATGTCGTCGAGACGAATGGCGCCCTGGGGCTGGTCGCTGGTTAGAGCATGCTCCGAAAAAGTGGAAACCGGTTTTTCGGACCAAGCATGCGACCACTAAGAAATCTAGCCAAGCGAGCGGGCAGCTTCCCGGACGCTTTGCGCGGACTGGTCAACCTGTGAGGCGGCGCTTGCGATTGTGGAAGTGTTCTGCGTGATGGTGTCGACGCTTCCCGCCGCGCTTTGCATGTTTTGGGCGATATCCCGAACGACAGCCGACTGTTCATTCATGGCGCCGGCGATGCCTGTGGAGATCATGTTGATCTGACCGATGATCCCGGCGATCTGTTCGATCGCGCCCACCGCGCCTCCGGTCGAGGCCTGGACAGCGGCGATCTGGGTGCCGATTTCCTTGGTGGCGTTCGATGTCTGCGCCGCCAGCGTCTTGACCTCGGTCGCGACAACCGCAAACCCTTTGCCGGCCTCGCCGGCGCGTGCAGCCTCGATCGTGGCGTTCAAGGCCAGAAGGTTGGTTTGAGATGCGATCTGGTTGATCAGGCCGACGACATCGCCGATGCGTTGGGCGGCCGCTGAGAGGCCGGAAACGATGTCCGTCGTTTCCTCGGCCTTACGGACGGCTTCCTGCGATACTTCCAGGGCGAGGTGGACCTGGTGATTGATTTCGCCGACGCTGGCCACAAGTTCCTCGGCGCCGGTCGCGACAACCTGGACGTTGGAGGAGGTCTGCGTGGAGGCCGCGGCCGTATCGACCGCCAAATGGCTTACCTCGGTGATGGCTGTGGTAATTTCCTCGAGATCACGGCTTATGCCGGTCTGGACCTTTTCCCGGCGAAGGCGCTCAAGGACCTGGGCGGTGACGTCGGTCGCGAATTTCACCACCTCATGGGGCTTGCCGCTGGCATCGAAAATCGGATTGTACGAAGCCTGGATCCAGACCTCCTTACCGCCCTTGCCGATCCGTTTGTATTCCGCGATCTGGAATTCGCCTCTCGCCAGCGCGGCCCAGAATTCCCGGTATTCCGCACTGTTGCGATAATCCGGTTCGACAAATATGGAATGGTGCTGGCCGCGTATCTCGTCCAGCCGATAGCCCATGACCTTGAGGAAGTTCTCATTGGCATCGAGAACCGTGCCTTTGAGGTCGAAATGGATAACCGCCTGGGCTCGATTGATGGCTGCGATCTGTCCTTCAGATTCGGCGGCGCGCAGTTTTTGGTCGGTCACATCGGTGGCGATCTTGACGACCTTGAAGGGGCGGCCATTATTGTCCAAGACGGGGTTGTAGGACGCCTGGATCCAGACTTCCCGGCCGCCCTTGCCGATGCGCAGATATTCGGCGACGTCGAAGCGCCCTTCTCTCAGCCGGTCCCAGAATTGCCGGTACTCTTCGCTGTTCCGGTAGGCTTCCGTAACAAAGATACTGTGATGCTTGCCCTTGATGTCCTCAATCCGATATCCCATGGCCTTCAGGAAGTTGTCATTGGCCGACAAAATTGTGCCGTCCATCGAAAACTCGATGATGGCTTGGGACTTCATGAAGGCCGCCAACGTGGCCTGGGCTTCGGAACTGAAGAACATCAGTGAACTCGATAAAGAACAACGCCAAGAGTGGCGTCATAACGGTAACAATGTTCTCTATCTCCTAAAAAAGGGTAAGCATCTTGTGTCTCGTTCGATCGGTGGCACGGCTGTTGCGCTGCTAAAATGGATAGACGATCGATATAACGAGTGTGGTTAATCACCCTAAAGGTGGGCGGAAAAATCCAGAACCTTGCGACCTTCGATCCCGCCTGCGGCCATGTCGGCAAAGACTGTATTTATATCCTCGAGTCTGGCTTTGGAAATTTCAGCCTTGACCTTGCCCTCCGCCGCAAATGCAAGTGCTTCGTCAAGATCGCGGCGTGTGCCAACAATGGAGCCGCGGACGGTGATGCGCTTCAATACAACATCGAAGATGGGAAGCGCGAAGGCGCCCGGCGGCAGTCCGACAAGGCTGATTGTTCCCTTGCGGCGGACGATATCCAGCGCCTGAGAGAAGGCGGGCGGAGACACAGCGGTCACCAGAACGCCATGGACGCCGCCGCCCGTCGTTTTCATAAGGTCGGAAATGGCATCGGCGGACCGGCCATCTATGGCCAGGTCAGCGCCGCTGTCACGCGCCAGGGATAGCTTGTCCGCTGCAATATCGATGGCGGCGACATGCAAGCCCATCGCTTTGGCGTACTGGATCGCGACATGCCCAAGGCCCCCTACACCGGAGATAGCCACCCATTCTCCTGGTCTCGCCTCCGTTTCAATCAGGCCTTTGTAAGTTGTCACGCCCGCGCAAAGGATAGGGGCCAGTTCGGCGAACCCGATATTGTCAGGAAGGCGTGCCGCGAAGGGTGCTGCGGCGACAACGTACTCAGCAAAGCCGCCGTTACAGCTGTATCCGGTGTTGTGTTGCCGCTCGCAAAGCGTTTCCCATCCGCTAGTGCAATACTCGCAATTCATGCATGCGTCATGGAGCCAAGCGACGCCGACACGATCGCCTTCCTTTAGGTTGTTGACGCCCGCGCCGATTGCCGCGACGGTCCCCGTTACTTCATGCCCAGGGATGAAGGGGGGCTGCGGTTTGACCGGCCAGTCACCATTGGCCGCATGCAAATCGGTGTGACACACGCCACAGGCCGCGACTTTCACCAGGATCTCTCCTGGGCCTGGCGTTGGGATGGGAAGCGCTTCGATTGCCAGAGCTTGCCCGAAACGTCTGACAACCGCTGCTTTCATGGTACGTGTCATGTGAAACCCCTCCAGGACATGCGACAAAGCAAAGCTTGGGAGCGCTGATCTGCCTTTTCTGAAGGGACAGGGCTTCAAGTTGCTTTGAATTTTCACATGAAACCCGCCCTCGGTATTTGATTGTGGTCAAGCGGGCGGCGATTTAGATCGGAATGGGTTTAGATGGAAACGCCATTACCATCTAAGCTCTTGCTTTGGCGCGATATTTCTGGCGAAAACCCCATAAAACGCTTCTTGGCACTTTTCGCCATATCGCTCTAGTGGGAGAAGAAAAGGGGCACTTGCTGGTCCTGAAGCATGTAGTCGGTGGCTCCTCCCAGGAGAAACTCGCGCAAACGAGAGCGGCCGTAAGCTCCCATGACCAGTAGGTCACTTCCGTGCTTTACGACATAGTCCGACAGCACCTCTCCCACTTTTCGCCCGCCGGCATCGACTTCATCCGAAAGGGCGTTGACCTGATGTACCTTGAGGTGGCGAACGGCATCATCGCCGATACCCGATGTGGCGGATTCCTTCTCGTTTACGACGGTGAGTACCCGTACCTCACGCGCCGTACGCAGCAGGGGTAGCGCATCGCCCATGGCTCTTGCGGCCGACCGCGTTCCGTCCCATGCGACCACGGCGGTGCCAAATCCTTGGGACGGTAAGTTCGCTGCCCCTGGCCGGTACAATAAGACCGGACGTCCCGATTCAAAAGCCACGGCTTCCGCGATGGTGCGCTGCCCGTCATTCACGTCTATGGCCGGGACAAGGCAAAGGTCGCGGGTGCGCGCATTGTATGCGACGTGTTCTCCTATGGCATCCAGGCTGGCGCGAACCATGAGCGCGTCACCTGCAATGTTGTAGGTCGAAACCTTCTGCGTAAAATCCGCCAGGGCCGACCGGCAATGTGCCAGGCTTTTGCTTTCCTGCTCGGCGCATAAGGCGCTCAGATTAATGAGACGCTCGGCAAGCCAGTTCCCCGGCGCCTTGAATTCGACCTGGACTGCGAGAGCCGATAATGACGCTTGATAAAATCGGGCGAATTGTACAGCCTGATCAATAGCTTCAGACGAGGTGGGGTCTGGATAGCTGGTGATCTGCAGCAGTATATCTTTCACGGGAAGCTCCTTGTTTCCCGCATAGTGTATAAACGGTAGATCGGCGGCATTGACGTACATCAAATGCCCGGCGCAACCTTGGTCCAAGTAAACCGAAGAGTCATGCCGCCCGCCGGTTTCTTGATTCGAAACAAGAGCGCCGGTCGCAGGGTACGACCGGCGCTGAAAATGCTGCCTTTATCGAGGGATGCGTTGGAATCGGGCATCCGTACGCCGCTCCAGGCCGTTTCCGTTCCTTCAGACCATCAGGACGGGCCTGATGGTCCAATGGCAAATTCCGCGTACTGTCAGAAGCGGTAACCCAGCCCCACTGAGGCGACGGTCGGATCGAGGGTCACCTCTGAGGTGAGGGCTCCGCCATTTATACGGGCATCGGTTTTATAGAAGACCTTCTTATAGTCGAGGTTAAGCACCCAGTTCTTCTTGAGCGCAATATCGACGCCGGCCTGAATCGCCGTACCGCCGCTGTTTTTCAAGGCGACGGTGAAACCGTTCTTGTCCTTACCGTTGTACCAGTTCATGAAGTTGACGCCGGCCCCGACATAGGGACTGATCCGCCCCTTCGGATTGAAGTGATACTGGGCTGCAATAACCGGCGGCAGCACCCAAGTCTCATGGACGGCAACATCGGTTGCGCCGCCTTGGGCGCGGATTTCATGTTGAGACGTACCCAATATAGCTTCAACGGCGATATGATCCGTAAAGAAATATGTGAAGCCCAGGGTTGGCACGGTGTCGTCGTTGACAGCGACATTGAGGCCGGTTGCAGCTCCCGCCGACGTAAGGATGGCGCCGTCTTCATCTGGCGCCACGGTTGTCATTCGCGCCGTCACCTGCCACTGCCCCGCTTGCTTGGGCTTGAAATCCTGGGCAACTGCCGTTGCGCTAATCGCGGCGGCCGACATTACCCATATAAAAAATGTGGTTTTAAGTGCGCGAGTCATGACTCTCTCCTTTGTATGCGTGTTAAGTGCACAGCACCAAAAGCATGACCGGTAAGGTAATAATTTGATCGAAGTCAAACATGACGGCTAACGCCCTGCGACCTTCCGTCTCAGCGGACAAATCAGGCATTAGCAAACTGATCGCTGTCATGATCAAGTAATTTGGGATTCTCAGCCTGAGACTAGACTGATGATAGTCGACTTGAATCAACGAGACGTTGGTTTTCATCTAGCCCCTCAGCATGAGGACGATAATACCGGCTTGCAGATCACTGCGTCGACAACAGGGTTAATTTCCATAAATTTGTCATGGAAATTAACGCCACGTTCACCAAGACGCCCGGATTATGAGATCAGATATTACGATCAAGCTGGGGAGCATGTCGCGTGCTGTTATCATTGTTCACGAACGCCGATTCCTATCTCATCGAAGCACTCAAAAAATCGCAGGCGATCATCGAGTTCACACCGGACGGTCGAATCCTGACTGCAAATGCAAATTTTCTGGACGC
>CAMLPZ010000145.1 GCA_946482045.1 uncultured Asticcacaulis sp.
GCTTCCTTCAACTGCTGGACATTGTTGACGCGGCTATAGGCCCACAGCTTCCAGCGCGGCGTCATATAGGCCTTGTACAGCCAGTTCATCGGCCAGCCGGAGACGCCGATAAAGATCGACACCATCATGACGCTCATCGGCGCCATGCCCGACGGCACGATCAGCAGGGCCTGGGCCCAGGCGACCATCATGATCAGGGTGGCCGGCATGTTGATGGTCAGGCGCGCCTTGTCGATGGCTTGATCGATGGTGATGCGATCGGTCATGACAGCTGTTCGAGGGTAACGTTGCCGTTGGTGTAGACGCATATGTCGCCGGCGATCTTCATGGCCTTTCGAGCGATGATTTCCGCGTCGGGTTCGTATTCCAGCAACGCGCGTGCTGCCGACAGGGCGTAGGTGCCGCCTGAGCCGATGGCGGCGACGCCGTCTTCGGGTTCCAGCACGTCGCCGACGCCGGTGATCGTCAGGATGTGGTTGCGATCGCCGACCAGCAGCATGGCTTCAAGGCGGCGCAAATAGCGGTCGGTCCGCCAGTCCTTGGCCAGGTCGACGCAGGCCCGCGCCAGCTGATCCGGATAGAGTTCCAGCTTGGCCTCGAGCCGCTCAAGCAGCGTAAAGGCGTCAGCCGTGGCGCCGGCAAAGCCGACGATAACCTTGCCGCCCGCCAGCGTGCGGACCTTCTTCGCGCCGCCCTTGACGATGGTTGGGCCCATCGAGACCTGGCCGTCGCCGGCGATGACGGTCTTGCCGTTCTTGCGGACAGCTACGATGGTCGTGCCGTGCCAGTTGGGAAAATTTGAGTCTGTCATGGCCCCTTAACTGGCTGTTTTGTGACGCGCTTTCAAGGGCCAATTCGTCGACTTGTCATGCGGCTATTCGTCAGCCAAGACTTGGCAAAACAGAGGGCACGCCCAATGACCGTCACTCGCCGCACGATCGCTGCCACCCTAATGCTCGGGTTGGCGGCCGGACACGCCCGCGCCACCTCCGTCACCTTACCCATGCCGCGACTGGCGATTGCCGGCCTGACGCACGGCCATGCCCACTGGGTCTTCCAGGCGGCCAAACGCGGCGACACATTCGAAATCGCCGGTATTGCCGAGCCCGACCGCGAACTGGCCCGTCAGTATGTCACGCAATATGGCTTGAACATGGACCTCGTGCACGCTGATCTGGCGATAATGCTGGATAAAGTGAAACCCGCAGGCGTCATGGGCTACGGCTCGGTAGCTCAGCACGTCGATATCGTGCGTATTGCCGCACCACGCAAAATCCACGTCATGGTCGAAAAACCATTGGCGGTCAGTCTTTCCGATGCGCGCGAAATGGCCACGCTAGCGCGCAAACACAACATCCATCTGCTGACCAACTACGAGACCACCTGGTATCCAACGGTGGCAAAGGCGCAAGCCCTGCTGTCCGAAGGCGCCATCGGGCCGCTGCGCAAGGCGGTATTCCATGACGGCCACAGGGGACCAAAAGAGATCGGCGTCGGGCCGGAATTCCTCAACTGGCTGACCGATCCGGCACAGAACGGCGGTGGCGCCATCATCGATTTCGGCTGTTATGGCGCCAATCTGATGACTTATCTGAGCCAGGGCAAGCGGCCGGTCAGCGTTACTGCCGTCACGCGCACCTTCAAGCCGGACGTCTACCCAAAGGTCGATGACGACGCCACCATTATCGTCGATTACGGCGATGCCCAGGCGGTTATCCAGGCGTCGTGGAACTGGCCGATATCGCGCAAGGACATGGAACTTTATGGCACCACGGGCCAGATCATCGCCGATGACGGCACCCATATACGGCTGGTGACCGAGGACGGGACCAAACCCGTAACCGCGCCCGAGCGCCGAAGCCCAGGCAATGACCCTTTTGCCTATTTCTGCGCTGTCATCCGCGGAGAGATCAGCCTTCAGCCGTTCGAACCCTCGGCGCTGGAAAACAATCTGATCGTCATGGAAATCCTCGATGCTGCACTCCGCAGTGCCAAAACAGGGCAGACGGTCCACTTCACCTGACGAACTCTTGCCGATCTGGCGTTTCACTGTTATCGAATTGTCAGACAAGAGGGAAACGCCATGTTGAAGCAGATGACCAGCCTGGCACTTGCGCTCGGCTTGATGACGATGCCTGCGTGGGCACAGGACAGCTTTCCCGTCACCATCACGGTCGACGCCGCCAAGTCGCAAGGTCCACTGAAACCCGTCTGGCGCTTTTTCGGCGCCGACGAGCCAAACTACGCCACCATGAAGGACGGCCAGAAGCTGCTCGATCATCTGGGCGAACTGAGACCCAAGCAGGTCTATTTTCGCGCCCACAATCTTCTGAATACCGGCGATGGCACCCCGGCCTTCAAGTGGGGCAGCACAAACGCCTATACCGAGGACAAGGACGGCAGGCCGATCTACAACTGGATGATCACCGACATGATCATCGACAGCTATCTTGAGCGCGGTGTCCGTCCCTATTTGCAGATCGGCTTCATGCCCAAAGCCCTGTCGTCGGCGCCTGAAGGCACGCCATACCGCCACTCCTGGCGGCCAGGCTTCAAGTATGAGCTGATCGAAGGCGGCTGGAACTATCCGCCCAATGACTACAATAAGTGGGAAGAGCTGGTCTATCAGTGGACGAAACACAATGTCGAAAAGTATGGCAAGGACGAGGTCCTGACCTGGTATTTCGAGGTGTGGAATGAGCCCAATGGCCCGTCCTACTGGAAGGGCACGCCGGAGGAATTCTACAAGACGCACGACTACGCTATCGCCGGCGTCAAACGCGCCCTGCCCGAAGCCAGGGTCGGCGGGCCGGACGTCGCGGGCTCCGGCGGCGCCTTCATGGATGGTTTCCTCAAGCACGTCGTGTCGGGCAAGAACTACGCGACAGGTGAAACCGGCACGCCGACCGACTTCCTGGCTTTCCACGCCAAGGGCCAGCCGAAGTTCGTCAGTGACGATTCTGGGGGCCACGTCCAGATGGGCATGACCAACCACCTTAATGCCATCGATACCGGCTTCAAGAAGATCGCCGCTGTGCCGGAGCTGAAGGACACGCCGATCGTTATCGGCGAAAGCGATCCGGAAGGCTGCGCCGCCTGCCCGGGCAAGGCCAACGGCTATCGCAACGGTACCATGTACTCCAGCTATACCGCCGCTTCGTTTGCCCGCATTTGGGAGCTGTCCGACCGGCACAAGGTCAATCTCGAAGGCGTGCTGACCTGGGCCTTTACCTTCGAAGACCAGCCGTGGTTCGCCGGCTATCGCCAGTTGGCGACCAATGGCATCGACCTGCCGGTGCTCAACGTCTTCCGCATGTACGCTAAGTTTGGCCCGGAGCGAATCGCCGCCAGCAGTTCGGCGCAGGTACCACTCGATGACATGATGGCTTCGGTCACGCAGAAGAATGATGTCGGCGTTATGGCGACGCGCGACGGCGCTAAGATCGCCGTGCTTGTCTGGCATTACAACGATGACGACCTGAAAGGCCCGGATGCGGCGGTGACGTTCAACCTGTCGGGCCTCGGCAAGGCAAAGACGCGCAAGGTCACGCAGTACCTGGTCGATCCCAAGACCGCCAACGCCTATACCGCCTGGCAGGCCATGGGATCACCGCCGTCGCCCAATCAGGATCAGTACAAGGACCTGGAAGTCGCCTCGGTCATGCACCCAACAGCTTTGCCACCGCTGACGGTCACGAAGGGTGCTGCCAAACTCGATCTCACCCTCGTGCGCCAAGGCGTAACGCTGCTGATCGTCGAATAGGCTTGGATCAGGAGGCATTCGGTCTTATCTAGCCGTCATGCTCACTGATGACGAAATCGACCGCTATGCCCGCCACCTCGTGCTGAAGGAAATCGGCGGCCAGGGGCAGTTGAAACTGAAAGCCGCCAAGGTGGCGCTGGTCGGCATGGGCGGGATCGGTGCGCCAGCAGCCCTTTATCTGGCGGCAGCCGGCGTCGGGACATTGGGCCTTATCGACGACGACACGGTATCGCTGAGCAACCTGCAAAGGCAAGTCCTCTATGGAACCGGCGATATCGGTCAGTCCAAAGCCGGCACCGCCAAAAACGCCCTTCAGAACATCAATCCGCATACCAACTGTAATATTCATGCCGTGCGCCTCGATGACGATAATGCGGCAGATGTCCTTGGTCGCTACGACATAGTGCTCGACGGCTGCGACAACTTCCCAACGCGGCTGCTGGTCAATCGCATCTGCCTGAGCTTGAAAAAGCCGCTGGTGTCGGCGGCGCTCGGTCGCTGGAGCGGGCAATTGTCGGTGTTCGATGGCACGCCCTGCTATCAGTGCCTTGTCCCGGAAATTCCGCCCGATGCCGAAACCTGCGAGCGCGTGGGCGTCGTCGGGGCACTGGCCGGCGTCATGGGTTCGCTCGCAGCCCTTGAGACCATAAAGCTCATCACCGGCGCAGGCGAACCGTTGCGCGGCCAACTGATGATCTTGGACGGCCTGACTATGCAATCGCGCGTAGTCAAGTTGTCGGTCGACCCGGATTGCCCGGTATGCCACGGCTAGAAGACGGTTTTCCCGGCGCACAAACTATGGCATGATCGTTTCAATCGCAAGCATATGCGCGCTACAGGTCAGGATGCGCCCAGGATTATGACCCTGATGGATGCGCCATGCCGCCAGTCACAGCTTCAGCCGCGCCCGCCAAAGACGACAAGGAGGGCATGCTCTATCCGGTCGTCAAGCATACCCTTATCGAAGACATCTACGCCTTTGCCATCGGCTGTTCGTTCGTCGTGTTAGGCATGATGTTCCTGAAGGCGGCAGGCCTGGTCACCGGCGGCGTCGCCGGTATCGCGCTCCTCGTCTCCTATATCGTGCCGCTGCCGGTCGGCCTGCTGTTCCTGCTGATCAATATCCCGTTCTTCCTGTTCGCCTGGCCGGCCATGGGCAGGCGCTTCATGGTGAAGACGGTCATCGTCAACCTGGCCATCATGGCCGGCGCGCAAGCCGTGCCTTATGCCTTCCATCTCGACAAGGTCCATCCGCTGTTCGCGGCGCTTTTCGGCGGCACGGTCATCGGCATGGGTATCCTGTCGCTGGCCCGTCATAGTGCGGGCGCCGGCGGCACGGGCGTGCTGGCGCTGTACCTTCAGAAGATCCGCAACATCAATGCCGGAAAGACGCAGATGGTTTGCGACGCCCTGATCCTGTCGGCCTCGATCTTCGTCCTTAACGGCCAGCAGATCGTCTTTTCGATCCTGTCGGCCGTCGCCATGAGCGGCGTATTGATCGGCTTCCACAAGCCCGAACGTTACATCGGGCGTTAATCGTCGGTGTAGACAGAGTCCCCAATAAAGATCATTTCCGGATCAGGCTGGGGTGGTGTCTTCTTCGACGCGAAGGCAAAGAATTCGCGCTTAACCGTGCCGTCGGCATAGGTCAGGGTGATCGTGTGGTCCTTGACCGTGTAGGTGCCGTTCTTGCCGTTGCTGCCGCTGACCGCGGTCGCCCAGCCGCTCATATCACCGGAACTGACCGCACCGACATCCGAGGCCTCAACGAAACGTCCATCCGGCGCAAAAGCGATCTTGCTCTTGATCGCGATCGTCACCTCGCCACCCAGCGCCGCATTGCCCCCGCCCGACAGGCGCTTATAGGCCGGCAGCAGCTTCGCCGCCGAGGCCGGATAGGCCTTGAAGAACCGGCCCTGCTGGAGCGCGTAGCTGTTTGGCTTGCCGCCTGCGCCAGTGAGAACGAAGGCCGCGCCGGCCTTGCTCCACGTCCCCCACGACCTCGGCCGCGCCTGGCGATCGGCGCCAAGGTCCATATCCTCCAGCGCAGAATCGCGGATTTCGACATAGCTGCCATCCTTGAACAGAACGATCGGTTCGAAATCCATCGCCGCCATGCCGCCAACACCAAAGGTTCCGATCAGCCGGAAATAGACACCTTCGACCTTGGTCCAGTTCTGGCTGAAACGCGCATTAGGCGCCGCTTTTACCGCCACTGGCTTCACTGCGGCAACGGGCGCAGCCGGCGTCATCGTCGCGTTGCCGGGCTTGCCGAAATTGGCCAGGCACAGCAGCAGGAGCTGCGGAATGTGCGACTGGCTTTCCGCTTTCGCTGGCGCGCGGATATGACAGACGCCGCCGCCGCTTTCCGAGGCAACCAACATATGAATCTGCCCGCTGTCCTTGCTGAACGACCGCACGACAAAGGCGATGGCTGTGCCGGTCGAGGTATCGACCTTGGGTTCTGGGCCGGTCGATGCGGAACCGAGCGTTCCTTCCAGCCGGGCAATCGCCGCGCTTAAACGCCCGCCCGGATCGGCGGCCGGGCCACCGTCTTCCTCCATGGCCACGGTAATGCCGAGCGGATTGTCATAGGCCAGCGGTCCAGCGTGCGCAGCCACAGGCGCGGCCAGCAGCACGCCAAGCCCGGCAACGGATTTAAAGCACAGCATAGACGGTCTCCCGAACGCAGGATACCCGCCCCCGGTCGTACCCTACCGTCAGAATCGCGACGAAACGATGACGGCTCGACCTGTTTACACGACTTATCCCCGCACCATAAACACGTCGCGCAGCCGGTCCTTGACCTCATCCATAATCTGCTTCTGCCGCGTCGACAGGGTCGCGCCGTCGTGGAGCAGATGATCGGACAGGATATTCATCGCCCGCTCATAGGGCGTCTGAGGCAGGCAATGGCTGCTTTCCGCAATGCGCTTAAGCGATTCCGCGATGAGTCTCGGGTCTTCCGATGCGAACAGGTCGGCGTAATCGCGCGCCTTATCCCTCGGCCATTTCCTGATCATCACCATAATTGCTCCATGCGAACCCGGCGGGCATTCTGCACTTCCCGGAATCAGGAAAGAATTTGCCAGCGGCGGCGATGGTATCAGAAGGTGGCAAAAACCCGGTTAAGATGGCGCGCATTAGACAAGCCTCCGCTTTTCCTGTATAGAGCGCGCCTTCATCCCCGAAATATTAGTCCGAAAGCCGCTTGCCTTGGCCCATACGCTCGACCTGTCTCAAAAGCCTGCCCCCACGCAACTGGTGAACATCACCGGCCTGACGCGCGACGGGCTGACCCAGGCCCTGATCCAGTCTGGGGTAGTCGAGGCGCGCAAGGCCAAGATGCGCATGCAGCAGATCTGGCGCTGGGTGCATCATTACGGCGTGACCGACTTCGACCAGATGACCGATATCGCCAAGGACCAGCGGGCCCTCTTCCACGACAAGTTCACCCTGGCCCGGCCGGAAATCGTCGAGCGCCAGGTGTCGAAGGACGGTACGCGCAAATACCTGATCCGCATGGCGCCCGGCATCGAGGTCGAAACCGTCTATATCCCCGATGTCGGCCGCTCAGGCGCGCTCTGCGTCTCCAGCCAGGTCGGCTGCACGCTCAATTGCTCGTTCTGCCACACCGGCACGCAAAAGCTGGTGCGCAACCTGACGACCGCCGAAATCGTCGCCCAGGTCCAGGTGGCGCGCGACGACCTTGGCGAATGGCCATCGCCTAAGGAAGACCGCAGGCTTTCGAATATCGTCTTCATGGGCATGGGCGAGCCGCTCTACAATCTCGATAATGTCGCCGCCGCCATCGACATCATCTCCGACAACGAAGGCATCGCCATTTCGCGCCGCCGCATCACGGTGTCGACCTCGGGCGTCGTGCCCGAACTGCCGGCCTTGGGCGAGCGCACCGCTGCCATGCTGGCCATCTCGCTGCACGCGACGAATGACGAGCTGCGCGATGTGCTGGTGCCGCTCAACAAGAAATACAATATCGAACAGTTGATGGCCGCCATCCGCGCCTATCCCGGCCTGTCGAACGCGCGCCGCGTGACGTTTGAGTATGTCATGCTGAAGGGCATCAACGACACGCCGGCCGAAGCGCGCGCGCTCATCCGCCTGCTGAAGGGCATTCCGGCCAAGATCAACCTGATCCCGTTCAACCCCTGGCCCGGCAGCGATTACCAGTGCTCGGACTGGCGGACGATCGAAGCCTTCGCCGCCGTGCTCAACAAGGCCGGCTATGCCTCGCCGATCCGCACGCCGCGCGGCCGCGACATCCTTGCGGCGTGCGGCCAGTTGAAGTCGGAGAGCGAGAAGCAACGCGCAAGCGTATTGCGCCGCATTAACCGCGAGGAAAATGCGTCAAACGAGGACAACACGCAAGAAGACGACCATCCCGAAAGCCTGCCGTTCGCGCATCTGGCTGCCGGCATGGTGTCTTAATTCGCGCATTTGTAACGCCTTTTGCAATTCACAGCGAAAGTGTCCACAGCCCTGAACAGGTGGACTTGATCTTGCAGGAAGTTTCCAGCATACCTAACGGGCCGGTGGAGAACGCCGCCGGACCGCACCGCAAAAAGTGCCGCAGGGGACCGTTTCGCACATGACATCCGACACGCTCAATCTCAGCTTCCTGACGCCCGAAGTGCTGCGTCCGGAAATGCAGGCCTTCGCCTCGGGTTTCGTCACCACCCTGCTGCATGGCGGCGTCGCGCTGCTGATGCTGATGATCGGCGCCACCATCTATTCCATCCTGACGCCCTACAAGGAAATCCAGCAGATCCGCGAAGGCAATTCGGCCGCCGCGGTCGGCTATGGCGGCGTCATTATCGGCCTGGCCATTCCCCTGGCGGCTTCCATCGTTGCCTCGACGTCTCTGCGCGAAATCGTCCTGTGGGGCGGCGCGACTATCCTTCTGCAACTGTTCGTCTTCCGTATGGTTGACTTCCTGCTGGCCGGCCTGCCCAACCGCATGAACGAAGGCGAAGTCTCCGCCGCCGTCCTGCTGGTCGCCGCCAAGCTGGCCGCCGCCCTGCTCCTCGCCGCCACCGTCCAGTAAGGCATTGCCATGAAGCTAGCCAAATGAAATTAGATTGGCTTCTTTACGGTGCTGCTGTTGCCCTGATCACGGTGGTGACCAGCCAGTGGCATGAGAATTCGCCGGCACCGCCCGCGCCGCCTGCGCCGGGCGTCGGTGAAATGGCTTTGTTCGCCAACTTCACGCCGTTTTCCGCCGGCTCGATCATCAACCTGCCGATCGGCGACCAGCGCGTGATGACCGGCACGGCATTCAGCCTGTCGCAAACGGGCGACTGGGTTGTGTCGCGCCAGAGCATTCGTGGCTGCACCCATCCCTTCCTCAATATCGGCGGCAATCTCGGCGTGCCGTTCAAGATCCGCGACGTGCCAGGCGTCGACAGCTATGTCATCGGCGTCACCGATGGCGGCGCGCGTCCCCTGTCCCTGGTCGATCCAAAGACGATCGAGCCGGGTATTCGGGGTTTCATGCCGGGCTTTCCCGGCGGCGAACCTGGCGAAGCCACGGCCCGCCTGATCGGCGTGACCGTGTTGGAGCGTTCCAAGCGCGGCGGCCACAATGAGGTCGTGCTGGCATGGGCGGCCGCGGGCCGTACCCAGGGCATCGAAGGCGATCTCAACCAGCTGGCCGGCGGACCGGTGATCGACGACAACTCACGCGTCGTCGGCATCGTCATCAAGGAAGCCCCACGCCGGGGCCGCATCTATACTTCGGTGCCGGAGGCCGTGGTGCAACTGGCCAATGCCAGCCCGCGCAAGCCGGACTATGACGCCGAAGCCACCATCACCAAGCGCAATTATGGCATCGTGGCTGATACCCTGCGCCGTGAGTACCGCGTGGCGCAGGTCGGGTGCATAAAGTCATAGGCTGCGGTGCCCTTCCTTCCGCGAAGGAAAAGGATGATAAATCTACTGCCGCTTTTGCGTGCATGCTGCGCTATAACCGCCCCATGACACCGCTCGATCCCGCGCACTTGACCGCGCTTTCCGCCGCCGATCCCAAGTTCCGCCCCATTACTGAACGCTTCGGCCACATCACCTTCCGCAAGCGTGACAATGGCTTTCCCGCCCTACTGGGCCTGATCGTCGAACAGCAACTGTCGGTCAAGGCCGCCAACACCATCATTGCCCGCCTGCACGCCGGCCTGGGCGATGTCAGCCCGCACGCGGTGCTCAGCCACAATGACGACCTGATGCGCGGTTACGGCCTGTCGCGGCCCAAGATTGGCTATGCGCGCGCCTTGGCCGAGGCCTTTCACTCCGGCCACTTCACGGCCGAAGGATTGGCCGCCATGGAAACCGAAGCCGCCGTCAAGCACCTGATGGCGCTGAAAGGTATCGGCCGCTGGACCGCCGAAGTTTATCTGATGTTCTCCGAAGCGCGGCTTGATCTCTTCCCCGTCGGTGACGTCGCCCTGCGCGAAGCCGTTGGCTGGCTCGACGGACTGGAAGCGCGGCCGAACGAGCTTTACTGCGCCGAACGGGCGCTGGTCTGGTCACCCTACCGCTCCATCGCCTCGCACCTGTTGTGGGCGTGGTACGGCGCCGTCAAGCGCGGCGAAGCCAGCCGTGAGCTATAGTTTCGAAGCCAAACTCTGGCGCTGGCACGCCGAAACGGCTTCGTGGGTATTTATGACCCTTCCCGAAGATATTGCATTCGCCATCCGCTGCGAAGCGGAGACGCGCGGCTGGGGCTCGGT